>CANGDZ010000035.1 GCA_947452785.1 Comamonadaceae bacterium | reverse complement strand
CTTTCATCACGCCTTCAATCATCGCATTTATCCTTGTTGAAGCTCGCTGTCATTCCCAGTCGAGGGCGCCTTTTTTCCACTCGTAGACAAAGCCCACGACCAGAATGGCCAAGAAAATCACCACCGCCAAGAAACCGGCCATACCCACTTCCTTCAAGGCCACAGCCCAAGGAAACAGGAAAGCAATTTCAAGGTCAAACAAAATGAACAAGATCGCCACGAGGTAGTAGCGCACATCGAACTTCATGCGCGCGTCTTCAAAGGCCTCAAAGCCACACTCGTAGGGGGAATTTTTTTCGCTATCGGGGCGATTGGGCCCCAAGATGTAGCCCAGCACCTGCGGGATGATGCCCACAGCGACGCCGACCAAGATGAACAACAGGATGGGGAGGTACTGGTCTAAGTTCATCATGTCAATTGCAAATCACCGGATGAAGCGCCTGAATGCGTTCAGGCGCTTGTACATTGTTGGTGCCGTCGGCGAGACTCGAACTCGCACAGCTTTCGCCACTACCCCCTCAAGATAGCGTGTCTACCAATTTCACCACGACGGCGGGTTTTGCTTACTTCGGTTTGCATGAGGCACCTTTACAGGTTTTAGCTCACCGAAACAACTAATAGTTTACCCTGAAAAGCTGCCCATTCCCTTACGGAAAATCAGATATTTGAGAGTGAAGTCGGAACTGAACGCCAGCTTACTTGGCAGGTGCTGCGGGGCTTGCCGGCGCAGCGGAAGCCGCAGGCGCGTTGCCAGGAATTTGCGATGCGGGTCCAGTCTCCACCGGTGCCGGTGCAGTCACTGCGGCGCCTTCGAGCACGCTGCCGGTACTGACTTGACGCGGGGTGCCGAAATAAGCCAGCAACAAAGTGCAAGTGAAAAACACCGCCGCGAGAACCGCTGTAGCGCGAGACAAAAAGTTAGCGCCACCGGTGGCACCAAACAAACTGCCCGAGCTGCCGCTGCCAAAGGCCGCGCCCATATCTGCACCCTTGCCGTGCTGGACGAGGATCAGGCCGATCATGGCCAGGGCTGACAACATTTGTGCCGCCAAAATCAGGTTGATCATGAGGTTCATGGGGTACTCCTAAACGTAAACAATCAAGACGCTTGCGCACAGTGCGAAGCGGTGGCCATGATGGCCAAAAAATCTGGAACTTTGAGCGATGCACCACCAATCAAACCGCCATCAATGTCGGCTTGCTGAAGCAAAGTCAAAGCATTAGCGGCATTCATGCTGCCGCCATACAAAATAGAAATAGCGTCGGCTTGCGCCGTGGCCGCTTTCAGCTGCTGGCGCAACACATGGTGCACCTGCTGCGCTTCTTCGGGGGTGGCGGTCAGGCCCGTGCCAATGGCCCAGACCGGCTCGTACGCCACCACAATCTCGCTGATGCAGTGACCGTTGGTGTGAATCACGGCGGCCAATTGGCGTTTCACGACTTCTTCGGTGCGACCGGCTTGGCGCTCGGCCAATGTTTCGCCCACACACACAATCGGCGTCACGCCCGCGCTCAAGGCGCGTTGGGCTTTGAGGGCCACCTGCGCATCTTGCTCGCCATGGTATTGGCGACGCTCGGAATGGCCCACGATGACATATCGCACGGCAAACTCGCGCAACATGGCGGCTGAAATTTCGCCCGTGAAAGCGCCAGCCTCGTGCATGGACACATCCTGCGCACCGCCGCTCAAAGCCGTTTGCCCTTGCAACAAAGTGTGCAAGGACGCCAAGTACACCGCCGGCGCACAAACCGCCGCTTGAACGTGCAGGCCCTGCAGGCCGGCCAAGACGCCTTGCACCAAAGCCTGATTGGCAGCCAGGCTACCATTCATTTTCCAGTTGCCGACGATCAGCTTTTGCTTCATGCGTTGTTCCATGTCAGCACAATTTTGCCCACATGCTGGTTGCTTTCCATCAGCGCGTGCGCTTGCGCCGCGCCGCTGGGCAAGCCTTGGCCAGGCGCGCAAGCATCAAACACGCTGTGGATCACTGACTTGATCTGGCCCGAGGCCAACCAAGGCCAGACACGGGATTTCAAGTTCTGCGCAATCGCCGCCTTGAAGGCAACGGGACGCGGACGCAAAGTGGAGCCGGTGATGGTCAAGCGCCTGCGCAACACCAAGCCTGCATTCATTTGGCTGTCATTACCGCCTTGCGTGGCAATGATCACCAAGCGGGCATCTTCGGCCATGACTTGAATTTCACGCGCCACGTAGTCGCCTGCAACCATGTCCAAAATCACATTCACCCCTGCCCCACCGGTGATGCGGTTGACCTCAGCCACAAAGTCGTGGCTGCGGTAATTAATCGCATGGTCTGCGCCCAAGGCCAGGCAAGCCTGGCACTTGTCGTCGCTGCCTGCGGTGACGATCACCGTCGCGCCAGCGGCTTTGGCCATCTGGATCGCGGTCACGCCAATGCCGCTGGAGCCGCCTTGAATCAATAAGGTTTCACCCGCTTGCAAACGGCCACGGTCAAACACATTGCTCCACACCGTAAAGAAGGTCTCGGGCAAAGAAGCCGCTTCGATGTCGCTCAAGCCTTGGGGCACGGGCAGGCACTGAACCACCGGGGCCACGCACAATTGCGCATAACCACCGCCGGCCACCAGGGCGCACACGCGGTCACCCACTTTCAAGCCCGCTTCAGCCATGGCAGCGCTGTCACCAGACACAACCACGCCCGCCACTTCCAGGCCCGGAATGTCCGAGGCGCCGGGCGGCACGGGGTACAGGCCCTTACGCTGCAACACGTCCGGGCGGTTGATGCCGCTGGCCGTGACCCGAATCAGCAACTCACCGGCACCCGCCACGGGCTCAGGGCGTGTGCCCGGTACCAGTGCAGAGGGTTCACCGAACGCATTGATTTCAATAACTTGCATGTGCATGACCTTTAGGCAGAACAGGGACCCCACTGCTGGAGCCCCTGTCAATTCACTGAAGCGAAGAACGATTTATTCGCCGGAATGCGCAGGTGCGCGGTCGAGCAAAGCTTTCATGGACAGCTTGACGCGGCCTTTTTCGTCGGTTTCCAAAACTTTGACTCGGACGATCTGACCTTCGGTCAAATAGTCAGAGACTTTTTCCACACGCTCGTGCGCGATCTGGCTGATGTGCAACAAACCGTCTTTGCCTGGCAACAGGTTGATCAAAGCGCCGAAGTCCAGCACTTTGGTGACGGGGCCTTCGTAGATCTTGCCGATTTCAACTTCAGCGGTGATCTGCTCGATGCGGCGCTTGGCTTCTTCAGCCTTGGCACTGTCGGTCGCAGCGATGGTGATCGTGCCGTCTTCGTTGATGTTGATCTGTGTGCCGGTTTCTTCGGTCAACGCACGGATGGTGGCGCCGCCTTTGCCGATCACGTCACGGATCTTCTCGGGGTTGATCTTCATGGTGAAGAGCTTGGGTGCGAAATCAGACACTTCGGTCTTGGCTTCGCCCATGGACGACTGCATGGCTTCCAAAATGTGCATGCGCGCTTCTTTGGCTTGAGCCAAAGCGACTTGCATGATTTCTTTGGTGATACCCTGAATCTTGATGTCCATTTGCAAAGCGGTGATGCCGTTGGTTGTACCGGCCACTTTGAAGTCCATATCGCCCAGGTGATCTTCGTCACCCAAGATGTCGGTCAACACCGCGAAACGGTTGGCGTCTTTGATCAGACCCATGGCAATACCAGCCACGTGGGCTTTCATCGGCACGCCAGCGTCCATCAAGGACAAGCAACCACCGCAGACCGAAGCCATGGACGATGAGCCGTTGGATTCGGTAATTTCAGACACCACACGCATGGTGTACGGGAACTCTTCTTTGCTCGGCAACACGGCGGCCAAAGCACGCTTGGCCAAACGGCCGTGGCCGATTTCGCGGCGCTTGGTCGAACCCATACGGCCCACTTCGCCAGTGGCAAAGGGAGGCATGTTGTAGTGCAGCATAAAGCGGTCTTCGTACTCACCGGCCAAAGCGTCAATGCGCTGGGCATCACGCTCAGTGCCCAAGGTGGTCAACACCAAAGCCTGAGTTTCACCGCGGGTGAACAAGGAAGAACCGTGGGTGCGTGGCAACACGCTGTTGCGAATTTCGATAGGACGCACCGTGCGTGTGTCGCGGCCGTCAATGCGGGGCTCGCCGGCCAAGATCTGGCTGCGCACGATACCAGCTTCGATATCGAACAACATGCCTTCGACCTTGACGCCATCAAACTCAATGCCTTCTGCTTTCAGGCTGGCTTTTACGCTGGCGTAGGTTTCGCGGCAAGCGTGTGTGCGGCTTTGTTTGTTGCGGATTTGGTAGGCCGCGCGCAATTTTTCTTCGGCCAAAGCATTGACCTTGGCGATCAAAGGCTCGTCCTTGGCTGGGGCTGTCCAGTCCCAGGCTGGTTTGCCAGCGTCGCGCACCAATTCGTGGATCGCGGTGATGGCGATATTGCCTTGCTCGTGACCGAACACGACGGCGCCGAGCATGATCTCTTCAGACAATTGCTGGGCTTCGGACTCGACCATCAACACGGCAGTTTCGGTACCGGCTACTATCAGGTCCATCTGGCTGTCTTTGCGCTGGGTCTGGCCCGGGTTCAAGACATATTCGCCGTTGATGTAACCCACGCGGGCTGCACCGATAGGGCCAGTGAAAGGAATGCCAGAGATCGACAAAGCGGCAGACACGGCGATCATCGCAGCAATGTCGGCGTCGACTTCAGGGTTCAAGGACACGGTGTGGATGACCACATGCACGTCGTTGTAGAAGCCTTCTGGAAACAAGGGACGGATCGGGCGATCAATCAGACGACTGGTCAATGTCTCGAGTTCGCTGGGCTTGGCTTCACGCTTGAAAAAGCTGCCGGGGATCTTGCCTGCGGCGTAAGCTTTCTCAATGTAATCCACGGTGAGTGGAAAGAAATCTTGACCGGACTTGGCGATCTTGGACGCCACCACTGTGGCCAAGACCACGGTGTCTTCGATGTTGACCAGCACAGCGCCGGAAGCTTGACGGGCGATTTCGCCGGTTTCCATGATGACCTTGTGTTGGCCCCACTGGAAGGTTTTAGTGACTTTATTGAAAATGGTCATGGTTCAGTACTCCTGAAAAACAAGTGCATCTGGCTGCACGGAAAGCCCGGTTTTTGACAGTCTGAACACGATGCCATTCCACAAGACACCTGCAATGGCTGGTGGAATGACACAGCGCGGGTTCGTTCTGACAAAGTCCGAAAACGCTCTATTTAGAAAACCAAATGTACAAAGCGCCTGAGCTAGCGAGCTAACTCAGGCGCCTTATTCATCTGAAGAGACGATTACTTACGCAGGCCAAGTTTGGCAATCAACGCAATGTAACGGTCAGCATCTCTGGACTTGAGGTAGTCCAGCAATTTACGACGACGGCTCACCATACGCAACAAACCGCGGCGACCGTGGTGGTCTTTGGCGTGGGTTTTGAAGTGAGGTGTGAGTTCGTTGATGCGAGCGGTCAGCAAAGCCACTTGGACTTCTGGACTGCCCGTGTCATTGACGGCGCGGGCATTGGCCTTGACGACCTCAGCCTTGATAGAAGATGCAATCATCTTTATTTCCTTGTATTTCACTTAATTCGGAAAAAACTTCCGAAGAAAAAGCGAGGTTTTGAACTTGCGCTGCAGATTGGATTGACCTGTAGCGTGCTGCCTTACACCATGCAAAGCCTTCAGATTATAACCCGTTACAGCCAGCCCCGCAGCCGCTCCACGCCTTGCGCCAGTCGCGCCAGGTCTTGGGAGGCAAAGCACCAACGCAGCCAGCCCTGCGCCTCGGGGGCAAAGGCTTCGCCGGGCGCCAGGCCTAAACCGGCCTCCACCACCAAGCGTTTGGCCGTGGCAACCGAGTCGAGGTGGCCTTTCAACTTGAAAAATGCATACATTCCACCTCGTGCCGGGGCCAACTCCACCCCGGGCAGGGCTTGCAACAGCGGCACCAGAGTGTCGCGGCACTGCTTCAGGTGCGCCACCACCTGCGGCGTGATTTCTGCGGTGTGCTGCAAGGCGGCAATGCCCGCGCGCTGTGTGAACACCGAGGCGCAGGACGTATTGAACTCAATCAATTTGCCCATAGCCTGCGTCATGGCGGGGGGCATGACCAGCCAACCCAGGCGCCAACCCGTCATCAAAAAGCTCTTGGAAAAACTGTGCACCACCACCAACCGGTCATCAGGCGCGCTCACATCCAAAAATGAAGGCGCGGCGCCATTGGCCGTGTCGCCCTCGTAGTACAGGCGCTCGTACACCTCGTCCGCCAAAATCCAGGTGCCGGTGTGTCGGCAATGGGCGACCAAGGTCGCTTGCTCTTCGCGCGTCAAGGTCCAACCCGTGGGATTATTGGGTGAATTGACGATCAACAAGCGGGTGCGCGGGGTGATGGCCGTCAACAAAGCTGCCATGTTCAATACCCACTGACCGTTCACAGGCTGGAGGGACACGCATTTCAAGTCCGCCCCCATCACCACGGCTTGCGCCGTCAAGTTCGGCCAGACCGGCGTCACGGCCACCACCTCGTCGCCGGCATCCACCAACGCCTGGACCGCCAGCATCAAGGCATTGACGCCGCCCGAGGTGATAGCCAAACGCTCCACGCCAATCGGGCCATGCAAAGCGCCCATGTAGGTGGATACGGCCTCGCGCAACTCGTGCATACCCAGGTTGTGTGCGTAAAAAGTCTCGCCCTGGTTGATCGAGTCGATCGCGGCCTGGCGCACCACCTGCGGCGTGACTTCGTCGCTCTCGCCAAACCAGAAGGCCAGCACATCGCTGCGGCCCAGGCCGGCGTTGGCCACCTCACGGATGCGGGACTCTTCAACATCAAGAACGGTTTGGCGCAAAAAAGGCTTCATGGTCGGTTTCATTGGGAGTGAGCTGTGATGTTAGCCCAGACGGGCTTGGCAAATGGCGCCAACATTTCTAAGATGAGCGCACAAAAACAGACAGGGAGAAACGTTTGCGCACGTCAACAAGGTCAAGGACGCTGGCGGGTACATCGCTTTGTGCGATCGCCCTTTTTGGCGTCCTCAGTGTTTTCAATTTGAGCTGGGCGCAGAGCCTCAGCAACTCCGCATTCGCCACAGATGCTGTGAAGCGCGCCAAGCGCCCCAAGCCCGACAAAGGCAATGGCGAAACCATCCCCGAACGCGAGCGCAGCTTGATGCGCGAATGTAATGGACGCCCCAACGCAGGCGCTTGTGAGGGCTATGCCCATTAGCGCTCACGCCTTGTGCGCTGGCGAGTGAAATGACTCCAACCGCAGCTTGAACCTCATTGCATCGACTGGCGAATGATGGTTTTCCATTTCGATGGCGCTGCTTTGCGGATGTCACTCATGTAGATTTCATGGTGCTTGCCAGTGCGCTGTCCTCTGGCCTCAATGAACTGGTGAACCTTCGCAATCGTGGGCCCCTCCTCAGAAAAGGGGCCGATGTGCAGGGTCTGCGCGCAGCGACCTTCTGAAAAAGTTGCAAAGCGAACCTGGCTCAAATCAAGAGCAGGGCGTTTCTTCGCCACCTCCTTCATGGCGCCCGCCACACAGTCGGACGTCACAAAGGCAGGCTGCATGATCATGGCCGTCCATTGCCAGTTCGATTTGTCGTCGATGGAAAATTTTGACATGTCCTGAACCCACCACAGCGACTCCAAGGGCATCACGCCGTAATCTATAGCCAAGATGCTCTTTTTGACAAGAAACTTCACCGCATAGGCCATCGCAAACAGGGCTTGCACCGCATTCACATAAGCAGGCGCGGTATTGGGATCGCCCTGCCCATCCACCATCAAATAGTTCAGCGTGGGGACATAGACCTCCACCACGGTTGTGGCGGATGCATGGTACAAACTTTTGAAATCTTTTTTAATGTCCATTTTCTCCATGGCGTCACCTGCTTCAATCTTGTTGAAAAAACCGGCCTGAGCCACAGAGTGGACCGGCGTGTCGGATTTTTGCAAAGGTCCATCGATCTCAAGGTGTGCTCCCGCACACGCGAACCTTCAATCCGCCGCGAATAGGCTTTTACCCGCAGTTACTGCGGGCACAATACGATCCATGAACTCCATGCGGATCGACAAATGGCTGTGGGCGGCGCGTTTTTTCAAAACACGTTCACTGGCCACCGACGACATCAACAAAGGCCGTGTCCAGGTCAATGGCCAGGTGGCCAAGCCTTCGCGCGATGTGAAAGCGCAAGACACGGTGGTGATCCGCCAAGGCGACATGACGCGTACGGTGCTGGTGCTGGGCTTGAGCCAGGTGCGCGGACCCGCACCTGTAGCGCAGGCGCTGTATCAAGAAACACCTGAAAGCTTAAGCCTGCGCGCCAAAGTGACCGAGCAGCGCCAACTGGCGCGTGAGCCTGCACTGAGCATTGAGCACGGTCGCCCGACCAAGCGCGACCGGCGCGAACTGCAACGCGCGGGTCAGGGTTGGGGTGATCGCTGGTCTGCCAGCGTGGACGATTAATTCGAAATCGCCTCTTGCGTCCATGCAAATGACGCAAAGAGCGGCCTCACTGGGGTCCCGCAGACGACAAGAACCGCGGCCCACAGAGGGTTTTCACCATCGCCCATCTACAGGGTGCCGCCTACAGTCAGGCCAAGGAGAAAACCACATGCCTTTTGCCTTTCCCAACGCCCTGACTTCACCACGCTCTATTTCCGGATTCCGACGCGGCATCAGCCTCTCACTGCTGGTGGCTGCCACCTTGAGCTGCACACTCACTCAAGCGCAAACCTACCCGGTCAAACCGATCCGGCTGGTGGTGACCTTCACCCCCGGTGGAGCGCCCGATATTTTGGCCCGTTTGTTCAGCGAAAAAGCGCAACTCGGCCAGCCCGTGGTGATCGACAACAAACCCGGTGCGGGCGGCAACATTGGCGCCGACGTTGTCGCCAAATCGGCAGGCGATGGCTACACCCTGGTCATGGGCACGGTGGGCACGCACTCGATCAATGGCTCGCTGTACGACAAAATTCCCTACGACATGGTCAAGAGCTTCACGCCCATCTCGCTCATCGCTTCAGCCCCGAACTTGCTGGTGGTGAACAACGATCTGCCGGTCAAGTCGGTGCCGGAATTGATCGCCTACATGAAAGCCAATCCGAACAAGCTGTCGTTCGGCTCCCCTGGCACAGGCACCTCCGTCCACGTTTCGGGCGAGTTGTTCAAATCCATGACCGGCACGTCGATGACCCACATCCCCTACAAGGGCCGCCAGTTTGCGATTCCTGATTTGGTGGGCGGCAGCATTCAATTGATGTTCGACAACATGCCCTCCGCCCTGCCCATGGCCAAAGAAGGCAAGATCCGCGCGCTGGCCCAAACCACCGCCAAGCGCTCACCCGCTGCGCCCGATGTGCCGACCATGGCCGAGTTTGTGCCGGGCTTTGAAGCCACCACCTGGTTTGCCATGTTCGCCCCAGCCAACACACCACGCGCCGTCATCGACAAACTCAACGCCGAAGTGGTGCGCGTGTTCAAGTTGCCAGATATCCAAGAGCGCCTGAAAACCATTGGCCTAGACCCCGTGCTCTCAAGCCCTGATGAATTGGCGCGCTATCAGGCGGTGGAAATTGCCAAGTGGGCCAAAGTGGTCAAAGAGTCTGGCGCCAAAGCCGAATAAGAACCGAACAGAATTCAAGGAATTTTTCATGACCTCAATCTTTCCTCGTCGCCAGATCTTGCAAGCCGGCTTGGCCGGTGCCGCCAGCATCGCCCTGCCCGCATTGGCGCAAAGCAGTTTCCCCTCACGCCCCATCAAACTGATTTGCCCTTGGCCTGCGGGCGGCTCGACGGATGCGGTCATGCGTGTCATTGGAGAGAGCGCCGCACGCATTTTGAACAATACGGTGATCATTGAGAACAAGGGCGGCGCCAGCGGCATGCTAGGCCCTAACGAGTTGGTCAGCGCCAAGCCCGATGGTTACACACTGTCGCAACTCACCATTGGCGTGCTGCGCTTGCCGCATATGCAAAAAATGCAGTTCGACCCGATGGTGGACTTCACCTATGTGGCCTGCCTGACCGGTTACACCTTTGGCATCGTGGTGCGCGCGGACTCGCCAATCAAGAGCATCAAAGACTTGGTGGCCTACGCCAAAGCCAAGCCGGGTGAGTTCACCTTTGGCTCCACCGGCAACGGCACCACACCGCATTTGGCAGTGGAAGAGTTCGCCATGAAAGCAGGCATCAAGTTGCAGCACGTGCCGTTCAAAGGCAATGCCGACGGCATGCAAGCGCTGCTGGGGGGGCACGTCATGTCGCACAGCGACGCCACCGGCTGGGGCCCGCATGTGGAGGCAGGCACCTGTCGCCTGCTCGCTACCTACGGCAGCAAGCGCACCAAGCGCTGGCCCAACATTCCCACCTTGAACGAGTTGGGTTATGACACGGTGTCTGATTCACCGTTTGGCATTGGCGCCCCCAAAGGCATGGAACCGGCCGTTACGCGTAAGCTGCACGACGCTTTCAAAGCCACCCTGGAAGACCCGAAAGTGCTGGCGTCTTTTGAAAAATACGACCAATCGGTGATCTACATGAACACCGAGGAGTACACCAAGTTTGCGCGAGAAAACTTCTTGAAAGAAAAGAAACTCATCGAACAATTGGGTCTGAGCCGTCAGTCCTGAGCCTCATTTTCAACCCAGCCTCACCATGCTGCACGTGGTGGGCCGACTCGCTTGCTCCGCGCTGATCTGACGAATCACCTTGAAGCCGTAGCCCGAACCCTCTACGTCGTACTTCACGCCCTTGTCACCCTGCTGGGCCATCACACCCACGACCAAAGGTTGTTGGAACTGATGGTCACTTGCGCGCATGCGACCCGTTTGGCCCGCCATACTGACCTGGGCTTTCTCCAACTGCAGCGCGACCGCTTGGGGCTCTGAGTTGCCGGCCTTTTCGATGGACTGCACCAAGGCTTCAATCATCATTTGCATGCGCAAATGCAGATAGTCGTCGGCTGGCTTGGGGAAACGCTGGTGGAACGCTTGCACAAAGGCATCGCTGGCTGCACCAGGCACATTGGGCAGCCACTCAGCCACAGCCAACACATTGCCCACACCCGCGTCGCCCAAGGCCGCAGGGGCCCCCAGAGCATTGCCATAAAACGTATAAAACTTGCCTGCATAACCGGCCTCGCGTGCGGCCTTGACCAGCAAAGTCAAATCGTTACCCCAGTTGCCGGTGATCACCGCTTGGGCACCGCTGGCTTTGATTTTGGCGGCGTAGGGCAAAAAGTCTTTGACGCGTCCCACCGGGTGCAACTCGTCTCCCACCACTTTGACATCGGGTCGCTGCACTCCCAACTGGGCGCGTGCTTCGCGCAGCACGGCTTGGCCAAAGCTGTAGTCTTGCCCAATCAAATACACCGAGTGCGCTGCTTTGTCTTGCTTGAGAACCTGCATCAGCGCACCCATGCGCATGTCAGCGTGGGCGTCGAAGCGAAAGTGCCAGAAGCTGCATTTCTCATTCGTCAAGGCCGGGTCGACCGCCGAGTAGTTGAGAAACAGCACCCGTTTTCCGGGCTCGCGCTCGTTGTGTTTGTTGATCGCGTCAAGCAAGGCCGCAGCATTGGATGAGGAATTGCCTTGCAGCACAAACTGCGCGCCATCGTCCAGTGCAGCACGAAACACCGACAAAGCTTCTTCGTTTTGGCCCTTGCTGTCGTAACGCTGCAGTGCCAAGGGACGCAAACCCGCTGCGGTTTTGACGCCGCCACGGGCATTGACCCGCTCCACCGCCCACACCAAGTTGCGGTAAACGGCTTCGCCGGTGTTGGCAAAGTGCCCGCTCAAACCTTCGATCAAGGCCAATTGAATCGGTGGCTGGGTCGATTGCGCATGCGCTGCATTGCCCATGAAAACACTGAAACAAAGCACCGCACGCATCAACGAAAAAAGTAACTTCAAAACCATCATCCAAGAAATAAATAGAAACGTGCAGGCTTCAAACCAAGCAGTCAAGACAAACTGTTAAACCAAACTGTCCAAGGGCCAGCGCGGCTTGACGTCAAAGCTGTAGCGATATTCGGCCTGTTGCCGCCCCGCATCCAAGCGCATGGCGGCGGCCATGGCGATCATGGCGCCGTTGTCGGTGCACAAATGCAGCTCAGGGTAATGCACCCGCACGCCGGCTTTGGCGCAAGCGGTATTGAGTTGGCGGCGCAACTCCCGGTTAGCCCCCACGCCACCGGCCACCACCAGGCGTTGTAGGCCGGTGTGTTTCAAAGCGGCCATGGATTTTTTAAGCAACACCTCGACAATCGCCGCTTGCGTGGAAGCCGCCAAATCAGCGCGAATGGTCGAACCCTCTTGCTGCACGGCAGGCCCCAGCTTTTGTGACTGGGTCAGCACCGCCGTTTTCAGGCCCGCAAACGAAAAATCAAAATTGCTGCTGTGCAACAAGGGCCGGGGCAATTTGTAGGCGGCAGGATCACCCTGCTCCGCCAGCTGTGCCAAGCCCGGCCCACCGGGGTAAGGCAACCCCATCAACTTGGCCGACTTGTCAAAAGCCTCGCCGGCCGCATCGTCGATCGACTCGCCCATGAGTTCGTAGCGGCCCACGCCATCGACCCGCATCAGCTGCGTGTGGCCGCCCGAGACCAACAAAGCCACAAATGGAAACTGCGGCGGATCGGCGCTCAAAAATGGCGAGAGCAAATGCCCCTCGAGGTGGTGCACACCCAGCACCGGTTTGCCCAATGCCGCCGCCAAAGCGCAGGCCACGCCCGAGCCCACCAGCAGTGCCCCGGCCAGACCGGGACCCCGCGTATAAGCCACCACGTCCACGTCCTTCAAGCTGCAAGCAGCTTCCTTCAAGACCCGGGTGGTCAAAGGCAAGACACGGCGAATGTGGTCGCGGCTGGCCAATTCGGGCACCACGCCGCCATAGGCTTGGTGCATCTCGATCTGACTGTGCAAAGCGTGCGCCAGCAAGCGCGGCAGACTGGGCGGCGCAGCGGGCGCCGCCGTCTCGACCAAGGCGACACCGGTTTCGTCGCAAGAAGATTCAATACCCAAAATTCGCATAGGTGCCAAGTGTAGAGGCAAGCGCAAAGGTCACTTCGCACTCAAAGTCCGGCGCAACTTGCGGTGTAATCGGAACTGTAGAAAAAACACCTTGCTGGAACCACGCCATGACCACTCCGACCCTCACGCCCATTCGCATCATCTCTTCCATGGCCACCAAGGCCTTGCTGGCTGATCTGGCGCGTTTATTCGAAGCCCAATCGCCTGAATACTCGGTGCAGATTGAATCGGTGGGCGGTGTGGATGCGGCCAAACGCGTTCAAGCCGGCGAAGCGTTTGACTGCGTGGTGCTGGCCCGCAACGCCATCGACACCTTGATGCAGGGCGGCAAACTGGTACCAGGCAGTTGCGTTGACCTGGTCCACTCCAGTGTGGCTGTGGCGGTGCCTGCAGGCGCGCTCTGCCCTGACATTTCCAGCGAAGCGGCCTTGAAGCAAGCGGTCTTACTGGCCAGCAGCATTGGATACTCCACCGGCCCGAGTGGCGTTGAATTGCTCAAGCAGTTTGAGCGCTGGGGCATCACCGCCCAAGTCCAAGACAAATTGATGCAAGCCCAACCCGGCATCCCGGTGGGTGCGTTGTTGGCGCAAGGCCGGGTGGCACTGGGCTTTCAGCAACTGAGCGAGATGATGGGCGTGCAAGGCATCACCGTGCTCGGCCCTTTGCCGGATGCGGTGCAGGTGACCACCACGTTTTCGGGCGCTGTTTCGGCAACCTGCGACCAAGCACAGGCCGTGCAAGCGCTGCTCCATTTTTGGGCCAGCGCCAGCACAGATCAAGCCAAAGTGAACCACGGCATGCAAGTGCCCGTTCACGGCTCAACCAAGGCATAAACAGCAGCCCTGCTGCGCAGCGCCCAGCCACACCGAGCGTGTTCGGCAACGCACGGACACCCCGCACCCTTGTGTCATAGCCTTTCAGGCTGTTTGGCTTTGAAGGCGGTGTCGATGACTGCGTTGAATTCTCCCTTGATGTCGGAGTGGGCATCCTTGCTGGACCGCAAGATCCAAACAGCCCAGCTCTACCTGACCGGCGGTTTGTCACCCGTCACCTTGGCCTTGGCGCTGACCGACTGGGCTTGGCATGTGACTGGGACCCCCAGCCAGTTGAGCGCTTGGGGTTGGGCCTGTGGACTGGAAACCGCCAACGAAGCGCAGGTGGTGACCACCGACGATCCCCGTTTCAGTGATCAGGGATGGCAGTTCTGGCCTTTTCTGGCCTTGGAACGCGCACACCATGCGCAGGAAGTCTGGTGGGACAAAGCCACTCAACTGCGTGGCATGGAGCATCACCATCAAGACGTGATGCATTTTTTGGCCCACCAGTGGTTGGGCGTGATTTCACCCAGCAATGTGCCTTGGCTCAATCCAGCGATTCTCCGAGCCACGGTCAAGACCCAAGGCCAAAATATAGGACAAGGAATGGCCTTCGTGCAGGAGGACCTGCAGCGGCTGTGGGGCTATCCACCAAGCGCCAAGCAACACCACTACCGACCCGGCGTGGAAGTGGCGTGCACGCTAGGCGAGGTCATTCACCGCAACCATTTGGTGGAGTTGATCCAGTACACGCCGCAAACGCAACAAGTGCAGCGTGAACCGATTCTGATCGTGCCCTCCTGGATCATGAAGTACTACATCCTGGATCTTTCTCCCGTCAACTCCTTGGTGAAATACCTGGTCGAGCAAGGCCACACGGTGTTCATGGTGTCGTGGCGAAATCCCGATGCATCCGATGCACTGCTGGACATGCAGGACTATCTCAAGCTCGGCGTTTTGAATCCTTTGGCCGTCATCACCGAGCGGACAGGTCACGTCCCCATCCATACCGCAGGCTATTGCCTGGGGGGAACGCTGTTGGCCATTGCAGCGGCAGCACTGGCCAGACCCGAAAACCTGCCTGACTCCTCAACCATTGCCCCCCTTGCCTCGATGACTTTGCTGGCCGCCCAACTGGACTTTCGCGACCCGGGAGATCTGGGGGTGTTTCTGGACGAAGCCCAGGTGGCGCTGCTGGAAGACACCATGGCAGAGACTGGATTTCTGTCGGGGCAACTCATGGGCAGCTCCTTCCAATTGCTTAAACCGCGCTATTTATATTGGTACGAGTGGGTCGGGAGATACTGGCTGGGCATGCCTGTTGCCGACAATGACTTGAGTGCATGGACTGAAGACGTGACGCGCATGCCCGCTTGCATGCACAGCGAATATTTGCATCGGTTTTATCTGCACAACGAACTGGCCGAAGGCCTGTTTGAGGTGGATGCAGTCCCCGTGTCGCTGGAAGATATCCACCTGCCTATCTTTGCCTTGGGCACTGTGAAAGACCATGTCACGCCATGGGAGTCGGCTTATAAAGTCATGAGATTGACCCGTTCGGATGTGACCTTTGTGTTGGCCAGCGGCGGGCATAACGCGGGCGTTCTATCCGTGCCTGGTCAACCCTTTCACAGTTATCAAAAATTGACCACGCAAGAAGAAAACCATTTGAATTCGACTGAAAGTTGGCGCCAAAAAGTCCCTTCCGTCGAGGGTTCTTGGTGGCCTGAATGGCACCGATGGTTAGTCCAACAAGGCAGCGGCCGCGTTGAGGCCGACCAACGCGTACCGACAGAAACGCTAGAGCCGGCACCGGGCCAGTATGTTTTAGTGCAATACAAAGATTGATCTGCTTTGCGTGAGACACCGTACATACTTTTTTGCAGGTCCTCCTCAAACTGATCGGCCCACTGACATCATGGACTTGATGTCCAACTCACCAAGGATCGATATGAAAGACCAATCCACAACCCCCTTGCATTCGCTCTCACAGACGGGGTCTATCTACACCCAATTTGTGATGCATCACATGCAACATATGACCGAGTTATTCGTCAATGAAAACGGCAAAATGATGGAGCAAGCGAGAAGTAAATTCCAGGCCATTTCACAAGCCAAAACTCCGGCCGAGGTGCTGCAACTGGCTTCGGAACACATGCAAGCAACGGCGAATGAGGCCATGGCCTTCAATTCAAAGGTATCCGCCCTCATTCAACAGGAGCAATCCGATTTGCTCGCCGCCCTACAAAAACAATGGGCTGAAAGCGGCACCACATGGCAAGCGGCCTTGGACAAAGTGCCCAGCGGATCCGTGGCAGGTACCGACCTCATGCTGAATGCTTTCAAGTCTGCCATGGAAATGGGGCAGCGCACCCTGGAAGCGACGCAATCAGCGAGCCAAAAAACAAGTGAAATGCTCAACGGCTCCATGAATGGTTCTGGCAAGTTTCATGCGCCCAACCGTGCCACCAAGTCAAGCCCCAAAGCCATGCGCGCTTAATGTTCAAGGGCGCAATTTAGATCCCCTTTTGATTCACTCGCCGAGACAGTTCATCGGCGCTTTCTTTGCGTTCACTGTAACGGTCCACCAAGTAAGGCGACACGTCACGCGTGAGCCAGGTGAACTTGACCAACTCCTCCATCACATCAACCACCCGGTCGTAATAGGCTGAAGGCTTCATGCGACCGGCTTCGTCAAACTCCAGAAACGCCTTGGCGACCGAGCTTTGATTGGGGATGGTGATCATGCGCATCCAGCGACCCAGAATGCGCATTTGATTGACCGCATTGAAGGACTGCGAGCCACCACACACTTGCATCAGGGCCAGGGTTTTGCCTTGCGTGGGTCGCACCGCGCCGACCGACAAGGGAATCCAATCGATCATGCTTTTCATGATGCCCGTCATCGCGCCATGGCGCTCGGGCGAGCACCAGACCATGCCCTCGGACCAAGCCGCGGCTTCGCGCAAGGCCGCAACGCGGGGATGCGAATCGGGGACAGCATCAGGTTGCGGCAAATCCAAAGGGTCAAAAATACGCACCTCGGCCCCCATGGCTTCGAGCAGACGAGCCGCTTCCAGTGTCAAGAGCTTGCTGTAGGAGCGCTCCCGCAAGGATCCATACAACATGAGAATTTTGGGTGGATGTGAGGATGGGTGCAAGGGCCTCAACGCCTGTGGCTGAGGTATTTGGAAGTAGTTTGCATCCAGTGGGATCAAACCTTCATTCGATTTGGACATTCCATTATTTTGCAAACTGAACCCTTAAATTTTGGCATTGCCTATATTGTGATCGGAGCTCAACAGGGCATACAAACCCAGCCCCAGGCCTGCGCCAATCAACTGCGCCGCGATGAATGCAGGCGCATCCATGGGGCTGATACCCGCAAATGAATCGCTCATCATCCGGCCGAAAACTGCAGCGGGATTTGCAAACGAAGTACTGGCCGTGAACCAATAGGCTGCACCGATATAGCAGGCCACCATGCTGGATGCTTTGTCTGCGGGTGAACGCAAGATGACGAATAAGAGCCCCGCAGTTGCCACAGCCTCCGCCAACCATTGGCCGTAACCGGTTCGGGCCTTGTGGGACCACTGGAAAATGTCCATGTCGAACATCGCATGCGCAAGCCAAGCGCCCAAGGCTGCGCCCGTCAGTTGAGCGATCACATAGCCGATGAGGAGGTCACGCGGTAAATCCTTGCGGTATGCCATGACCAAAGAAACAGCGGGGTTAAAGTGCGCGCCACTCAAGGGGCCCATCGCTTCAATCAACACGTAGAGCGCAAAAACGGTGGCCAACGTATTGGCAATCAAAGCAACTGCCGTATTTCCAGCAGAGAGGTTTTCTGCCATGACCCCTGAGCCAATGACGGCACAGAGCAAGGCAGCTGTGCCCACCAGTTCAGCCAGGTATTTGCGCCAATTGCTCATGTACTCGCCAATTCCCGTGCATTTTTTTCCAGCCCCATCTTGTCCAGACTGGCCAAGGGCAAGTTGATGAAGATTTCCAAGCGGCGACGAATCAAATGCAAGGTTTGGCGAAATGCCTCCAAACGTTGATCATCGTCACCCACCGCTTCAGAAGGATCCGCATAACCCCAATGCGCGGTAGCAGGCTGACCTGGCCAATAAGGACACACTTCGCCAGCGGCGTTGTCACAGACCGTGATTACCAAATCCATATGCGGAGCATCGGGTGTTGCAAAAACATCCCAGCTCTTGCTGCTCAATCCTTCGGTCGAAATTCCGGCTTTTTCGAGGGTTCTCAACGCCATGGGGTTGGGCACTTGATTGTCCCTGGGGCTGCTGCCAGCGGAGTAAGCCTTGAAACGCCCCTTCCCCAAGTGATTCAACAGAGCTTCCGCCAAGATGCTTCTGGCAGAGTTATGGGTACACAAAAATAAAACGTTCAGAGGGGGCGTTTTTGTCATGGTTTTAGCAATCACAAGCGTCTGCGGTTTCGGTCAGGCAAGCCTGACCTTGGCAACAGTTTTGGGTTAAGAAGCCCAGCACCGCGTTCATGCGGTCAAACTGGGCGCGGTAAATCAGGTTGCGGCCGCTGCGCTCTTGGGAGACCAAGTCGGCGTTCAGCAATTCTTTGAGGTGGAAAGACAAGGTTGCCGCTGGCACGGCCAGCATTTCGGCCAGCACAGCCGGGGTCATGCCGTCTGGACCTTGCACGACCAGCGTGCGAAATATCTGCAAGCGGTTAGGCTGGGCAAGCGCGGCCAAAGCCTTGATGACGTCTTTATCTTCCATATTTCGATTATGGTGGAAATATATGACAATTTGATGTCACGTCCACAAGAACAGGTCCATTCAGCCATTGCGAAAGACTTGATGCAGATTCAGACTTAACAAGCACAAAAGTTGTCAAATGAAAGAATGAACACCACCACACCCAACTGGCTCACCCACCCCACGCGCTTCATGTTTTTCACCGGCAAAGGCGGCGTGGGTAAAACATCGCTGTCCACCGCCACCGCCATCCATTTGGCCGACAGCGGCAAACGGGTGCTCTTGGTCAGCACCGATGCGGCCTCCAACTTGGACGTGATGCTGAACATCACACTCAGCAACCACCCAGGCCCTGTGCCCGGAGTGCCCGGCTTGGATGTCCTGAACATTGACCCGGACGAAGCAGCACAGGCCTACCGGCAACGGGTGATTGCACAAATGCCGGCGCAGACCAGCGACGCCGAAAAGGCCACGGTGCGCGAACAGCTGTCGGGCGCATGCACCACCGAGATTGCGTCCTTCGACGAGTTCTCCAGCCTGCTGGCGGACGCATCCCATCGCTACGACCATGTCATTTTTGACACCGCGCCCAGCGGCCACACCTTGCGCTTGCTGAGCCTACCGAAAGCGTGGAGCGGCTTTTTGGCGGACAACGACCAAGGCGCGTCCTGCCTGGGACCCCACTCGGGTTTAAAGATGCAAGAGACTCGATTCAACCAAGCCTTGGCCGCCTTGAGTGACCCCAAGTTGACCAGCGTGGAACTCATCACCCGGCCCGAGGTCAGCGCGCTGGCTGAGGCGGCGCGCACCAGCGAAGAACTGCAAAGCCTGGGTTTGTCTAACCAGCGTTTGATCGTCAACGGTGTGTTCCACGCCAGTAACCCATTGGACGCCGTGGCCAGCGCCATTGAGCAGCAAGGCCAAAGCGCCATGGCGCAGATGCCCGAGGTGCTGCGCCACTTGACGCGCGACGAAGTGCCCCTGCGCGCCATCGACAACGTGGGCCTGCCTGCGCTGCGAGCCTTGTTGATGGATGCCCCTGCCCAGCCGCAGCACGCCGAAGCGCCCATGTCTGCCATGAAGGACAAAACTTTAGAAGGCATGAACATGGCCGCGCTGGTGGCCGAATTGGCAACGCAAGATCACGGACTGATCATGGTGATGGGCAAAGGCGGCGTGGGCAAAACCACCGTCGCTGCGGCCTTGGCGCTGGGCTTGGTGGCACGCGGCAACACGGTGCACCTGAGCACGACCGACCCGGCAGCGCACCTGACGCAAACCTTGGGCGCGCAAGTGCCCGGCTTGCAAGTCAGCCGCATCGACCCGAAAGTAGAAACCCAAAACTACATCGCCAAAATTATGGCCGCCAAAGGCCCTGCGCTGGACGCTAACGAGAAAGCACTGTTGCTGGAAGACCTCCAATCGCCTTGCACCGAAGAGGTGGCCGTGTTTCACGCTTTCTCGCACATCGTGGCGCAAGCGCGGAGCAGCTTTGTGGTGCTGGACACCGCGCCCACCGGCCACTCTTTGTTGCTCATGGACGCGGCCGGTGCTTACCACCGGCAAATGCTGAGCAGCTACGAACAACACACAGGCACGGCAGCCAAGATCATCACACCGCTCATGCGCCTGCAAGACGCCAGCTACACGCGCATCATTTTGGTCACTCTGCCCGAGGCCACGCCGGTGTTGCAAGCCGCGGCGTTGCAAGAGGATTTGCGCCGCGCAAAGATCGAGCCCTATGCCTGGGTCATGAACCGATCGGTGTTGGCCGCCGGCACGCAAGACCCGTTGCTGGTGGCTCGGCTGAAGGGTGAAGCGCAGCAAATGAAAAAAATCCGGCAAGGCTTGGCGAAAAAAATCTTTGTGATTCCTTTTCTCACTACGCCGCCCGTGGGGCTGCAAGCCCTGCGTCAGTTAGGCTACGAATCCTATGAACAAGGAGACAAGTGACCTGCCGCGCTTGATCTGACGAGCTCGAAATCAGGCGCGTTTCTTGCAAATAATGGGGCATGCAGGAACCGCTTCGAATCGTTGTCATCATCTCTGACCCCAACTTGGTCGCCGAAGGCGATGAGCATGCTCAAGCCTTAGAAGAGCGCTCGCGATTACTGCGCATTGGTTTGCTGGAAGCCGGCTACAACCTCGTAGCCACTCTGCCGGCCGATGTGTTTTTGACGGAACGCTTGGCGCAGTTGCAAGCGGACATGGTGATCGTCGACGCGGAGAGCGATGCCCGCGATGCGCTGGAGCATGTGGTCATGGCCACACGCGATGAGCGCAGACCCATCGTCATGTTCACCAACGACAGCGACACCCAGCATGTCAACGACGCCGTAGCCGCCGGCGTGACCGCCTACATCGTGGCGGGTCTGGCGCCTGAGCGCATTCACCCGATCTTGACGGTGGCCATGGCCCGCTTCAAACATGAACAAGCCTTGCTCGCCGAATTGGACAGCGCGCGCTTGGAATTGAGCGACCGCAAAGTGATGGACCGCGCCAAAGGCTTGTTGATGAAACGCCAAGGCTTGAGCGAGCAAGAGGCTTATGCGCGCCTGCGTAAAGCGGCGATGAACAAAGGCATGAAGCTGGCCGAGATGGCGCAGCAGATGATCGACATGGCGGAGTTGTTGGGTTAAGCACCAGCAGAGTGCCCAAGCACCACGGCGGTGCATCGCACAGCGCAAAATTCATAAAAATCCGCGCGTTCAAGGCACAAAACCCTGGCACGCGGCTTGCAAGTACAACATCAAGACCAACGAAGGTCAATCGACGGCAAAGCCCAACGACGGGCATTGTGGTCACCGGACAAAGGCGTCCCCATGCAATCACGCTGCCTCGCAGTGCTGTTTGACATGAGGACGCCTTTTTTGTTTTTGATTTTTGAAACTTCAGGAGTGAACCATGACCGACCTTCTCAAAACCAGTCTCTCTCGCCGCACCGTGCTGCAAGCCGCCACCGTGGGTGTGGCCGGTGTGTCCCCTGCTTTGCGCTCCATGGTCTACGCCGCAGGCTCGGATGCGCCCGAGAAAAAAGAAGTCAAGATCGGCTTCATTCCGCTGACCGATTGCGCCAGTGTGGTCATGGCCTCGGTGCTGGGCATTGACCAAAAGTACGGCGTCAAAATCATCCCCACCAAAGAAGCCAGCTGGGCCGGTGTGCGCGACAAATTGGTGAATGGTGAACTCGACTTTGCGCACTCGCTCTACGGTTTGATTTACGGCGTGCACCTGGGTGTGGCCGGACCGAAAAAAGACATGGCCGTGTTGATGACGCTGAACCACAACGGTCAAGCCATCACCTTGAGCAAAAAGCTGGCCGACAAAGGTGCGGTCGATGGCGCCAGTCTGGCCAAGCTGATGGCGAGCGACAAACGCGAATACACCTTTGCGCAAACCTTCCCCACCGGCACACACGCCATGTGGCTGTATTACTGGATGGCGGCCAACGGCATCAACCCCATGAAGGACGCCAAAGTCATCACTGTGCCGCCACCGCAAATGGTTGCCAATATGCGCGTGGGCAATATGGATGGCTACTGCGTGGGCGAGCCCTGGGGCCACCGCGCCATCATTGACGGCATTGGCGTGACCGCCATGACCACGCAAGACATCTGGAAAGACCACCCTGAAAAGGTGCTGGGCACCACCGCTGAGTTTGTACAAAAATACCCCAACACCGCACGCGCCGTCACGGCCGCCATCATCGAAGCGGGCAAATGGATCGACGCGGGCTTGCAAAACAAAAACAAGATGGCCGAAACCATTGCCGACAAGAGCTATGTGAACACCAGCGTGGACGCCATCAACCAGCGCATTCTGGGCCGCTACCAAGACGGCATGGGCAAAACCTGGGACGACCCGAACCACATGAAGTTTTATGGCGACGGTGCGGTCACCTTCCCTTATCTGTCGGACGGCATGTGGTTCTTGACGCAGCACAAGCGCTGGGGCTTGCTCAAAGACCACCCTGACTACCTGGGCGTGGCCAAACAGATCAACCAGATCGACATCTACAAACAAGCCGCGACCGCCGCCAAGGCCGCTGTGCCCAAAGACGTGATGCGCACCAGCAAACTCATGGACGGTGTGGTCTGGGACGGGAAAGATCCGAAGAAATACGCCGAGTCTTTCAAAATCAAGGCATGAGGAAGCCCATCATGGTAAGCGCTGTTTTTCATTCGACCACTGCGGCCAAAGATGTGAAGGTCATGCCGGTGTCGGCACCGGCCCCACCCCGTGCTGATACTCCACCCGGCTATGACTGGAACGACCTGTTGATGGCGGTGATGCCACCGGTGCTGGGCTTGCTGCTGCTGGTGCTGATCTGGTCCATGGTCAGCATGACCACGGCCGGCAGCATCCCGACACCGATCGACACGGCCAAGCAGGCGATCGACATCTTCAGCGACCCGTTCTACCGCAAGGGCCCGAATGACCAGGGCGTGGGCTGGAACGTGCTGGCCTCGCTGCAGCGCGTGGCCTTGGGCTTTGGCTTGGCGGCCGTGGTCGGCATTCCGGCCGGCTTTGTGATTGGCCGCTTTGAGTTCATGAGCCGCATGTTCAATCCGCTGATCAGCCTGATGCGCCCGGTCTCGCCCTTGGCTTGGTTGCCGATTGGTCTATTGGTGTTCAAGGGCGCGCATCCCGCAGCCATCTGGACCATCTTCATCTGCTCGATCTGGCCGATGATCATCAACACCGCAGTCGGTGTGCAGCGTGTGCCGCAGGACTACATGAACGTAGCCCGAGTGTTGAATCTGAGTGAATGGAAGATCGTCACCAAGATTCTCTTCCCCTCTGTGCTGCCGTATATGTTGACCGGCGTGCGCCTGGCCGTGGGGACCGCCTGGCTGGTGATCGTGGCGGCCGAGATGCTGACCGGGGGCGTGGGCATCGGCTTTTGGGTCTGGGACGAGTGGAACAACCTCAACGTCAAGAACATCATCATCGCCATTTTTGTCATCGGCATCGTTGGCCTGATGCTGGAATACGCGCTGATTAAAATCGCATCCGCATTCACCTATGAAGAGGTGAAGTCATGAGCAACCAAACCCTGAACGCCAAGTTCATTGAAATTGAGGACGTGGCCCAGACTTTCAAAACCAAGAAGGGCAACTTCCCTGCACTGCGTGAAATTAACCTCACCGTGGCCAAGGGCGAGTTTGTGGCCCTGATCGGCCACAGCGGCTGCGGCAAGTCCACGCTGCTGAACCTGATCGCTGGCCTCACCATGCCGACCCAAGGCCACTTGCTCTGTGCCAACCGCGAAATCGCCGGCCCCGGCCCGGAGCGCGCGGTGGTGTTCCAAAACCATTCGTTGTTGCCTTGGCTCACCTGTTTTGAAAACGTCTACTTGGGCGTGGAACGCGTGTTTGGTGCGGGCTCCAAAAGCACCGGCGCGGCCTCTGAAAACAAGGCCCAATTGATGGTCCGCACCGATGCCGCACTGGCCCTGGTGGGTCTCACGGCGGCGGCACAAAAACGCCCCGGTGAAATTTCGGGCGGCATGAAGCAGCGCGTGGGCATTGCACGAGCTCTGGCCATGGAGCCCAAAGTGCTGTTGATGGACGAGCCCTTCGGAGCCTTGGACGCGTTGACCCGCGCCAAGCTGCAAGACGAGCTCTTGGACATCGTGGCGCGCACGCAAAGCACGGTGGTCATGGTGACACACGACGTGGACGAAGCAGTACTGCTGTCGGACAAGATCGTGATGATGACCAATGGACCAGCCGCCACGATTGGAGAAGTGCTGCATGTGGACCTGCCGCGCCCACGCCGACGGGTCGAATTGGCCGAAAGCGCCGCCTACCAGCAGTACCGCAAAGCGGTGATTGAATTCTTGTACACCCGCCAAGCCCACGTCGAAAAAACAGCCTGAAAACCTGGCGGGACAGACCTGGCCGCAGGCCTGCTCTGTCCTCAACTGATTGGAAAAAACCATGGACATGCGAACCCACCCCCAACCCAAAATGAAGCTGGTGCTGATCGGCAACGGCATGGCCGGCGTGCGTACGCTGGAAGAGTTGCTGAAGATCGCCCCGGATCTGTACGACATCACCGTCTTCGGCACCGAGCCGCACCCCAACTACAACCGCATTTTATTGTCGCCGGTGCTGGCTGGCGAACAAACACTGGACGAGATCGTGCTGAACGATTGGTCTTGGTACACCGACAACCAGATTGACCTGCACACCGGCTGGACGGTGACCGAGGTCGACCGCGTGCAACGCGTGGTCCATGCGCGTAATGCCCAAGGTCAGCTCATGACCTCGGCCTACGACCGATTGGTAGTGGCCACGGGCTCCAACCCCTTCATGCTGCCCCTGCCCGGCAAAGACCTGCAAGGCGTGCTGGCCTACCGCGACATTGCCGACACCCAGGCCATGATCGACGCGGCCACGCAGTTCAAACACGCGGTGGTGATTGGCGGCGGTTTGCTCGGCCTGGAGGCTGCCAACGGATTGATGAAACGCGGCATGCAAGTCACTGTGGTGCATGGGAGCGATTGGCTGATGGAGCGCCAACTTGACGATGTATCGGGCAAGTTGCTGCAGCAGTCGCTCGAGGCGCGCGGCATGCAGTTTCGCATGAACGCGCATACCTCGGCACTGATCGGCAACGAGTCGGGTCGCGTCAGCAAAGTGGAGTTCAAAGACGGCTCGCATGTGCTGGCCGACTTGGTGGTGATGGCGGTCGGCATTCGCCCCAACACCCAATTGGCCGAAAGCATGGGCTTGCATGTGAGCCGCGGCATTGTGGTGAGCGATACGCTGCAAACCGTGACCGACCCGCGCATCTACGCGGTGGGCGAATGCGCGGCGCACCGCGGGATTGCCTATGGTTTGGTGGCGCCCTTGTTTGAACAAGGCAAAGTGCTGGCCAACCATTTGGCCGAGTTCGGCATTGGCCGCTACACTGGGTCCCTCACCTCCACCAAGCTCAAGGTCACAGGTATCGACTTGTTCTCGGCCGGCAACTTCATGGGCGATGAGAGCACCGAAGAAATCCTGATGAGTGACCCCGCCGGCGGCATCTACAAAAAGCTGGTGATTCAAGGCGACAAGCTCGTGGGCGCCTGCCTGTATGGCGACACGGTGGACGGCAGCTGGTATTTCAAACTGCTGCGCGACGGCCGCAGCGTCGCCGACATCCGCGACAAGCTGATGTTTGGCGAATCTAATATTGGCGATGTGGGCCATCAAGGCCAAAGCAAAGCCTCTGCCATGGCGGACACCGACGAAGTGTGCGGCTGTAACGGCGTGACCAAGGGCGCCATTTGCAAGACCATCAAAGACAAAGGCTTGTTCACGCTGGAAGAAGTGCGCAAGCACACCAAGGCCAGCGCCAGTTGCGGCTCCTGCACCGGCTTGGTGGAGCAAATTTTGATGTTCACCGCCGGCGGTGACTACTCGGCCACACCCAAGACCAAAGCCATGTGCGGCTGCACCGAGCATGGGCATCAGGCCGTGCGCGACGCTATTGTGAAAAACAAATTACTCACCATTGGCGTCGTCTTCAAGGCCATGGACTGGCGCACACCCAACGGCTGCGCCAGCTGCCGTCCGGCCGTCAACTACTACCTGCTCAGCAGCTGGCCCAAAGAGGCGCAAGACGATCCGCAAAGCCGCTACATCAACGAGCGCAGCCACGCCAACATCCAAAAAGACGGCACCTACAGCGTGATCCCGCGCATGTGGGCGGGCGAGACCACCGCGGCCGAACTGCGCCGCATTGCCGACGTCGTGGACAAGTACAACATCCCCACCGTCAAGGTCACAGGCGGCCAGCGCATCGATTTGCTGGGTGTGAAGAAAGAAGACTTGGTCAACGTCTGGAAAGACATTGGCATGCCTTCGGGTCACGCCTACGCCAAAGCCCTGCGCACGGTGAAAACTTGCGTGGGCAGCGAGTGGTGCCGCATGGGCACGCAAGACAGCACGCAAATGGGCAAGGACTTGGAAAAAGCCATGTGGCGCATGTATGCGCCGCACAAGGTCAAGTTCGCCGTTTCGGGCTGCCCGCGCAATTGTGCTGAAGCCGGCATCAAAGATGTGGGCATCATCGGCGTGGATTCGGGCTGGGAAATGTATGTGGGTGGCAACGGCGGCATCAAGACCGAAGTGGCACACTTTTTTACCAAGCTCAAAACAGCCGAAGAGGTTCTGGAGTACACGGGTGCCTTCATGCAGCTGTACCGCGAAGAAGGCTGGTACCTGGAGCGCACGGTGCACTACATCAACCGGGTGGGCCTGGACTATGTGAAGAAGAAAATTCTGGAGAATGCTGCGCTGCGCCAGGCTTTGTGGGCCAAGCTGCAAGCTGCGCTGGACGGCGAACCCGATCCTTGGTTCGACTTTCAAGAAGCCAAGGTGGACACCCGCCAATTCATTCCTCTTGTCCCTGCATAAGCCCATGACCATTGAATTCAAGGACTCCAAATGACCGCATGGACAAAAATTTGCCACATTAAGGACATCCCGGTGTTGGGCTCGCGACGTGTGGCGCGTGACCAAGGGCTGGATGTGGCGGTGTTTCGCAATGACACCGATGAGGTGTTTGCCCTGCTCGACAGGTGCCCGCACAAAGGCGGCCCGCTGTCGCAAGGCATTGTTTTTGGCACCAGCGTGGCCTGCCCGCTGCACAACTGGAACATTGGCCTGTGCGACGGCCAAGCCCATGCGCCCGACTCTGGCTGTACGCCGCGCTTTGAGGTCAAACTGGACGCGGGCGTGGTCTACCTGAAAGCCGATGAGTTGCGGGGCTTGGCTACCGACCTGACCCGCCCCATCGCTGGACCTGCCCGTCGCAACACCAACCACGTTTAAGCCCGTGATCTCCATCGTCCGCGAAACCCATTCCACTTGCCCTTACTGCGGTGTGGGCTGCGGGGTGATCATCGAATCGCGCGGACCAGAGATCACCGGCGTGCGCGGCGACCCGGCGCACCCGGCCAACTTCGGGCGACTGTGCACCAAGGGTTCCACCTTGCACCTGACCGCCAGCCCGACCCTGGCGCAGCACACCCGCTTGTTGCAGCCCATGCAGCGCTTGACGCGCAGCGCACCGGCCCAGGCCATGGGTTGGTCGCAGGCGCTGGATGTGGCCAGCAGCCGCTTGTCGCAGATTGTGCAAAGCCATGGCGCCGAGGCGGTGGGCTTTTACATCTCCGGCCAACTGCTGACCGAGGACTATTACGTTTTCAACAAACTGGTCAAAGGACTACTGGGCACGAACAACATCGACAGCAACTCGCGCCTGTGCATGAGTAGCGCCGTGGCCGGCTACAAAATGACCTTGGGTGCCGATGCGCCGCCCGCTTGTTACGACGACATTGCGCAGGCCTCTTGCATCTTCATTGTCGGCAGCAACGCGGCCTGGGCCCATCCGATTTTGTTTCGCCGCATCGAAGACGCAAAAAAAGTAAACCCTGATTTGAAAATCATCGTCGCCGATCCGCGCCGCACCGACACGGCCGAGCTGGCCGATCTGTACCTGCCGCTGCAACCGGGCTCGGACGTGATGCTGTTCCACGGCCTGCTGCACCTGATGCTGAGCGAAGGCTGGACGCAGCCAAGCTACATCGCCGCGCACACCCAAGGTTTTGAGGACTTGCAAGCGGTGGTGCAAGACGCTACACCCGAGCGTGTCGCGCAAATTTGCGGCATCAGCCCACACGACTTGCTGCAGGCCGCGCGATGGTTTGCCACCTCACCGGCCACCCTGAGTTTGTATTGCCAGGGTCTGAACCAAAGCAGCAGTGGCACCGCCAAAAACGCCGCATTGATCAACCTGCACTTGGCCAGCGCGCAGATCGGCAAAGTCGGTGCAGGGCCTTTGTCGCTCACCGGCCAACCCAACGCCATGGGCGGGCGCGAAGTTGGCGGCATGGCCAATTTGCTCAGCGCGCACCGCGACCTGGCCAACCCGCAGCACCGCGCCGAAGTTGCCGCCTTGTGGGGCGTGCCCGATGTTCCCGCCAAGCCCGGCCTGACGGCGGTGGAAATGTTCCAAGCCGCTGCCGACGGTCAGATCAAAGCGCTGTGGATTGCTTGCACCAACCCGGCGCAGTCCATGCCCGATCAGGCCACGGTGCGCCGCGCGCTGGAGCGGGCCGAGTTTGTGGTGGTGCAAGAAGCCTTTGCCACCGCCGCCACCTGCGATTGGGCGGACCTGCTCTTGCCGGCCACCACCTGGGGCGAAAAAGAAGGCACGGTGACCAACAGCGAGCGGCGTATCAGCCGCGTGCGCGCCGCCGTGCCCCCGCCTGGCGAGGCCCGGCACGACTGGCAGATCGTGGTGGATCTGGGGCGCCGCTTGGAGAGAACCCTGGCCCGCTCACCGCAGCAAAGCCTGTTTGCATTTGACACGCCCGAAGCGATTTGGAATGAACACCGCGCCAGCACGCGCGGGCGCGACCTGGACATCACCGGCCTGAGCTACCAACTGCTGGAGCAGGCGGGGCCGCAGCAATGGCCTTATGCCCAAGCCGCCAGCCAAGGCCTAGCGCGCTTGTACGAAGACGGGCAGTTCCCCACCGCCAGCGGCAAGGCCAATTTTGCCGCCGTGACCTGGCAAGACGTGGCCGAACCCCGCGTGTCGCGCTTTCCGTTTTCGCTGACCACGGGCCGCTTGCGCGACCAGTGGCACGGCATGACGCGCACCGGCACGCTCGGCCGCTTGTTTGCCCATGTGCCTGAACCGGTGGTGCAAATGCATGCCCAAGATATGGAGCGCTACGGCATTGCCGAGGGCGAGCTGGTGTTTGTCACCAGTAAGCGTGGCAGCTTGGTGGTGCCAGCGCAGGCCAGCAACACCCTACAAAGCGCGCAGGTGTTTATGGCCATGCACTGGGGCAGCGATGTGCTCAGCGGCCGCGGCCACCAAGGCCACCCCTTGGCCGGCGTGAACGCTTTGACCACCTCGGACTTTTGCGCCACATCCAAACAACCCGAGCTGAAACACGCGGCGGTGCGCATCCTCAAAGCGGAGCTGCCTTGGGGTTTGATCGCCATGGCCTGGCTGCCCGAAGAACAACTGTGGCGCGCCCGCCAGAACTTGCAAAGCCTGATGCCCCGTTTTAGCTTTGCCTCTTGCGTGCCATTTGCCCAAGCTTCGGCCTTGGGCGAAACTGCGATGCGCAGCGGCCTGTTGTTTCGCGCTGCCGACGATCAAGCGCCTGACGCGGCGGTGCTCGAAGAAATCGCAGAATGCCTGGGTTTGAACCAGCCCGGGGTGATCAAGTACCAAGACGCACGCCGAGGCCAACGCCGCGCCGCGCTCCTGTCTAAGCCCCAGGGCCCAGGAGCGCAGCGGCATTTGGCGTCCTTCATGCTGGCCGGCGACACGCAATCGGCCGATTGGCTGCAAGCGGTGCTGTTCAACCAAAACGCTGCGCAAGGCTTTGGCCGTCAACTGCTGCAGCCGAGCAAAAAGCCGCCAGTGCCTTTAGCCGCGGCCCGCAAACAAGTGTGCAGCTGCTGGAACGTGAGCGAAGACGCCATCCTGAGTTGCCTGCACCCGCTGCAAGGCGAGAACGAAGACAAGCTGATGCAATTGCAAGCCGAGCTCAAATGCGGCACGCAGTGCGGCTCTTGTGTACCGGAATTGCGCCGGTTGATTCGCCACAGCATCAGCCCGAACACCGCTTTCAATGCCACAACAACCTGAGCCGGTCGGACATTCACCTTATTGCCCAAAGTTATCAAGCTTGTCGCAAAATCGAAGTATGGGAATTAGTCAGTACATCAAAGACATCGGCCGCGGCAAAGACGGCGCGCGCGCGCTCGACCGCGCCCAAGCCGCAGACCTGTTTGGCCAGGTGCTGGACGGCAGCGTGACCGACCTGGAAGTCGGCGCCTTCTGCATTGCCATGCGCATCAAGGGTGAAACCGCCGGCGAGATGGCCGGCTTTTTAGACGCCACCCACGTGCGCTTGAACTTGGTGCCCGACAACGGCCTCACAACCGTGGTGCTGCCCAGCTACAACGGCGCACGCAAACTGCCGGTGCTCACCCCGTTGCTGGCCTTGCTGCTGGCCCAGCGGGGTGCAGCGGTGGTGATTCACGGTACGGCCACCGAAGCCTCACGTGTGACCAGTGCCAGCGTGCTGCAGGCCTTGGGTGTTGCGGCCTGCGAACAGGTGAAGCCCGTGACCGCAGGCCAAGTGGCCCTGATCCCGACCGAAGTGCTCTGCCCCGGCCTGAAACGTCTGCTCGATGTGCGCCGCGTGGTTGGCTTGCGCAACCCGGCGCACAGCCTGGTCAAACTCATGAACCCCTGCGCCAGCAAAGCCCTGGTGGTCGGCAGCTACACCCATCCTGAATACGCAGTCTCCATGGGCGCGACCTTCGCGCTCACCGGCCAACACGCTTTGTTGCTGCGCGGCACCGAAGGCGAACCCGTGGCAGACCCTCGGCGCACACCGCAAATGGACCTCTATCAATCGGGCACCAGCAGTAATGTGCAAGCCGCGCAAACCGGCTCCTTGGCGCAAGTGCCGCATCTGCCCGGCCCCGAAGCCTTGGCCACGGCCAGCTATATTCAAGCCGTCCTTGATGGCGATTTACCCGTCCCCACACCGATCGCGCTGCAGGTGGAACACATCTTGCGTGCGATTCAAACATGACTTTCTCTACTTATCCTCAAGGCTCTTGCACCCTCGTAGGTGCCGGCCCCGGCGACCCTGACTTGTTGACGCTCAAGGCGGTCAAAGCGATTGCGGCCGCCAGCGTGATTTTTGCCGACGACCTGGTCAGTGAAGCCGTGCTGGCCCACGCTCAGCCCCAAGCGCGCATCGTGCATGTGGGCAAACGCGGGGGCTGCAAAAGCACGCCGCAAGCCTTCATTGAAAAACTGATGATCACCGCCGTGCACGAAGGCGAGCGTGTGGTGCGCCTCAAAGGCGGCGACCCGTTCATTTTTGGCCGCGGCGGCGAAGAGGTGGAACATTTGCGCGCCGCTGGCATTGAGGTCTCGGTCATCAACGGCATCACCTCCGGCCTGGCGGGCCTGACCAGCCTGGGCGCGCCGCTCACCCACCGCGAACATGCGCACGGCGTGGTCTTCGTCACCGGCCACGCCAAACCGGGCGACAACGGCACCGACTGGCGCCAACTGGCCAGCACCGCACGCCAAGCCAAGCTCACGCTGGTGATCTACATGGGTGTGAGCAGCGTCGTGCAAATTCAAAACGACTTGCTCACCGGCCTGGCGCCCAGTACGCCCGTGGCCATTATTCAAAACGCCAGCCTGCCCACGCAGCGCCAGGCCTTGACCACCTTGGAGCAACTCGCGGCCACCATCGAGACCGAGCAACTGCAAAGCCCGAGCGTGATCGTGGTCGGTGATGTGGTGCAGGGCGCGATGGCTTGGCAAGCGAGTGATGCGCAGACCGAACAGACTGGCTTGACGCGCGTGGCCTGAACGCAGAGCCCTCCACGTCATGCAACTGTCCATCACCTCAGGCTACACGCCAGGCTGTATTGGCCGGATTATCCAGTTGCATGCCCACTATTACTACCCCTTGGTGGGCTTCGGTCTGCCATTTGAAAGTCAGGTGGCACGCGAGTTGGCCGCCTTTTGTGAGCGTTACAACCCTGCGCAAGACGGCTTGTGGCTGGCACGGGACGCCGCCACACAAGAAGTGCATGGCGCCATCGCCATCGACGGTGCCAACAGTTTGACAACGGGCGCACATTTGCGCTGGTTCATCACCTCCGACGCGATCCGGGGCAGCGGCATGGGCCGCCAATTGCTAGCCCAAGCCTTGGCCTTTTGCCAGCAAAAAGCCTATCCGCGCGTGCATTTGTCCACCTTTGAGGGCCTGCACGCAGCGCGGCATTTGTACGAAAAAGCCGGTTTCCAATTGATGCATCAAGCCCTTGGCCAGCAATGGGGAACGCAGGTGAACGAGCAGATTTTTGAGTACACGCCCGCGCCTGGCGTGGCCACATCGGCAATAACCCACACACCTGCGCACTGAACACCGCAATATCGTCGACTGCGAACATTTGCTTTCAATCGCACAGACGCAAGGACCCTTTCAACCCTAGACTGAACGGCAGACCAGAACACGCTTCTGGTTTGTTTCATAACACATCAACGACCCGCAAACCGGTGGCCTGCAAGGCCTGATTCAGTCTTTCAAAGACAAAGGCTTGGGCGGGGTGGTTTCATCGTGGATCGGCACCGGTGAGAACCTGCCCATCTCGGCTGAACAACTCACCTCCGTGCTGGGGCAAGGTCGTTTGCAAGAGATGATGCAAAAAGTCGGCTTACCGGTGGACGGTCTGACCGAAAAACTCACGAGCCTGCTGCCCCAGTTGATGCACCAACTCACGCCCTCCGGCAGCGTGCCCGAGGGTGATTTACTTTCTGAAGGCATGGGCATGCTGGGTGGTTTGCTGAAATAGCACCAGCGCCCGCGCGCCAAGCCCTACACTCTGAGCCCATGAATTCCTTTGATGTGGTGATTGTGGGCGCAGGCGCTGCGGGTCTGTTTTGCGCGGGCGTGGCCGGTCAAGCCGGGCTGAAGGTGCTGGTGATCGACCACAGCCTGAAAGTGGCCGAAAAAATCCGCATCTCGGGCGGCGGGCGTTGCAATTTCACCAACCGCTTGCTCGACGCCTCGGCGCCGCACAAACACTTCATCAGCCAGAACCCGCACTTTTGTCGCTCGGCCTTGTCGCGCTATACGCCGCAGGACTTTATCGACCTGGTGCAAAAGCACGGCATTGCTTTTCATGAAAAGCACAAGGGCCAGATGTTTTGCGACCACTCGGCCGAAGACATCATCCGCATGCTGCTGGCCGAGTGCGATGCCGGCGGCGTGACGCGCTGGGCGGGCTGCGCTGTCAAATCGGTGCAGCACCATGCCAGCACGGGCGACGGCAACAACACCAGCCCCGGCCACTACACCCTGAGCACCGACCAAGGGCCCGTCACCACCACTTCACTCGTCGTGGCCACAGGCGGCTTGTCGATCCCGCAAATCGGCGCCAGTGACTGGGGTTACCGCATCGCCAGCCAGTTTGGCCTGCGCCTGGTGGAGCGCCGCCCTGGCCTGGTGCCGCTGACCTTTGATGGTGCGGCATGGGCGCCCTATGCGCAGCTGGCCGGGTTGGCGCTGCCGGTGGCCATTGAAACCGGCGAGAAAAAACAACGCATGCATTTTGACGAGAACTTGCTGTTCACGCACCGGGGCTTGTCGGGCCCAGCGGTGTTGCAAATCTCCAGCTACTGGCAGGCCGGCACGCCAATCAGCCTGAATCTGGCGCCTGAAGTGAATCTGCCCGAGCGCCTGAGCGACGCCAAGCGGCGTTCGCGCAAACTGCTGGCCAACGAATTGGCCAGTCTGGTGCCCAGCCGCCTGGCGGAGGCCTGGGTCTCAGCACAGCCCGACTTGCAACGCCCGGTGAGCGATGTGCCCGACAAAGCGCTGACGCAGCTGGCCGAGGCCTTGTCGCATTGGCGCCTAACGCCCACTGGCAGCGAGGGCTACAAAAAGGCCGAAGTCACGCTGGGCGGGTTGGATACGCGCGATCTGTCGTCGCAAACCATGGAGTCCAAACAGCCCGGTTTGTACTTCATTGGCGAGGTGGTGGACGTGACCGGCTGGCTGGGCGGTTACAACTTTCAGTGGGCTTGGGCCAGTGCGCACGCCTGTGCCGCCGCATTGGCGCAAAACAGGCAGCAAGAAGTTATATAATTCTAGGCTTTGCTGGCAAACTCCCGTCGGCCAAATACTAGTTCATGACGGGGAACCGCCGAAACTGGGTTTCAAGGGCACGATCTCCCTCGATACTGCAGCCGGCACATTTTTAGAAAATTTGATTCAATGACCACCATTCGCGTGAAAGAAAACGAGCCGTTTGACGTTGCACTGCGTCGCTTCAAACGTACCATCGAAAAACTCGGCCTGCTGACCGACTTGCGTGCCCGCGAGTTCTACGAGAAGCCCACCACCGAGCGCAAGCGCAAAAAAGCGGCTGCCGTGAAACGTCACTACAAGCGCGTTCGCAGCATGCAATTGCCCAAGAAGATGTATTGATCTTCAGCTGCCGAGCCCTTGTGGCTCCGCACAAGCCCGCTGGAGG
>CANGDZ010000034.1 GCA_947452785.1 Comamonadaceae bacterium | reverse complement strand
TGAGCCACCATGCGAATCAGCAGTGCTGCCTGCGCGTTGGGCTTGGCGCGACCTTGCTCCCAGTTTTCAAGCGTTCGGGCATTGGTTCGCAGGTAGTGTGCAAACACCGGACGCGACAAGTGCAATTGTTCGCGCACTTGAACTACCTCTTGTGGCGACAGCAACGGCGCAGGTTTGCTTTCAGCCTTGAAAGTGCGCAGCGTGAGCTTGCCCGCACGCTCGGACTTTAATGCATCAAACCCCTCTGTCAGCTCAGCAAAAATATCGCGCTTATTGGTCATCACGTTCTCCATTTTTCGGCTGGCGGTTTTCTAATTCTGTTTTCAAAAGTTGTTTGAGCACTTTGCGCTGTGCCGGAGCTAGGTCGTCAGCTTGGTCTTTGTCATAGACAGTAAAGAGCCAGAATTGGTCACCACCAGACCACCAGTAGTAGATGACCCGCAGACCACCGCGCTTGCCCTTGCCGCGACGCGGATCGGCTTGACGCAGCTTGCGTAAACCGCCCGTGCCCTCGATGACAGCGCCTGCCGTCGGGTTGTCCATCAACTCAAGTTGCAACAGCCTATAGGCATCGTCATCCATGTAGTCTTTGCGCGTTCGTGCGAACGGTGGCAGTTCAACAAATGTTGCTTGCATTTGTTTATTGTACGCTACTTGCGTACCATTTGTAAGCGCATGGACTGAGGATCAACCGACCTGGACCGGCCCCGTGAATGACCGTTTTCGCTGCAAGCCGGACCTCGATATGCACAGACAGAAAGGCAGCTATGGGTCGGATCCGGGTGCCCTTTTGTTGATGCCAGGGCAAAGCCGAAATGTCAGACTTGCCGCAACTCTCAACCTTCGTCTGAAGCCCCTTGGTTTTTGAGCTCGTTGAATTTGGCAGCCATGGTCGGGTTGCCGCGCGTCAGTTTTTTGATCGTCACATCCTGGGCTTTGTCGTTGGCTAGGCGCAGATTTCGATCAGCGCCTTCCAATGCCTCTTTGGTCTTCTTCAAGTGCTCTATTGATTTGTCGATTTCATCAATGGCCGTTTGAAAGCGCTTGGAAGCCAGGTCAAAGTTTCGCGCAAAGCCCGACTTGAATGAATCGAGCTCGGTTTCAAACTTCGTGATGTCGATGTTTTGCGCTTTGACAAGCGCAAGCTCTGACTTGTATTGAAGGGAGTTCACCGCAGCATTACGCAAGAGCGTGATGATTGGGATGAAAAACTGCGGGCGCACAACGTACATCTTGGGGTAGCGATGCGAGACATCGACAATGCCAGTGTTGTACAGCTCGCTGTCGGGCTCCAGCAGCGAAATGAGCACGGCGTATTCGCAGCCCTTTTCCGTGCGGTCCTTATCCAGCTCTTTGAGAAATTCCTCGTTTTTCTTTTTGGTGACCGTTGCATCATTTTCGTTTTTCATCTCGAACATGATGGAGACAATCTCGGTGCGCGCATCATCTAGGTCGCGAAAAATGTAGTCGCCCTTGCTGCCGCCCTTGGCGTCGTTGTCTTTCTCAAAGTACGCCTTCGGAAACGCCGTGGCGCGCAGGCGATTGAACTCGGTCTCGCAGTGCTGCTCTAAGGTCTCGCCCACCATCTTGGTGGACAAGCGGGCCTTCATGTCCCGCAGGCGCTCAATCGCATCGTCGCGATCCTTGATCTGGGTTTCGTACTTTTCTTTGAGTGCGTTGGTGGCCAGCTGCTTTTCTAGCTCCGATCGTTCAAGGCCATTTTTGAGCGCGTCGCGTTCCTTTTCAACATCATTGACCGCCTCTGAAATCGCCAGTTTCTGCGCAAGGGCGATCGCATCCAGCTTGGCCTTCAGGTCCTGGATCTGCGAGTCCTTTGCCGCGGCTGCCTTTTGCAGCTCGTTCACGAGCCGGGCTTCAGCAAGTTGGGCTTCGCTCTGTTTATCGTGACTGGCCTGCTGAAGTTTGTTGGCCAATGCGTCGCGTTCCTTTTCTACTGCACTGAGGGCTTCGCTCACGGCAAGCCTGCGCGTAATATCCCCCGCATCGAGTTTGCCCTTCAATTCCTGGATCTCTGCGTCCTTGGCGGCGGCCGCCCTTTGCAATTCGCTGGCGGCCTTGGTCTTGGCCAGCTCGATGGCATTTTGTTTGTCTTGCTCGGCCAGCTCAAGCCGGTCATGCAGTTGCTGCTCAAACTCACTGTCGCGTACCTGCTTCAGGATGTCCGCGTAGCCAGCTTCGTCAATCTCAAACGCTTTGCCGCAGTGCGGGCAGGTAATCTTGTGCATGTTTGAATTATCCATCCGCATATTTAAACAGTAAGGGCAAGCACTTCACTTACGAGGTTGCCCTGCTTTATGCACGCTTACAAAGAAAAGCCAGGCGGCAAGATGTGCCAGCCTGCGAGCACTTGAGCTGAGGATGTATCTAAGCGGGTAAATTTGACTTCAGGCGGCGCTGCGTCAGCCAATTCCAGATAACTTTCCCCAGACAACTTGTCTGGAAAAAGCGCGAGGCACTTACCAGTCCCCATTGTTGACTTGTAAAGTATGGCGTCAAAGCCTGCGGCCCGTACCAGCTCTGCCAAAACATGGCTGCGTGAAGGTAGCCCAAACTGCACTGGTTGAATTCGCCAGTTATGACGCAATACCGCGTCATATAGGGCAACTCCCGTGCGAACCATCGCGTAGTCCCTAGGCTTCATCCCAAGCTTTGTCATCAAGGACTTTGCCCGATCCGGCAATTTAATTTTTCGCAAGACTTTTGCTATGTCGTCTAGGTGGCGCGAAGACGTCATGTCGAATACGTTTTCAATCTGTCCTTGGAGAAAAACTGTCGAGTGACTTCTCCCGTTCTCAAGAGCAAGTTCTTGAGGGGTTAGGCCATCGATACGGTCAGTTGTTCTGAGTTGGAACTTTTCTCGAAAAGCAGTTTCGTAGTCTTCGGCCAAGTACAAGGCAGGCCAAGGCTTGAGCGTCCCCTCATCCAAGTCCATGCCGGCATTGAATCGACCTCCAATTTCAGTCAAGCTACCCGCGCTTGAAAGGGGCATTAGTGAAAACTTGTAGTCAACGATCCGGACCCACCGCGTGACAGGAATGTTCTTTGGTGGATTTTTTTGAAGAGCCGCAATCAATTCACTTCGCAGACGCCTACGCTCAGGCTCTAGGTTGAAGTGCATGACATCCTCTAGCTCATCCAAATCCTTTGACAAGGCATTCCACTTATCAATGGAGGCATGACTAAATCGATCGAGTTCCCGCACGCCAATTGGCGCAGGGGGCACCGTCTTGGACGGAGGGATGATCGGTCGCTTGGGTTTGGCCACAGGAAATTATTCGCTCAGGCAGAAAGTGGCTGTTGCTCTTGCGGTCTATCCTGTTTGAGTACGGCATTGACGATGAACTTGCGCAACCGTTCGTATCGGCCAAGTCGAATCATCTCTTTCGGGGAAATATCACCGAGTAATGGATTGCGCGCTTTGAACCAGAGAACTGTTTTGTCGGTGTCACCGTCGAAAAATTTTGCCACCATGTTGGCGGTCATTGCAATTTCCTGAAGCCGCTCTTTAACTTGTTCAGGAATTGCTTCGTCATACCGGACGGAACGTTGCGAAACAGAGGCTAGCTTTGAAACATCCTCTTTCTTGAGCCCCAAGACATCAGAGACAATTTTGGGCTGAAAAGCGGGGCCTTCACCAAAGTGAAAGTAGTCGCGAGGAACGCTATCGAACAAGCTAAAGCCGGTCGTTCTTTCATTGGAAATTGTCTGCATAAAGGCCCCTTTACTGCAAATAAAACCACATCTTAACCATTTTCCAACCACTTTTAAACCACCGTATTTGCCGGCGTCGCGAAAGAAGGAAATGTGGCGGGTCCCTCGGGGGACTGCTGCTGGGGTTTCACTTTGGACGAATTTAAACATTCAGCCGTGGGGAGCGGGTAAGTTCGCTTGTATGTACGCCTATGCAAACAGACGCTCGCGGCATGAGTCATGCACGAGATGGTGCTGATGCCTTTGGTCGCGTGGTTGGCGGCGATGTCGGGTGAAGGCTGGGAGCGGACCTTTGCTGGCAATAAGTTACCGGCAGTCCACGACCCATTGCGGCCCTTCGACCAATTGGTTGACTGAGCGGTTTATCGCGTTAGGAACCGTTCGCGATAAGGCTTTCCATTGATTAGATTTCTCGTGATCGGTCATTGAAGCGTCGCGTCTGTTGGTGCATTTTTTGGCCTACGAAGCTTAAGGTGCTTCTGGCATCGAAGACAGCCGAATGCACACTTGGTATATACTAGGTTAGTACCTTAAGGACAAATAACCATGCCAAAAGAAGCCGTTTTCACGATGAAACTAGAGCCTGATTTGCGCGAGGCTTTCATGAGCGAAGCACAAGCGGCACATCGTCCAGCGTCGCAAGTTCTTCGGGAACTGATGCGCGATTTCGTGCAGCGCCAACGCCAAGCACGAGAGTACGACGATTTCTTGGAGCAAAAGGTTCAGGCAGCACGCAAATCAATAGAAGCTGGTTTGGGTATTTCGAATGAGGAGGTTGAAGAGCAATTTATAGCGCGTCGAGCCAAAGCCGCAGGTCTGTTGTGAGGGTTGTCTGGGCACCCGAAGCGCTGCAGGATCGAATTGAAATTTGGGACTATATAGCCACAGACAATCCTGCAGCGGCGGAGCGGATGGACGGCCTTTTCAGTGACTCAGCCAACCGACTTGCCGATCACCCCAAGCTAGGTCGTCCCGGAAAAGTTGCCGGTACTCGTGAACTCGTGGCACACGAGAAATACAGGCTGGTGTACGAAATCAGCGGCAATTCAGTGTACATACTGACCTTAATTCACACAGCCAGACTCTGGCCGCCTAGCAGGGACGTAGGGCTGTTTCAAAAGTGAAGTGCAACTGCTGCAAAAGATAAGCTCAGCAAAAGCTTGGTCATGGCGATTGACTGCTTTCCACTTTTTTCTTTGATTCAGTCAGATTCACCGAGTGACGGCTTCGGGCCTTGTCCTGCCAATACTTGACCAAACTGCAAATGCAGCGCATGGATCGTTAATCCTCCCCGAAATTGACGGGTAAAACGCTATCCATTCCAACGGCTGCTTTGGAGTATTCCGCTAATGATTGACAATGACCGCTATGAGGCGACTACATTCGTAGCCTGATTTTTTCGGATGACCGCAAACGCGACATTTGAGTCGTTGGGACTCGTAGTCAAACAACCGCTACGGGTCGATTCTTGGCACACCCAAAAGTCGCATTTTCAGTGAAGCGAAGCCGCTACATTGACATTCCGCACTTGAACTTCGTTGGAAGCTGTCTTCGCGTTTTCAGTCGGGAGCAGGAAAAACCACTTGCACTTGCCCCAACTGCCAAGGTTTGTAGCTTGTCATTACCCGCCCGAAAGCCGGTGACGCTTCAAATGCTGCTAGCCAGGCCTGCAAGGCAGGCCAGGGCTGCTCTGCAAACCACGTGGCATCAGTGCGCGCAAACTGGCGCACAAAGGGCGCGATGGCCGCGTCGGCCCAGCGCCGTTGGCGGTCCACCATAAAGCCCTGAGCCGCAATGCGCGACTCCAGCATCGCCAGCCACGCCGCGCCTTGCGCGCGGTGCGTTAAACCATCTGGCAAATCGTAGCGATACGGGTATTTGTAGCGGTCCAAATGGTATTTGAAGTCCCCGTCGCACTGCGTCACGAGTTGCATTGCGTCGGACTGCACCGCGGCATCGGCGGGCAACCAATGCTCTGGATCATGTTGCGCCAAGGCCCACAGCATGATGTCCAGGCTTTGCTCGATCACCTGCCCAGGCAACACCAGCACCGGCACCGTGCCTTTGGGAGAGACTTGCAGCAGCGCCTCTGGCTTTTGCTTGAGCGCGACTTCGCGCAACTCGCAGCGCACACCAGCCGCTTGCAAGGCCAGGCGGGCACGCATGGCGTAGGGGCAACGGCGGAACGAGTAGAGCACGGGCGAGCCCGAGGGCAGCAGTGCGGCTGTGCGCTTAGCGGAGTCCGTTGTCTTGTGCGGCGCACCAATGTGCAATTGTTCACTGGCTTTGGCTTTTTCCCACTGCCGCTGACGTTCGCGAGCGCTGCTTTTTTGCGCTTCGGTGGTTTGGCCGTGGCAGCGCGGACAGCTGACGCCGGCCTCAAACAAGGGCGATTCCAGCGCGCCTTCGGGCAGCGGGTCGCGGCAGCAACGGCACAGTCGGTGCGGGCCCGGCACCAGGCCGTGGCCGACCGAGACGCGCTCGTCAAACACAAAGCATTCGCCTTGCCACAGGCTGTTCTCGGGCGCCACGATTTCCAGGTATTTGAGAATGCCGCCTTCTAAGTGGTACACCTCGTCATAGCCTTGGGCGCGCATCAGTGCAGTGGATTTTTCGCAGCGAATACCGCCGGTGCAAAACATCGCCACCTTGGGTTTGCGCCCGGTTTTGTCTTGCAGGGCTTGCGCTTGGGTTACCCACTCGGGCAGTTGCGAAAAACTCTGAATGTTCGGATTGATTGCCCCCGCAAAGGTGCCGATCTCCACCTCGTAATCGTTGCGCGTGTCCACCACGACCACGTTCGGGTCCGCAATCAAAGCGTTCCAGTCTTGCGGCTTCACGTAAGTACCGGCCATGTGCGTGGGGCTGATGCCGGGCACGCCAAGGGTCACGATCTCTTTTTTCAGCCGCACTTTCATACGGTAAAACGGCGGCTTGGCCGAGAACGATTCTTTGTGCTGCAGGTCGGCCAAGAGCGGGTCTTGGCGCAAATAGGACAGCACCGCGTGCACGTCATCGTGCGCGCCGGCGATGGTGCTGTTGATGCCTTCACGCGCCAACAACACCAGGCCCTTGACCTGGTGCGCTTCGCAAAAAGCCAGCAAAGGTGCTTTGCGCTCGGTGAAGTCGGGCAGGTCGACGAACTTGTAAAACGCAGCGGTCAGGTACAAGGTTGTCGCCGATGAGGGTGAAGGTGAAGGTGACTTGGTTGTGAAGGGTGACGCAGAAGACATGACGCCAATTGTGCCTAAGTCTGGTCTGGCCAAGTCCCATGCCCGCTTACACTGAGGCCATGAACGCAAACCTCCTCTTGCTGGCCCTGTGCCAAGGCCTTTTCCTCACCAACAACGTCACCTTCATCGCCATCAACGGCCTGGTGGGTCTGAGTCTGGCGCCGCTGGGCTGGATGGCCACCTTGCCTGTCATGGGTTATGTGGTCGGCGGCGCGTTGTCGACCGGCTTGGTGGCGCGCACACAAAGTCGCTTTGGTCGCCGGGTGTCGTTCCAAATCGGCTTGGGGGTGGGTTTATTGTCGGCCTTGTTGTGTGCTTACGCGGTGTACGACCACAACTTTGCACTGCTAGTTTGCGCCACCGTGGTGGCGGGTTACTACAGCGCCAACGGCCAGTTGTACCGCTTTGCCGCCGCCGAACTGTCGGTGCCTGCCTTTCGTGAAAAAGCCGTGTCGTTGGTGTTGGCTGGGGGCTTGATCGGCGCCATCGTCGGTCCGAACTTGGCCTCGCGCACTAAAGGCTTGCTGGACACGCCGTTCATGGGCGCCTATTTGTCGCTGGTGGGCGTGGCCCTGTTGGGCATGGTGTTGATGGCGTTCATCCGCTTTCCTGCCTTGCCCGCCAAAGTGGTGGGCAGCAGTGAGGGCCGGCCTTTGAAAGAGATCATGCGCCAGCCGGTGTTCATGGTCGCGGCCGCGGCCGCGGCGTTGGGTTACGGCGTGATGAACTTGCTCATGGCCGCCACGCCGCTGGCCATGCAGGTCTGCGGCTTTACCTTCAGCGATGCTGCGTTGGTGCTGGAGTGGCATGTGATCGGCATGTTTGCGCCGGGCTTTTTCACGGGCCACTTGATCAAGAAATTCGGCACCCTGCCCATCATGGGCGTGGGCGTGTTGCTCAACTTTGCCTGCATTGCCGTGGCTTTGAACGGGGTGGAACTGCACCAGTTTGTCATCGCCCTGTTTTTGCTGGGCTTGGGTTGGAACTTCTTGTTCACCGGCAGCACAACGCTGTCGATGCACGCTTGGCGCCCCGAAGAAAAAGACCGCGCTCAGGCGGCCATCAACTTCTGTGTGTTTGCCACCATGGCGCTCACCTCGTTCGCCTCAGGTGCTTTGGTCACCACCCAAGGTTGGCACTGGTTGAACATCGGCTCTTTGCTGCCCGTGGTGTTGACGGCGTTGGCCTTGCTGTGGTTGGCGGTCAAGCAGAAAAATGCGCGTCCAGCCACGCTTTGAGGCAGTCGAACACCAGTGCCTTGTCGGGGTCGTTGAAGATCTCGTGGTACATGCCGTCAAAGCCATGTGATGCCACACAGGCCGGTGCTAGGCGGGCGAATTGAGCGCTGCCGGCGGGGTCGACCAGCCGGTCGGCCTGGGCGTACATCAGCAAGGTGGGCACGTGCCAATTAGCGGCTTGCGCCAGTGTGAGCGGGGCTTTCGTCATGATCCACTGCGCCAAGCCCGCAGAGATGCGGCGGTGCACCAGCGGATCGGCCAGATAGGCTTGCACCACCAGCGGATCGCGCGCCACAAATTCGGCCTTCAAGCCGTTGTCCACGCACAGGTGCGGCGCCAGTTGAGGCAATACGGCCAGCAGCATTTTTTGCACGAAGTTGGCCGAGGTGGCCAAGGCCGGTGAGGACAACACCAGGCCGTCGACCGGGCGCAGTTGATCGGCCACGGCGAGGGCAGCGATCAAACCGCCCAGGCTGTGGCCCAGCAAAATCAAAGGCTTGTCTTGTGCCAGGCTGAGCTGGCGCGTGACATCGATCATGCAGGCCAAATCGCCCATTAGGCAGCGGGCGTTGACCATGTCGCCGCGTGCCCCGGCTGAGCGGCCATGGCCATAGTGGTCGTAGCCGCGCACCGCAAAGCCCCAAGTGCGCAGCTGCTCTGCCGCATGGGCGTAGCGCCCCATGTGCTCACCCAGGCCGTGCACCAGCAGCACCCGGCCGCGCGGTGGACCATCGGGCGCGGGCCAGTCGTAGACGGCTAAGTTGCCTGAGAGACCGATTTGTTGGCTGATGAAGAATGCATCCGGCACAGCGTTTTCAGCCCTGCGCCGGAGTTTGTGCAGGCATCTGCGCAATCACCTGGGCCACGGCGGCGGTGAGCCGCTTGGCATAAGGTACATGCAAAAACTCGTTCGGTCCGTGCGCGTTGCTCTTGGGGCCAAGTACGCCGCACACCATCATTTGTGCGGTTGGAAAGCCTTGGCTCAGCATGTTCATCAACGGGATCGTGCCGCCCTGGCCGATGTAGCCCACCGGCGCGCCAAAGTGCGCAATGCTTGCCGCATTCAGCGCCGACTCAAACCAAGGCGTGGTAACGGGCGCGTTCCAGCCGGTAGCGCCGCCGCCGGACTCGAAGGTGACGCGGGCTTGGTAGGGCGCGTTGTCTTCCAGTAGGGCTTTCATTTCATGCACGGCGCTGGCCGCGTCCACCAGTGGCGGCAGGCGCAGACTGAGCTTGAAGGCGGTATAGGGGCGCAGCACATTGCCCGCGTCCTTGAGGGCCGGAAAGCCCTCCGCCCCGGTCACGCTCAGCGTCGGCGTCCAGGTGCGGTTGAGCAAGGCCTGCAGAGGGTCGGTGGTGGTGGGCAGGGAGAAGGCGGTGGAGCCGCCGCAGTCGTAATGCGCCCAAGGAAAGCGCTTGTACACCTCTTCGCCCAAAATCGCGGCCGTAGCTTTTGCTTGGGCCAGGCGGTCGGCAGGCACTTCGCAATGAAAGCTGGCGGGCAGCAAGCGGCCGGTGGCACTGTCTTCCAGGCGGTCTAGCACCTGGCGCATGATGCGAAAGCTCGACGGCACCAGGCCCGAGGCGTCGCCAGAGTGAATGCCTTCGGTCAGAACCTCCACCTTGAGCGTACCGCTGGCCATGCCGCGCAGGCTGGTGGTGAGCCACAGCTGGTCATAATTGCCCGCGCCGCTGTCTAAGCAAATCACCAGGCCCACGTCGCCCAAACGCGCACGCAGCGCATCCACATAAGGCAGCAGATCGTAGGAACCCGACTCTTCGCAGGTCTCGATCAAACCGACGATGCGCGGGTGCGGCGTGTTTTGATTCTTCAGCGCCTGCACGGCGGCAATGCTGGCGTACACCGCGTAACCGTCATCAGCACCGCCGCGGCCATAGAGCTTATCGTTTTCGTATTTGGGCGTCCATGGCCCCAGATCGCTGCGCCAACCGCTGAACTCGGGTTGCTTGTCCATGTGGCCATACATCAGCACGGTTTGGCTGGCGTTGGCCAGCGTGGCGGGAATGTCAAAAAACATCACCGGCGTGCGGCCAGGCAAGCGAATGATTTCCAGCTGCAGGCCTGCCACTTTTTGCGCCTCGACCCATTGCGCGGCGTTGCGCAGCACCGCGTCCAGGTGGCCGTGCTCGGCCCACTGCGCGTCAAACGAGGGCGACTTGGCGGGGATTTGAATGTAGTCGGTGAGCTGGCGCAGGATGTCGCCATCCCAGGCTTGGCTCACGTCGGCCAGCGCTTGGGCGGTATTGAGTTCGCCGGGGGGCAGTTCGCGGTGAAGGGGGGCGTTCATGTCAAAGCTCCTTGTGTAGCAGGAGCCACTTTACCCGAGCCGCGCGCCCACACGCTTTATCCGCGCCAGTCGCGCAGCCATTGCAGGCCACGCGAGGTGCCCCCCGAGCTGGCATCGGCCGGGTTGTATTCGCAACCAATCCAGCCATCCCAGCCGCACTCAGTCGCCACGCGGTCGATGGTTTTAAAAATATGCAGCCAATTCACCTCGCCGGTGCCGGGTTCGTGCCGGTCGGGGACTTCGGCAATTTGAAAATGCCCGACCCGACCGGTGGGCAGGTACTTGGCGATGTTGGCGCTCAAGTCGCCTTCCACAATTTGGCAATGGAACAGGTCCATCTGCACCTTCACGTTGTCTGCGCCCACGGCTTGCACGATGCGGTGTGCATCATCCTGCCGGTTCAAATGAAAGCCCGGCACGCTGCGGGTGTTGATGGGTTCGATCAGCACATCGCGCCCGTCTTGCGCGGCCAGTGCCGCCGCCCATTTCAAGTTGACGACCAAGGTCTGGTCGTGCAGTGCCGCGTCAGTGCCGGGCGCTCGCAAACCGACCATGGCGTGTACCCGCGGGCAGTCGAGTGCGGCGGCATACGTCAAGGCAGCGGTAAAGCCTGCGCGAAACTCGGCTTCGCGACCCGGCACGCTGGCCGTGCCCCGGCTGCCTTGAGCCCAGGCCGCATCAAAGCTGGCGGTATCCAGTCCGCCAGAAGGCGTGTTGAACAGCACCTGCTGCAAGCCGTGGTCTTTCAAGCGCGCGGCCAGCTCCGCAGCGGGGAAGGCGTAGGGGAACAAATACTCTACCGCCTTAAAGCCGTCTAGGGCGGCCGCGGCGAAGCGGTCCAAAAACGGCAGGTCGGGGTACATCATGGAGAGGTTGGCGGCAAAGCGGGGCATAGCAAATCCTGTGAATGGGTGTGAGTTACCAGCGCGCAGCAAAGCCCGTGCGCAGTTCGTCCAGCGCGCTTGGTGGCAGCGCTGGCGTGTGGGGTTGCAAAAGCATCAGCCGCGCAGTTTCTTCCAGTTCTTCCAGCGTGGCCATGGCGGCGGCGGGGCTGTCGTGCCAGACGTTTGGCCCCAAGCGCGGCAGCATCACAGCGCGAATCGGCGTGCCTTGCGCGGCGCGGCTGCGGATCAAGGCCGCCACCTCCAGCGCAGCCTTTGGGCTGCCCGGGCGGTGGTAGGCCAGCAAGGGCACATGGCCGACCTTCATCACAAAATACGGCGTGATCGGAGGCAGTAATTCGGGGCCGGTGGCGTTCAAACTCAGCGCCACGCAATGCGTGCTGTGGGTGTGAATCACACAGCGCGTGTGCGCATCGTGCTCACAAGCGGCGGCGTAAATTTGGCGGTGCAGGGCGATGGTTTTGCTGCCGGTATGGCCGCTGATTTGTTGGCCTTGCAAGTCCAGCTTGGCCAGCCGCGCCGGGTCCAGAAAACCCAAACAGGCATCGGTTGGCGTGATCAAAAAACCATCGTCCAGCCGTACGCTGATATTGCCTGCGGTGGCGTGCACATAACCGCGTTCAAACAGGCTGCGGCCGACGCGGCAGATTTCGTCGCGGGCTTGGGAATCGTTGAGGGTGGCCATGTTCATGCCAGCACTGTAAAGGCTTTGCTGAAGAAATCGGCGGTGCCAAAGTTGCCCGACTTGAGCGCGATGTGCACCCCGCCTGACGCTGTGGGCGCATAGCACCACGGCACACCCGGATCGATTTGCGGGCCGATTTGCAGCTGCGCAATGTCCAGGACTTGCACGCAAGCGCCCGAGGTTTCGCCGCCAGCCACCACCAGTTGATTCACGCCGGCATCGACCAAACCGCGCGCCACTGCGGCCAAGGCGTGTTCAACCAGGGCGCCGGCCTCGGCCACGCCCAGTTGCGCTTGCACCTGTTTGACGGCGTAGGGCTCGGCCGTGGAGTACACCAGCACCGGACCGTCTTTCAGCAGCGGCGCGGCCCAGGCCAGCACTTGCTGCACCACCGTGTCACTTTGGCCGTGCATCAAGCTGGCCGGGTCGATTGCCAATGCGGGTCTGCCCAGCGCTTTGAAATGCGCCACCTGGCCATTGGTGGCCACCGAGCAACTGCCCGACACCACCGCTTGCAGCCCACTGGCTGGCGGCAACTGGCTCGCTTGCAGCGAAGGCTGCAAGCCAAAGTTGGCGGGCAAACCAATCGCCACGCCAGAACCTGCGGTGAGGAGCGGCATGTCTTTGAGGGCCGGGCCTAAGCGCAGCAAATCGTCGTTGCTGGTCGCGTCCACAATCGCCACGCCGACGCCGCCTTCGCGCAGCTCTTGAATGCGTTTGTGGATGGCGGCCTCGCCCTGGGCCACGGTTTTGTAGTCGATCAGGCCGACCTGGCGTTTCGTCTGCGCTTGCATAACGCGCACCAAGTTCGCATCCGTCATTGGCGTGAGCGGGTGGTTTTGCATGCCGCCCTCATTGAGCAACACGTCGCCGGCAAACAAATAGCCTTTGAATACGGTGCGCCCGTTGTCCGGGAAGGCCGGAGTGGCGATGGTGAAGTCGGTGTGCAGCGCATCCATCAGCGCTTCAGTCACAGGGCCGATGTTGCCGCTCGGCGTGCTGTCGAACGTCGAGCAGTATTTGAAATAAATCTGTTGCGCGCCTTGCGCTTGCAGCCAGCGCAAAGCTTCGAGCGATTGGGCAATGGCTTCAGCTGCAGGCAGGGTGCGCGACTTGAGCGCGACCACCACCGCGTCCACCTCGGCGGCCAGCGGCGATGCGGGCACGCCAATGGTCTGCACCACGCGCATGCCAGCGCGCACCAGGTTGTTGGCCAAATCGGTGGCGCCGGTGAAGTCGTCGGCGATGCAACCTAATTTCAAGCCCGGCTTCAGTGCTTTCATGCTTTCCCCTTCGGCAACTCGATGCCCGGGAAGATCTTGATCACCGCGCTGTCGTCTTCTTTGGCAAAGCCCGCCGTGCTGGCTTGCATGAACATTTGGTGCGCGGTGCTGGACAGCGGCAGCGGAAACTTGCTGGCGCGGGCCATGTCGAGCACCAGTCCCAAGTCTTTGACAAAAATATCCACCGCCGACAGCGGCGTGTAGTCGGCCGCCAGAACATGGGCCATGCGGTTTTCAAACATCCAGCTGTTGCCCGCGCTGTGCGTGATCACCTCGTACAGCGCCGCGGCGTCCACGCCTTCGCGCAGGCCCAGGGCCATGGCCTCGGCGGCGGCGGCAATGTGCACACCGGCCAAGAGTTGGTTGATGATTTTGACCTTGCTGCCGGCGCCGGCACTGTCGCCCAGCTTGTAGACCTTGGCCGCCATGGCGTTCAACAAAGGCTCGGCCACCGCGTAGGCGGCGGGTTTGGCTGCGGTCATCATGGTCATCTCGCCGTTGGCGGCCTTGGCCGCGCCACCGGAGATGGGCGCGTCTACATACTGCAACCCCATGCCTTCCAGGCGCGCTTCGAGGGCCACCGACCAGTTCGGGTCCACGGTGGAGCACATGATGAAGACGTTGCTGGGCTTCATACTGGCGGCGCAACCGGCTGTGGTGCCATCGCCAAACAACACGCTCTCGGTTTGCGCGGCATTCACCACCACCGAGACGATCACGTCACAGGCAGCGCCCAGCGAGGCCAGCGAGTCGTGCGCCACGCCGCCGTCCTTGGCAAAGGCGACCGCCACTTCGCGCCGCACATCGAACACATGCACCGCGTGTCCCGCGCGGCGCAGCGACTGCGCCATGCCCGAGCCCATTGCGCCCAAACCGATCAAACCCACTGTGGTCGTGCTCATTTGCATAAATCCTTTGCATGGCTAAAGTTGTCATACAAATTTACCACGGTTGTGGCCTGTACGTGAAGGGCCTTGTGAAAATGGATCAAGGTGTGGAATTGACTTCTTGAAGTGACTGGTCTAATCTATCCCAATGCAATCAGAAAGTTCATCTCTACTGGCCAGTACCTTGAAGGCCGAGGGTTCCGAATCCAGTAGCACGAAAGCTTCGGTGCGTGATCGTGCGCAGCGCGCCGCAGGGCGTTCAGATACGCGACGTGCCTTGGTGTGGTGCGGCACCGAGCTGCTGACCGAACGCGGCTTTCAGGTCACCGGCATCGAAGAAATCTTGAAACGGGTGGGTGTCCCCAAGGGTTCGTTCTATCATTTCTTCAAAAGTAAAGATGAGTTCGGCGCTGCGGTCATTCAAAACTACGTGGACTATTACGCGCGCAAGATGGACCGTATTTTTGACAACAACTCGATCACGCCTTTGGCGCGCCTCAAGGAGTTTGTCGAGAATGCCAAACACGGCATGACGCGTTTCGATTTTCGGCGAGGTTGCCTGATTGGTAATCTGGGCCAGGAGTTGGCCAGTTTAGACAATGCGTTCAGAGGCCAGCTCGAAGACGTGCTGGTTTCGTGGGAAACCCGAGTCACGGCCTGCTTAGAAGAGGCCGTTCAGATGGGTGAGATCGCCCCAGACAATGATGCGCATGCCCTTTCCCGCTTCTTTTGGATCGGCTGGGAGGGCGCCATCTTGCGCGCCAAACTGACGCGAAGCCTGGCACCGATCGATCATTTCGCTGGCATTTATTTCTCGCGGGTTGCCGTCTAATCTTCGGCCTTCGTGAATAGCTGCAAATACAAAAGGGTAAACACCTATTTTTGAGACGACCGGTCTATTGCAATAATTCATCATGCAATTACACCCAGGAAACCACTGCAAAAACTCGATGACCAGGTCGGTCAGTCTGGTCGGCAGTGTGATGGTGGTGACCCCTGTCATCACGTTGTGGAGTGACCCCCGTGTCTGAACCCTTGCTTGTGCTGAACCGGGTCAGCAAGAATTTTGGCGGCGTTCAGGCCGTCAAGGGCCTGAGTTTCTCAGTCAACCCTTCCGAAATTGTGGGCCTGATCGGCCCCAACGGCTCGGGTAAATCCACCTCAGTCAATTTGATTTCGGGAACTCTGCCAGTGACTTCGGGCGGCATCGAATTTGCAGGCCGATCTGTCAACCACTTGAATATCAGCGCCCGTGTACCGATGGGCTTGGCGCGGACTTTTCAAACGACCAGTGTCTTTCCCGAGTTCAGTGTTTTGGACCAAGTGCTGACAGGCTGCCACACTCGGTATGGACTGAGTCCGATCAGCGCCGTGCTTCGCTTGCCGGGATCGCGCGCGGAGGAGACTCAGCAGCGACGAAAAGCGCACAAGATCATTGATTTTGTGGGCCTGAGCGATGTGGCAGACCAGCCCGCTTCGGCCATCTCATCGGCGCAGCAGCGCCTCCTGATGATTGGCACCGCATTGGCCAGCGAACCGAAACTGGTGTTGTTGGACGAACCGGCCGCAGGCATGGTGGCCAAAGAGCGCAAAGATTTGTCTCGGCTCATTCTGGGCATTCAGGAACAGGGCATCGCCGTGCTGGTGATTGAGCATCACATGGGTTTGATCATGGAAGTGTGCGAGCGCATTGTGGTGCTGAACTTCGGCCAAAAAATTGCCGAAGGCGTGCCGGCTGAGATCCGTGCCAATCCGGCTGTGATCGATGCTTATCTGGGAGGAGCACATTGATGTTGAAGGTCACAGATTTGCGGGCTGGCTATGGCAAGGTCGATGTGCTGCATGGCATCACCTTGGAGGTCAATGCGTCTGAATGCGTGGCCTTGGTCGGGGCGAATGGCGCGGGTAAAAGCACCACCCTGAAATGCATCTGTGGACTGATCGAAGCCAGATCCGGCCGCATTGAATTTGAGGGTCAACGCATTGACGGGCTGGCCGGTCACAGCATCGTGCGGCGCGGCATCACCATGTGCCCAGAGGGTCGCCAGGTATTCGCGGAAATGTCGGTGCTGGAAAACCTTGAAATGGGCGCGCACACCCGCCACGACAAAGCGCAGCGCAGTGACCTTGAAGAAATGCTGGACCTGTTTCCGGTTTTGCGGGACCGACTGCGACAACGTGCGGGGACCTTATCGGGAGGTGAGCAGGAGATGCTGGCCATTGCACGCGCCCTGATGTCGCGCCCCAAGCTGTGCATATTCGACGAGCCCTCTCTGGGGCTGGCGCCCAAGATTGTGGAAGAGGTGGAACAGACGATTGCCCGCATCAAAGCCCGGGGTACGACGATTTTGCTGGTGGAGCAAAACGCCTCCATGGCCCTGCGCCTGTCCAACCGTGCTTATGTCTTTGAAGCCGGCGAGATCGTTCTGACAGGCACCGGTCAGGAATTACAAGATCACCCCGAGGTCAGCAAGGCTTACCTCGGCTATTGAAAAATTTCCAGTCAGTGAGACAAGTGTTGGGTTGGCAATTTAACCAGGAGATAGAGCAATGAAAGTACTGAACAAACGATTCGTGGTGGCAGCGATGGTGAGTGCCATGGGCGCGGGTTGGGGTCTGAACGCCCTTTCCGCTGAGAAGGAACTTTTGATTGGTGTGAACGACGCCTTGACCGGGCCTGGCGCGGTCTATGGCCTGCCGCAATCGAATGCGGTGCAAATGGCGGCTGAAGAAATCAATGCGCGCGGCGGCATCAAGGCGGGCAGCGACAACTACAAGCTCAAAGTCATCAGCAACGACGATAAGGCCAACCCCACCGAAGCCACCAACAGTGTGCGTAAATTGATCGACCGCGATGGCGTCAAGTACCTGCTCGGTTTTTGTTGCTCTGGTTCGACCAGCGCTGTCGCGTCGTTCATTGAAAAAGAAAATGTGGTCATGCTGGTGGGTAACGCCGCCGAGCGCGCCATCACCGCCAAGGGCACCCCGAACTTGTTTCGTACGCGTCCTCCGGCAGATTTCACCGGGGCTGCAGCGGGCACCTTTGTGGGCAAGCGTGGTGCCAAAAACGTCGCCGTCATTGGGTCGCTGGACGTGTCATTTTACACCCAGTACCTGGAAGCTTTTGAGCGCGAGTTGGCCAAAGCCGGTGGCAAGATTGTGGCCAAAGAAACCTTCGGACTGAAGGACCGCGACATGACGCCCCAGCTCACCAAGGTTCGCGCACTCAACCCCGATGCCTTGCTGGTGCTGGGCTATGTGGAGCCGGCCGCCTTTGTCTACCGCCAGGCAACCGAGCTGGGCATGAAGTTGCCGCGCTACGGATTTACCAGTGGCAGCGAGGAGCAGTTCCTCAAAGTCGCTAGCAGCGAACAAATGGAAGGCGTGTGGGACCTGCGACCCACCGAGCTGACGATCGAGGCGTTGGATGCCAATGCCAAGACCTATGTCGCCAACTACACCAAGAAGTTTGGCGCGGCGCCTTCGCCGAGTTCACCTTATGCCTATGACCAGGTCTATGTTCTCAAGCACGCCATCGAGGCCGCTGGCAATGCAGACGACACCAAGAAGGTGCTGGCAGCGATTCGCACTTTGACGGTGCCCAAAGAGGCGGTTATGAAATACCTGCCCACCAACGGCACCATGTTTGATGTCAATGGCCAAGCTTACACATCGAACGGCGCATTTCAGTGGCAAAAGGGCAAGTGGGTCTATGTGTCGGATTTGCCTTCCGACACCAAGGTCTACTCCGAGTTCTTGCGCAGCATTCGCGGTAAATAAGCCGCTCTGAGTCCGCCGCCTTCATCCCCAAAACCCTTGGCCTCACGATGATCGAAATATTGCAACAGGCGCTCAACGGCTTGGCCATCGGGGCGGTCTATACCCTGATCGCTTTGGGGCTGACGGTGGTGTTTGGCATTTTGGGCATTGCCCATTTTGCCCACGGCTCGGTGGCCATGTTTGGGGGATATCTCACGTTTATTTTCACCGAGCGCTTGGGCTTGCCGTTTTTTGCGGCCATGGGGCTGGCCATGTTGGCGGGTGCGGTGCTGGGCTTGTTGATTGAGCGTTTGGCTTACCGACCTGTGCGGGATGCCCCCCACATCAACGCTTTCATCATTGCCCTGGGTTTGACCATGATGATTGAAGGCCTGAACCTGTTGTTGTTTGGTGCCGATCAAGTGGTCATCCAGACCCCTTACCGCGGCGTCTTCAATGTGGCGGGGATTGCGATTGCGCAGTTGCGGGTGCTGGTGATCCTGACGGCTTGCGTGCTGATCGGCGTCATTGCCCTGCTGATCAGCCGCACCAAGACAGGCAAGTCCATTCGTGCGGTGGCGCAGAACCGCCAAGCAGCAGTGCTCATGGGGGTCAATGTCAGCATGGTCTCGCTGGTGGTGTTTGCCATTTCGTCGGCACTGGGCGTTTCGGCGGGAGCGCTGATTGGGGCCTTGCTGGCCATTGCGCCCGGCGTCGGTGAAGGCCTTGCCGTCAAGGGCTTTGCCGTGCTGATTCTTGGCGGGCTGGGGTCCATTCCTGGCGCCATTGTTGGCGGGCTGATTCTGGGTGTCAGCGAAGCCATGGCGGCCGGTTTCATCTCGTCTGCGTACAAGGACGTGATTGCCTTTTTAGTCATGATTGTTGTGTTGTTGTTTCGGCCTGAAGGCCTGCTGGGCAAACGATGAATCCCAAAATACTGCGTCTGGGTGGGCTGACCGCCATGTTGGTCGGCGCTTTTGCGCTGCCCCAACTGGTGACCGTGCCTTATTTCATGCACCTGATCATCTTGGCGCTAATCTGGGTCATCCTCGCGCAAGGCCAGAATCTGATACAGGGATTTGTTGGCTACGTGTCCATTGCGCAAGCGGGCTTCATGGGGATTGGCGCTTATTTTTCGACACTGCTCAGCGTCAAGCTGGGTTGGTCGGTATGGACGACCCTGTGGATCGCACCGCTCTTCACCACCCTGGTGTCGGTGCTGGTGGGATACCCCAGTCTGCGCGTCAAGGGGCATTACTTCGCCATCGTGACGCTGGCCTACAACATGGTGATTTTCACCATCTTGCTCACCTTCAGTTCGGTCACCGGAGGTGAAGCGGGTATTTCCAATGTGCCGCGGCCATCGGAGTTTTCTCTGATGGGATGGGTGGTGAATTTCGAAGGCCGCAGCAACACCGCTTATTACACCCTGGTCTTGCTCTCAGCCTTGCTGGCGACAGGGCTGTGCGCCATCATCTTGCACTCTCGTGTGGGGCGTGTTCTTGTTGCCATTCGCCAAAACGAAAGCCTGGCGGATGCCATGGGTGTGAGCACCTGGCGCTACAAACTGTTCGCCTTTGTGGTGAGTGCCGGTTTAGCCGGATTCGCCGGCGCCCTGTATGCGCATTACATTGGATTTTTGAATCCCGAACCCTTTGGCGTAGACCAATCGCTCAACGCGATTTTGGCTGTCATTTTGGGCGGCAGCGGCACTTTGGCCGGACCGGTGGTGGGGGCTTTTGCCGTCACGTTTTTGCCGGAGTACCTGCGCATTGCTGACAGCTTCCGGCTGGTCACCTATGGCTTTATTCTGGTGGTGGCGACCATCTTTTTGCCACGCGGCCTGGTGCCTGTTGCTCAAGATTTAGTGCGCCGCGCCAAGGCCTTGTGGGGTCAAAACAAATGACGATTCAGGCAGACGAACAACAACTGGAACGCACACGTGAATTCGTGCGGGTGCAGGTTGCGCCTGACGCCTCTCGACGTTGGAGCGAGCGTCAAACCAGTGAAGAGGTGCATCTGGCTGCAGGCAGCGCAGGTTTGTTGGGCTTGCAGTTGCCCGCATCGGTCGGTGGCGTGGGCGTGTCTTTTGCCTGCAAGGCCCAGGTGGCTGCCATTTTGGCGCAGGCTGATTTTGGTGTGGCCATGTCACTCATCAATACCCACAACGTGGCAGAACAATTGTTTCGCTTGGCGGCGCCGGGCTTGGCGCAACGCTACTTGCCCGATTTGTTGGCAGGGCGACTCAGTGCGTGCACGGCCTTGACCGAGCCCTCGGCAGGTTCTGATTTCGCGGCCATCCAGACCCAAGCTGTGGCCGTGCCCGGCGGCTGGCGTCTTGACGGCGCGAAGACCTGGATCACCAACGCGCTTCATGCGGACCTGGTGGTGGTGTATGCCCAGACGCGTGTCGGCGCAGGCGCTGCAGGGATTGCCGCTTTTGTGGTGCAGGCGCAGCGCGCCGGTTTTAAGCGCTCACCAGGTCCAGCGATGGGCCCGGTGTCGACCATTGGCGCCGGAGGCTTTGAATTACAGGGCTACCTTTGCCGTGAGGACGAAATGCTCTCGCCCCCGGGGGAGGCTTTCAAAGATATTTTGGGTGCGATTAACGGCGCACGCACGTATGTGGGCGCCATGTGCTGCGGGATGGTGAGCGAAGGATTGCAGGTGGCCAGCGCATGGGGTCATGCTCGCCAGGCCTTTGGTAAGCCATTGCATGGGCATCAGGGTTGGCGTTGGTGTTTGGCCGATGCGGCCATAGAGCTGGAGGCCGCGCAATTGTTGGTCGCGCGGGCGGCTGAGCTGATTGACGCCGGACGTGATGCCCAAAGTGCATCGGCCAAGGCCAAAGTATTTGCGACGCGCATGGCCCAAAAACACCTGGCGGCGCTGATGCACGCCATGGGAGCCGAAGGGCTTGGCGAAAACTATCCCTTTGTTCGCCATTTGGCCTCAGCACAAGTGGCTGGTTTGGTGGATGGCTCCACCGAAATGCTGCTGGAGCGAATTGCCAAAGATTTCAAAGCGACAGCGAGTTCGCAAGGTCGCACAACCCCTTAAGTCATGTAGAAGGAATAAACCCATGCGCGTTTTTCAAATCGAAGGTGATTGGGGCATGGATCATCTGAAGCTGTCCCAGCGACCCGAACCCCAAGCCGGACCAGGACAGGTGCTCGTACGGATGAAGGCGTCTTCGCTCAATTACCGTGACCTGGTGGTCCCTGCACGTGGCTATGGCAACTACACCGGCACCTTGCCGTTGATTCCGGTTTCTGACGGGGTCGGTGTCGTCTGCGAAGTGGGTGCTGGCGTGAGCCGTGTCGTTGTGGGCGACAGAGTATGCCCCACCTATTTTCAAAACTGGGTGGCCGGTGAGCCTGACCTAGAGCGGCTCACCCAATCACTGGGTGGCCCCATCGATGGCACCATGACCGAGATCATGTGTCTGTCCGAACAGGGTGTGGTCAAGGTGCCAGCTCATCTGAACGATGCCCAAGCTGCCAGCCTGCCCTGCGCGGCGCTGACCGCATGGAGTGCGCTGACCACGGGCAGCAGCACAAAGGCGGGTGACCGCGTCCTGATCCAAGGCTGCGGTGGCGTGGCACTCTTTGCGGTGCAATTTGCCAAGCTCCTGGGCGCCCATGTCACCGTCATCACCTCCAGCGATGAGCGCATGGCGCGGGTGCGCCAACTCGGAGCGGATGCGGTCATCAATTACCGGGCGGTGCCCGAGTGGGCTAAGGCCACGCGCGAGATCACTGCAGGCCGGGGCTATGACCTGATCGTGGAGTTGGGTGGCGAAAAAACCCTACCCCAGTCTTTGCGTTGTATCCGGCCAGGCGGCACCATTGCCATGATTGGCATTCTTTCTGGCAGCGCCATGGCAACCTCGCTGGGGCACATCATCACGCGTCAGGTGCGCCTGCAGGGCGTGACCGTCGGACACCGCGATGGCTTTGAAGCCATGCTGCGAGCCATGGGTCAATACAAGGTTGAACCCGTGGTCGACAGGATTTTTGCATTCGAAGAATTGAAGGAGGCGATGGCCTACCTTCAAAGCGGTGCCCAGTTCGGCAAAGTCTGCTTGGCTCACTGAATTTAAAAAATCCCCAAGGGACTCCCATGCTTTTTCCGATTGATGGCAATCCTGACGACCCTTCTCGGTTGGCCTTTCAGATGTGTGAAACTGGTGAGAAGGTCAGCTTTGGGCAGTTGGATGCCAGGGCCAATCAGGTCGCGCAGGTCCTGCGTTCGTGTGGCGTGGGGCCAGGCGAGCATGTGGCGATGCTGATGACCAATCAGCGTCAATTTTTGGAGGCGTGTTTTGGCATGGACCGCGCCGGTGTTTACTACACCACCATCAGCACCCGACTGAATTGTGAAGAGGTCGCCTACATCGTCAAAGATTGCTCAGCCAAGGTGCTGGTGGTCTCGGACGATTTGGCGGAGGTCTGCGCACCGCTGCGCGCGCTACTGCCAGCGCATGTCAGGTGCTTCACCCTGGGACAGGGCATGGAGGGGTATGAGCGCTGGGATGAAGCCGTGGACAGTGCCTCTGTGCTGCCCATTGCCGATCAGTCTCAGGGCTTGGACATGTTGTATTCGTCTGGCACGACGGGCAAACCCAAGGGCGTCAAATGGCCGATGACGCAGACGCCCGCAGGGCAACGCACGATGCTGGTCAACCTGCTGCAGCCCTTGTTTGGCTATGGACGAGATTGTCGCTACCTGTCGCCCGCACCGCTGTACCATGCCGCGCCGCTGCGTCACTGCATGACGGTCATAAAGCTGGGCGGCTCCGTGTGGGTGATGGCCAGCTTTGATGCCCAGCAAGCTCTGGCTTTGATCGAAGCGCAGCGTATCACCCATAGCCAATGGGTGCCGACCATGTTCGTGCGGCTGCTGAAATTGCCAGCGCAGTTCAGGGCCCTCTATGACGTGTCCTCACTTCAGGTGGCGGTACACGCCGCGGCGCCCTGCCCGGTGGAGGTCAAAGAAAAAATGCTAGCTTGGTGGGGGCCCATCATCAACGAGTACTACGCCGGGACCGAAAACAACGGCTTTTGCGCGATCACCTCAGTCGAGTGGTTGGCGCACAAAGGCTCGGTGGGCCGCGCCACGCAAGGGCAACTGCATATTTGTGATGAGTCCGGCGAGGAACTGCCTGCGGGTGAAACCGGTCTGGTGTTCTTCTCTGATGGTCCAATCTTCACCTACCACAACGACCCTGAGCGAACGGCCCAGGCGCGTAATGCCAAGGGTTGGACAACGTTGGGGGACATCGGGCGCGTGGACGATGAGGGCTACCTGTATTTGGTGGACCGGCGTGCCTTCATGATTATTTCGGGCGGGGTCAATATTTACCCTCAAGAGGCTGAAAATATTTTGATTGGGCACCCCAAAGTTTTGGATGTCGCGGTCATCGGTGTGCCCAATGAAGACTTTGGAGAAGAGGTCAAGGCCGTCGTCCAGCCCGTGAATCCTCAAGACATCGGACCTGCCTTGGCCGATGAACTGATCGCCTACTGTAAGCAACACTTGGCTTCTTTCAAGTGTCCCAGAACGATCGACTTTGATCTTCAATTGCCGCGCCATGCCACTGGCAAGCTTTACAAGAAGCTCGTCAGAGATCGTTACTGGGGTCAGTCTTGAACAACCCTGGGTACTTCCTCAGGGCTTGGGTCCCCAAGGCGCTGACAACATCAGCTTGTTGTTTTGCTCGCGGATCAGTGGGCGGATTTTGGCAGCAAAGGCCATGAATTCGGGGTCGGCAAACACACCCGCCCAGAAGGCGCGGCGGTCGGCGTCGTCGTCAAACTTCCACATGTGAATCAGCTCGTTGATGGCCCCCACGTCGCCGGTGAAGTAGCCCACCAATTTTTGCGGGTGCTTGGCCAAGGCGGGCCAACCCTCATTCGTGTACAAGGCTGTGAGCTCGGCCATTTTGCCGACGATGGCGGAGTAGGTGCGCAGTTCATAGATGGCCATGGAAACTTCCTTCAAGGTGTGGAAAAAATCGGCAACTTCATTGTTGTTCAAACCGATTTTGCGTCCGACACCCCTGTCTGTCCTTGCACCTGGGTGACAAGGGCGCTGACTTCATCAGCCACCGCTCTTGGCACCCCGCCCCATGTGCCAGCCTTGCAACACCACCACCGTGCCCAGACCCCAGGCAAAAGCGCTGAGCCAGGCCAGAGGCGACAGGACCTCGAACTGAAACACCTGGGCCAGGGCGGGCACATGGGTAATGCCGAGCAGCGCCAGTAAGGTGAGCCCCAAAATCCACAGTGTGATGGGCGGCAAGCCTTGCCACAGGCTGCGCCAGGTGGTTTGTGGGTTGCGACTGGGCAAAATCAAGGCGGCATTGGCGGTGACCAGGCACACAAAAGCCGAGGCGCTGGCCATGGCCGATGAAGCGCCTTGGTGCAGCAGCCCCAAGTACAGCGCCAGAACCCCGGCGGCAATGAACAGCCCTTGCATCAAGCCGCGCCACAGGTGTGCGCGCGACAGCAAAGGCTCGTTGCGCCTGCGTGGGGGGCGCCGCATCACATCGGTTGCAGCGGCTTCGGCCTCAAACACCAGGGAGCATGAGGGGTCGATCACCAGTTCCAAAAAAGCAATGTGCAGCGGCGCCAGCAACAGTGGCAAACCGAGCAGCACGGGCAGCAGCGACAGCACGATGATGGGCACATGCACCGCCAGGGTGTAGATCACCGATTGGCGCATATTGGCAAAGGTGCGACGCCCCATGCGAATGGCTTGCACAATGGCGGTGAAATCGTCTTGCAACAGCACCAAGGAAGCAGCTTCGCGCGCCACATCGGTGCCGCGTTGCCCCATGGCGATGCCAATGTGCGCGGCCTTCAGGGCGGGTGCGTCGTTCACGCCATCACCCGTCATGGCGACCACTTCGCCTTGCGCTTTCAAGGCGTTGACGAGTTGCAGCTTTTGCTCGGGCTTGACGCGTGCAAACACATTCACCGTGGCCAGCCGCTCGTCAAGTTGGGCGCTGTCCAGGGCTGTGAGTTCGGTGCCCGACATCACTTGCGCGTGCGTGATGCCCGCTTGCTGCGCAATGGTTTTCGCGGTGTGGGCGTGATCGCCCGTGATCATGATCACGCGAATACCTGCGCTGTGGCATTGCGCTACGGCGGCCGGTACCTCAGCGCGCAATGGGTCTGATAAACCCACCAAGCCCAGCCACTCAAACGCATAGGCTTGTTGATCTGCCGGCCAAGCTTGGTCGGCCGGATGCAAAGCCTTGGCCACGCCCAACACGCGCAAGCCCCGCTCGGCCAGTTGCGTGGCGCGCAGGTGCCAGTTCGCTTGGGCTTCGGCGGACAAATGACACAACTGGGCCACGGCTTCGGGCGCGCCTTTGGCAGCGATCACGTCTTGTGTTTCATCTGCGCAGCGCCACACATGGCTCATGGCCAACAAGCCTGGGGCCAGTGGGTATTCGTGGACCAAAGTCCACTGCGCGTTGTGGTGGTGCGTGCTCACCGCCAGTTGCTTGGCCAAGGCGTGCAAGGCTTGCTCCATGGGGTCGTGCGGCGCGGTCTCGCTGGCGAGCACGGCGTAGTCGAGCAGCGCATGAAAGGGCTGGGGTACACCGCCCGCCTTCAAATCCTGTGCCTCCAGCGTTTGCTCGCCAGCGCACAGCGTACTCACGCTCATGCGGTTTTGCGTCAGCGTGCCGGTTTTGTCCACGCACAGCACCGTGGCTTGACCCAAGGTTTCAATCGTCCTCAGGCGCCGTGTCAGCACCTGCAAGGCGGCCAGGCGCCGCGCGGCCAAGGCCGGGAATACCAGCAAAATGACCGGCAATTCTTGCGGCAACACCGCCATGGCCAAAGTGATGCCCGCCAGCAAAGCGCCCAGGGCGTTGCCCCGCAGCCACCAAAACCCCAGCGCCAGCGCCATGCACAACGACAGCCCGATCAGCGCCAAGCGCTGGGTCAGGCTTTTGATTTCGAGCTGCAAGGGCGACGCTGCTGGCGCTATGGTCTGCAGGGAATGGCCGATCGCGCCCATCTGCGTTTTCAGGCCCGTGGCGGTGACCCGCATCACGCCTTGGCCGCGCACCACCAGCGTGCCCGCATACACGGCAATGCCCGGCGCTTCTTTGTTCACTGGCGCCGATTCGCCGGTGAGCAGCGACTCGTCAACGGCAAGCTCGTGCGCTTGCAGCAGCGTGCCATCGGCCGGCACGCGCCCGCCTTCGCTGAGCAAGAGCACGTCGTCACGCACCACATCGTGCCCGGTCAATTGCACCGTCTGGCCGCCGCGCACGGCGGTGGCTTGCGGGCTGGACAAATCACGCAGCGCTTCCAAGGCATTGTCTGTGCGCCGCTCTTGCAACACCGTGGTCAGCATGATGATCAGCACAAAGCCCACCAAGAACAAGGCTTCGCGGGTGTCCCCCAAGGCCAGGTAAATTAAGCCCGCCGCCATTAGCAGTATGAACATGGGTTCGCGCACCACCGTCAAGACAATACGCCCTAGGCTGCGCTGGGCAGATGCTTCGAGTGTGTTCGGACCTTCGTCTAGCAGGCGACGCGCGGCAACGGCGGGGTCCAGGCCGGTGGCTGGTTCAGTGGACATGCAGCGTGTTTCAGGGCCGGGCAACACTGCCCTTTTCCATTGTGGCGCCAACCCTGCAACAGCGGGTCCAGTTAGATCAAGAAATCTTCATCGGGGACGCAAGCCAGACAGCAGCGGCTGGGCTAAGCGCTCGCCTTCTTGCTGCCAGAAAGCGGGGTCGGCGCTGCGGATGCGGGTGATGGCGTTGTCCATGTGCGCGCTGGCAGCTTGACGCGCCGCCTGGGCATTGCAGTCTTGGACGGCTTGCACAATGGCGTTGTGCTCGGCCTGCACCTGGGCCGCAAAGTCGACCCGGCGTGCTTCGTTGGCGCGGGTCACTTGCGTGGCGCCGTGCAAGAACTGACCCAAATACGCCAGGGTTTGCAGCAAAAACGGGTTGGCCGCCGCATCGGCAATCGCGCGGTGAAAATTCATGTCTTGCGCAACGCCATCGCCCCCCGCTTGCACGGCCGATTCCAGGTCGTGCACCGCTTGCTGAATGCGTTGCAAGTCGGCTTTGCTGCGGCGCTGCGCGGCCAAACCGGCCACCTCGGCTTCGAGTGCGCGGCGCACCTCGACCATTTGAATCACCGCCTCTTGCGACACCGCATGCTGAGCCTCAAATTCCAGAGGCGCAAACGGCGGGTGCGCGCTCACGTACACACCGCTGCCCTGGCGCGAGTCCACCAATTTCAAGGACTTGAGGCGCGAAAGGGCCTCGCGCACCACCGTGCGGCTGACCGCACATTGCGCCACCAATTGCGCTTCGGTGGGCAGTTTGTCGCCGGGTTTCAGTGCGCCGCGTTTGATCTCGGCGGCCAATTGCCGAGCCACTTGGTCGGACAGGCGGCCACCGGCTGTAACGGGTGTAAATGGAGTGAAGGGCGGGCTCATGCGCTGGTTGAAGCCTTGGGGCTCAAGCGCGTTGCAACTGAAAGACAGCCGTGCCTGCCATCAGGTTGGGCAGTGCGCGCACTTCTTGGCCGTTTTGCAAGCCAAAGGCATCGCGCACTCGCAGTCGGTTTTTGCGCGCCAGCTCGGCAAAGTCGGCAAAAGTACCGACTCGGATATTCGGGGTGTCGTACCACTGGTAAGGCAGTCGGCGCGTGACGGGCATGCGCCCTTGCATCACTGCCAAGCGGTTTGGCCAATGGCCAAAATTGGGAAAGGCCACCACGCCCATGCGGCCCACGCGCACGGTCTCGCGCAGCATCACTTCGGCGTTGCGCAGGTGTTGCAGGGTGTCGATTTGCAGCACCACGTCAAACGATTGGTCGGCGAACAGGTTTAGACCCTCATCCAGATTTAGCTGAATCACGTTCACGCCGCGTTGCACGCAGGCGTGCACATTGGTATCGTCCAGCTCCACGCCGTAACCGGTGCAGCCGTGGTGCTGTTGCAGATGCGCCAGCATGGCGCCGTCGCCGCAGCCCAGGTCGAGCACGCGGGCGCCGTGCGGCACCAAGCGGGCAATGGCGTGCAGGTTCAAAGGGGCGCTCATGCGTCCACTCCTGGGGCCAATTCAACGCCCAATTCGGCATGAATCCGCGCAAAGTAAGAGCGCACCACATTCATGTAGCGGGCGTCGTCGAGCAAGAAGGCATCGTGCCCGTGCGGCGCGTCGATCTCGGCGTAGCTTACGTCACGTTGGTTGTCCAGCAGAGCCTTGACCACCTCGCGACTGCGGGAGGGCGAAAAGCGCCAGTCGGTGCTGAAGCTCACCAGCAAAAATTTACAAGTGGCGCGTGCCAACGCGGCCGACAAATTGCCGCCATGCTCGCGCGCCGGATCAAAGTAATCCAGCGCCCGGGTGATCAGCAAATAGGTGTTGGCGTCAAAGTACTCGCTGAACTTGTCGCCTTGGTAGCGCAGATAGCTTTCAATCTGAAACTCTACGTCTTGCGTCGAATAACGGTAGCCGGTTGCGTTGGACGTGACGGCTTCGCGCAGTTGGCGGCCGAACTTCTCGTTCATCACATCGTCACTCAGGTAGGTGATGTGGCCGATCATGCGGGCAATGCGCAAACCGCGTTTCGGGATCACCCCATGCCGATAAAAGTGACCCTCGTGAAAGTCCGGGTCGGTGACGATGGCGCGGCGCGCTACTTCGTTGAAAGCGATGTTTTCGGCGGTAAGGTTGGGCGCGCTGGCCACCACCACCGCGTGCTTGACGCGCTCCGGGTGCTGCAGCGTCCAAGACAGGGCTTGCATGCCCCCCAGACTGCCGCCCATCACCGCGGCCAGCTGCACAATGCCCAAAGCGTCAAGCAAGCGCGCTTGCGCATCGACCCAGTCTTCCACCGTCATGACAGGAAAGTCTGCGCCATACACCAGCCCCGTGTCGGGGTTGAGGTGCATCGGGCCGGTGGAGCCAAAGCACGAGCCCAGATTGTTCACACCAATGACGAAAAATTTGTCCGTGTCGACCGGCTTGCCGGGGCCGATCATGTTGTCCCACCAGCCTTCGCTTTTGTCTTCGCCAGCGTACACACCGGCCACATGGTGCGAGGCATTCAGCGCATGGCAGATCAGCACCGCGTTGGACTTTTCAACGTTCAGCTCGCCATAGGTCTCGTACGACAAGGCGTAGTCGCGAATCGACGCACCGCTTTGCAGCGGCAAGGCGGCTTCAAAACGCATCGACAGTGGTGTGGCAACGAAAGTCATTTCAGCAACAAAAAACCCGGTGACGCCAAAGAGGCAAAACCGGGTGAAGGGGTTCTCTCTTTAGCTGTTGTTCGGAACCTGGTGGTTCACGCGCCCGCAAGCTGGAGCAAATCGGCGCCAAGTCAGTATAAACCGACTTCAAGCCCAACCCAGCAGGGCCACCCAACCCAGCACCATAAAGATCACCGCCGAGACGAGGTGCACCATGCGCAGCGGCACGCGCCGTGTGATCGCATCGCCCAGCCATACCACTGGGGCGTTGGCCAGCATCATGCCCAGCGTGGTGCCGGCAACCACCGTTGCCCACGCGTTGTATTGCGCTGCCAGCATGACAGTGGCGATCTGGGTTTTGTCGCCCATTTCGGCCAAAAAGAAAGCCACCACGGTGGTCAGGAACACGCCAAAGCGCGGTGCCGACTCGCCCTCGTCGTCGTCCAGCTTGTCCGGGATCAGCATCCACAACGCCATGGCGATGAACGACGCGCCGAGCACCCAACGCAACACATCAGGCCCTAGCAAGGTGGTGACCCAACTGCCCACGGCACCGGCCAGCCCATGGTTGGCCAGCGTGGCCACCAAAATCCCCAGCACGATGGGCCAAGGTTTGCGAAACCGAGCGGCCAGCACCAGTGACAAGAGTTGGGTTTTGTCACCCATTTCGGCTAAAGCCACGATGCCGGTTGAGACGAGGAAAGCTTCCATGGGGGGGTCGAACGAGAGCCGTTGGCCCCGGGTTGTCAAACAAGGCGCGATCTTATCGGATGTGCCTCTGGGACGAAGCACCCGTCAGGGTTGAGCCGCTAACAGTTAGGTGACTTTCATGGGCACAATGGCTGGCGCATTGCAACAAAGAAGCAAAAGGAGACACGATGAAAGAAACCCCCTATGCCTGGGTGGTGGTTTGGGCCACCTTTGTCTGCTTGGGGGTGATTTTTGGTGTGTCGTATTCGTTCGCGGCTTTTTTTGAATCCTTTGCCACCGAGTTTGCGGCGAAGCGCGCCGATATATCCTGGATTTTTGGCTTGTCTGGTTTTGTCTATTTCGTGATGGGTGCACCCGGCGGCATGCTGGCCGACCGCTTTGGTCCCCGCTGGGTCTGCGCGGGGGGCATGGCGCTGATCGCACTGGGCTTGCTGGCCACGAGTTGGGCGCAGTCGCTGTGGGCGGTGTACCTGAGTTATGGCCTCTTGGTGGGCTTGGGCATTGCGTTCGTGTACACCCCATCGATTGCCAATGTGCAGCCTTGGTTCGGCTCAAGGCGTGGCCTGGCCGGCGGGATCGCCAGTTCGGGCGTGGGCGCCGGGACTTTGTTGGTGCCGGTATTGGTGACCCTGGCGCTCAGTCAGATGCCTTGGCGCGAGGCCATGCGCAGCTTGGCCTTAGGGGTGTTGCTGCTGGGCTTGCTGGCCGCCAGCTTGCTCAAAAAAGCACCTAGCCCTGCGAGCACGGGCACGGCCGCCGCTACAGGCTTGAGCCTGCGCGAGACCTTGCACACGCCTACTTTTCGATGGTTTTACCTGGCCGTGGTGCTGGCCTCGCCCGTCATGTTCATTCCGTTTGCCCATGTCTCGGCCTCGGCGCGGGACTTGGGTTTGGACGAATCCCTGGCAGTGGGCCTGGTGGGCTTGATTGGCGTGGGCAGCTTGGTGGGTCGCTTTGCCATTGGCGTGATGGCCGATCGACTGGGCCGCGCCCCGACTTTGGTGCTGATGCAGTTGTCCATGGGGGCGTCGTATGCGGTGTGGTTCACGGCACAAGGGGGCGCTGGTCTGATGTTGTTTGCCCTGTGGTTTGGCCTGAGTTACGGCAGCATCGTGTCTTTGCTGCCCGCTATTTGCATGGATTACTTTGGCGCTAAATCGGTGGCCGGGGTGGTGGGCACGCTGTACAGCGGCGCGGCGGTGGGCAACTTGCTCGGGCCGGTGCTGGCTGGCGCGGTGTTCGATGCCACGGGCCATTACCATGCGGTGATGGCCGGGTGCGTGGCTTTGTCCCTGTGCGCCACCTGGGCCACGCACCAGATGCGGCGCCTGGGCCGGGCGCAATACTGACCGCTGTTGGCTCAAACCTGTTTGGAAGACCATGAACAACGATTTGCATAACCTGCGGCGAATTTTGAAAAATTGCCGCACCATCGCCGTGGTGGGCTTGTCAGCCGATTGGCACCGCCCCAGTTTTTTTGCGGCCAAGTACATGCAGTCGCATGGCTACACCATCGTGCCGGTCAATCCACGTTACGCCGGTCAAACGATTTTGGGCGCCACCTGCTACGCTAGCTTGCTCGACATTCCCCACCCGGTGGACATGGTGGACGTGTTTCGGCGCAGTGAAGACGTGTTGCCGATTGCCGAGCAGGCGGTGCAAATCGGCGCGCGGTGTTTGTGGCAACAACTGGGCGTGAACAACCTGCAGGCCGACGCATTGGCGCGCAAAGCGGGATTGGATTCAGTGACGAACCGCTGCGTCAAGATTGAGCATGCGCGCTTGTTTGGCGGCTTAAATTGGGTGGGCGTGAACACCGGTGTAATTTCTGCGAGGCGTCTGGCATGAGCGATCGAATTTTTCATCCTGAAACACTGGCCATCCACGCGGGTCAAATCCCGGATGCCGCGACCGGTGCGCGCGCCCTGCCGATTTACCAAACCACCAGCTTTGTCTTTGACAGCGCCGAGCATGCGGCCTCGCTGTTTAATTTGCAGACCTTTGGCAATGTGTATTCGCGTTTGAGCAACCCCACTGTGGCGGTGTTGGAAGAGCGCGTGGCCGCCTTGGAGATGGGCCGCGCGGCCGTGGCCAGTGCCTCGGGCATGGCCGCAGAAACCATGGCCTTGATGACGATTTTGCAAGCCGGCGACCACGTGGTCGCGGGCGGCGCTTTGTACGGCGGCTCGGTGACTTTACTGGCCGTGAGCTTGGCTAAATTCGGCATTGAAACCACGTTCGTAGACGCGCAAAACCCCAAGGCCTTTGCCGCCGCCATGCGCCCCAACACCCGTGCGGTGTTCGCCGAGAGTCTGGGCAATCCGAGCATGGTGGTGCTGGACATCGCTGCCGTGGCCGAGGTTGCCCATGCGCATGGCGTGCCCTTGATTGTGGACAACACCGTGCCCAGCCCGATGCTTTGCAATCCGCTGGCCTTGGGCGCCGATGTGGTGGTGCACTCGGCCACCAAATACCTGGGTGGTCACGGCACCACCTTGGCTGGCGTGGTGGTGGAGGGCGGCAAATTCCCTTGGGACAACGGCAAGTTCCCTGGTATGACCGAGCCCTCTGCCGGTTACCACGGCGTGAAGTTTTACGAAACCTTTGGCGACTTTGGTTTTTCCATGCGCTGCCGCATGGAAAGCCTGCGTGTGTTTGGCGCGGCGCTCAGTCCCATGAGCGCTTGGCAAATTTTGCAAGGGGTCGAGACTCTGCCCCTGCGCATGACCAAGCATTGCGAGAACGCGTTGGCTGTGGCTCGCTTTCTTCAAGACCATCCGCGTGTGGCCTGGGTCAACTACCCCGGCCTGCCCGATCACCCGCAGCACGATTTACTGATGCGGCAAATGCGCGGCGCCTCCGGTTTGTTGGCGTTTGGCGTCAAAGGCGGCTTGAGCCAGGGCGTGAAGTTCATCGAGTCGGCGCAGTTCATGAGCCACTTGGTGAACATCGGCGATACCCGCACCTTGATCAGCCACCCGGCCAGCACCACGCACCGCCAACTCGACGATGCGCAGCAGTTGGCGGCCGGGGTGCCGCCCGACATGATTCGCATCTCTGTAGGGCTGGAGCATGCGGACGATATTTTGTGGGACCTGGACCAAGCCCTGGCTGCGACGCAGTAAAGCGCTGAGGGCCTGACCTGAGGGTGAGGCGCCCTGAATTGGCGCAGGATGCGCATCAAATTCGGGCATCATTTTTGCTTTAGTTTGGTGCGAAAAATCGATTTCCGTTTTTTACGCACCAAAATTAATCAAAATCAAGCGAGAGACTTCAATGGAAGCACTGAAACAGGGCGCTGATGCGCTCTTTATTTTGTTGGGCGGCATCATGGTGTTGGCCATGCACGCAGGTTTTGCCTTTTTAGAGTTGGGCACGGTCCGCAAAAAAAACCAGGTGAATGCCTTGGTCAAAATCTTGGTGGACTTTTCGGTGTCCACCGTGATGTATTTTGTGATCGGCTACAGCGTGGCCTATGGCACCACCTTTTTTGTCGGTGCCGAACAATTGGCCGCCAAAAATGGCTATGAATTGGTCAAGTTCTTTTTCTTGTTGACCTTTGCGGCGGCCATTCCGGCCATCATTTCCGGCGGTATTGCCGAGCGCGCCAAGTTTTGGCCTCAGTTGATCGCCACGGCGGTGATTGTGGGCTTTGTCTACCCCTTCTTTGAAGGCATTGCGTGGAACCAGCACTTTGGCGTGCAGGCTTGGATCAAGGCCTTCACAGGCGACGAGTTCCATGACTTTGCCGGCTCGGTGGTGGTGCATGCGGTGGGCGGCTGGATTGCTTTGCCTGCGGTGGTGCTGCTGGGCGCGCGTTACAACCGTTACCGCAAAGACGGTCAGGTGTCGGCACACCCCCCATCGAGCATCCCGTTCCTCGCCTTGGGCGCTTGGATTTTGATCGTGGGCTGGTTCGGCTTTAACGTCATGAGCGCGCAGACTTTGGACAAGATTTCGGGTCTGGTCGCCGTCAACTCCTTGATGGCCATGGTCGGCGGCACGATTACCGCTTTGCTAATGGGCAAGAACGACCCCGGCTTTGTGCACAACGGCCCGCTGGCGGGCTTGGTGGCAGTGTGTGCGGGCTCAGACTTGATGCACCCCTTTGGCGCGCTGGTAGTGGGCTGCGTGGCCGGCGCTTTGTTTGTGGTCATGTTCACTTTGACGCAAAACAAATGGAAGATTGACGATGTCTTGGGCGTGTGGCCCTTGCATGGTTTGTGCGGCACCTGGGGCGGCATTGCGGCGGGTATTTTTGGCAGCCAGGCCTTGGGCGGCTTGGGTGGCGTGAACCTGACTGCGCAACTGATGGGTACCGCCATGGGTGTAGCTTGGGCGCTGCTGGGCGGGCTGGTGGTCTACGGCACCCTGAAATGGACCATGGGTATCAAGATGAGCCCTGAAGAAGAATACGATGGCGCTGACCTCACGGTGCACAAAATCAGCGCCACGCCAGACCGGGAAGTGAGTTGGTAATTACCACAATTCATGACCTATTTCAGTTATTTTCAAAATAAGTACGCAAATCGCTTGCGCACGAACTTGATTTGTGGCTCATAATGGTTTAGCACAGGTTTTTAGGACTGTGCATAGTTCGCGGTGAATTGGTCAGTTTCGCTTCCTTCCAGTGTTTTTGGGTTTGTTGAATGCGTTTTCGGGACTCCATCGCTTTTGTTTCTGTGTTTTGAGGAGTCCCTTTCAATGGGCAAAAAACTTTACGTCGGCAACCTGCCGTACTCGGTTCGTGATGGCGA
>CANGDZ010000033.1 GCA_947452785.1 Comamonadaceae bacterium | reverse complement strand
GCGCATCATCAACGGCCAGACCGACGTCAACCAACTGGTGCCGTTCAAATACAAATGGGCTTGGGAAAAATACCTCGCCACTTGTGCCAACCATTGGATGCCGCAAGAAGTCAACATGACGCGCGACATCGCCTTGTGGAAAGACCCCAATGGTCTGACCGAAGACGAGCGCCTCATCGTCAAACGCAACCTGGGCTTCTTTGTGACCGCCGACTCCTTGGCGGCCAACAACATCGTGCTGGGCACCTACCGCCACATCACGGCGCCAGAATGCCGGCAATTTTTATTGCGCCAAGCTTTTGAAGAAGCCATTCACACCCACGCTTACCAGTACATCGTGGAATCTTTGGGACTGGATGAAAGCGAAATCTTCAACGCCTACAACGAAGTCAAATCGATTCGCGACAAAGACGAATTCCTGATCCCATTCATCAATGCGATCATGGACCCGAACTTCCATACCGGCACGCTGGAAACAGACCAAACGCTGCTCAAGTCTTTGATCGTCTTTGCCTGCTTGATGGAAGGCCTGTTCTTCTATGTGGGCTTCACACAAATTTTGGCTTTGGGACGGCAAAACAAAATGACCGGTGCTGCCGAGCAGTACCAGTACATCTTGCGCGACGAGTCCATGCATTGCAATTTCGGTATCGACTTGATCAACACCGTGAAGTTGGAAAACCCCCAGTTATGGACGGCCGAGTTCAAAGAAGAAATCAAAGCCCTGTTCCTGCAAGCGGTAGAGCTGGAATACAAATACGCCGAAGACACCATGCCGCGTGGCGTGCTGGGCATGAACGCCTCCATGTTCAAGGGCTACCTGCGCTACATTGCCAACCGACGCGCGACGCAAATCGGCTTGGAAGCCTTGTTCCCGCACGAAGAAAATCCATTCCCTTGGATGAGCGAAATGATCGATTTGAAGAAAGAGCGTAATTTCTTCGAGACCCGTGTGATCGAATACCAATCCGGCGGCGCGCTGTCTTGGGATTGAGTTAGCACATCATCCATGTCACCCACATACAAGCAACACCCCGACCGGCCTTCCAAGGCTCTGACGGTATTGCTTTCCCGTGTTCAAGGTGTTGGGGCTTGCCTCAGCACCTTGAATCGCTTAATGCTGTCCAACAGGCATTCAGCGTTTCCCTCTGTTGATTTTCTACTTGATCAAGGAGAATAACCATGGCAACTGCAAAAAAACCAGCAGCTAAAAAAGCTGCGCCCGCAAAGAAAGTCGCTCCAGCTAAAAAAGTTGTAGCCGCTAAGAAACCCGCCGCTAAAAAAGCCGCTCCAGCTAAGAAAGCTGCTCCAGCCAAAAAAGCTGTAGCCGCCAAAAAGCCAGCAGCCAAAAAAGCAGCTCCTAAAGCAGCTCCTAAAGCAGCCGCTAAAAAAGCCGCTCCAGCTAAGAAAGCCGCTCCAGCCAAAAAAGCTGTAGCAGCCAAAAAGCCAGCAGCCAAAAAAGCAGCCGCTCCAGCGAAAAAAGCAGCTCCTAAAGCAGCCGCTAAAAAAGCTGCTCCAGCCAAAAAAGCTGTAGCTGCCAAAAAACCAGCTGCTAAAAAAGCGGCCGCCAAAAAACCAGCTGCTAAAAAACCAGCTGCCAAGAAAGCGGCTAAAAAGCCTGCCCCTAAAAAGGCGGCGAAAGCACCCGCTGCCCCTGCGGCACAAACCACTTTGAACCCACAAGCTGCCTGGCCGTTTCCTTCGGCCGCCAAGCCCTGAAGTTCAGCACCCTTAAAAGTGCAAAACAAAACCCGGTGCGGTGACGCATCGGGTTTTTTTATGCGTTACGCATCTCAAAGCATCAGGGGTAAAAACTCACTAGGCGGTAACCGGCAATGTCGGCATCAGTGGAATTGAACTCCACCTTCAAGGCTCGCTGCCACGCTTGGCCCGCAGCCAACACATCAGGAGCGCCCAAGTCCGAAGGACTCAACACACGGCGCAACAAGGGCCGGTCTTGATCGTCCGTCAAGGTCATCTCCATCGCCGTCATGGCCAAGGGAACCTCCACCGAGTTTCTCAAAGTCACATTCAAGGTATAGCCGGCATCGCCTCGGACCAAAGAAGAGCCGTCGATGACGATGCCATTCCAACGGCGCAAGGGCTTCAGATCGCAGTTTGCGGGCATGCACAGGGCACTCAAAATTGGTTGACTGGCAGGCAAGCGAGCGGCCAGTTCATTTCTGAAAAAAACCAACGCTTGTAGGCACAGGCCCACAACAAGAACCAGCGCCAGGCTGCGATGCAGCCACTGGTCTGCCGGCGCCTCTAAGGCGAGCGTTGGCGCACTGTGCAAGTGGGATTTCGGCAGCAAGGAAGCCTCGGCATCGGCGCTCAGCGAAGGCGACACTGCCACTGGCGCTGAAGAATCCCTCATAGCGACAGGCGCAGCAGAAGGCGGCAAGGGCTCAGAGGTCACGTCCTTGCGACGAAGCAAAGCCTCTACATCGACCCGGGGTGCTGCCAAAAAGGCATCGGCCTGCAAGGGCACATCAGGCGCATGGATGGCAAAGGCTTGCGCCTCAAACACGTGGGCACACTGTTCACAACCCACCTGGCCTTGTGCCTGCGCTACTTTGTCGGCTGGCACCTGGAAAAGTAGCGCGCATTGGGGGCACTGTGTCACCAAGCTCATGCGCAAAGCTCCTTCAGGTGTGAGCCGCACGGGCCGTGGCGGTCATCAAAATCCAACCCTCTTGGGTATCACTGACCTGCAAATTGATGTAAGGCGCATAAGCCAACTTGAGTTCGTCCGCTTGGCGCTCCAATATGCCGGCCAAAACCAAAGCCCCACCCGCAGCCACATGGGCGCACAGCAAGGGGGCTAAAACTTTCAAAGGGGTGGCCAAAATATTAGCCAGAACGGTGTCGTAGGCACCTTGTGCCAGTTCAGGCAAGCCCGCGTTCAAGGTCACGTGGTTGGCTTGCGCATTCAGGGTGGTGGACTCGACCGCGGCCTGATCAATGTCTACCGCATCAATCGCTTGCGCCCCGTATTTGGCTGCGCCAATGGCCAAAATGCCTGAGCCACAGCCGTAATCCAACACGCGTTGGCCAGTCACATCATGCGAAGCGATCCAGCGCAAGCACATGCGGGTGGTGGGGTGGGTGCCCGTTCCAAATGCCAGACCGGGGTCAAGCCGGATAATCTGTTTCGCTTGGGCGGGGGGTTCGTGCCAAGTGGGTACGATCCAAAAATCAGGCGTGATGTCGACAGGCGTGAATTGCGATTGCGTCAAGCGCACCCAATCTTGTTCGACCACGGCGACCACGGCAACGATGTTGCAGCCTTCAAAAAAATCTTGCGCTGACAGCAGCTGCGCCGCCTCACGCGCGCCAGACTCTTCTTGAAACAAGGCCACCATGCGTGAGCGCAGCCAGCCGTCTTTGGGCGCCGGCATGCCGGGCTCGCCAAAGAGCGCTTGTTCGGCTGCGGTTTCCGCATCGGCATCTTCGACCGACACACTCAAGGCCTCCAAGGCATCGAGCGCATCGCTCAATACCTCGACACGGTCTTCGGGGCACAAGAGACACAACTCAAACATGGTTATCGCTTGTGGTTGCTAAGCCACTCTTCCAAATAGTGAATGTTGGTGCCGCCGGCCATGAACTTGGCATCGACCATCAACTCACGGTGCAGCGCAATATTGGTGTTGATGCCCTCGACCACCGTTTCAGCCAACGCGGTTTGCATGCGCGCAATAGCTTGTTCGCGGGTATCACCATGAACAATGATTTTGCCGATCATCGAGTCGTAATTGGGCGGCACAAAATAATTGTTGTAGATATGCGAGTCAACCCGCACACCCGGACCACCCGGAGCATGCCAAGTGGTGATGCGGCCCGGCGAAGGGGTGAACTTGAACGGGTCTTCGGCATTGACGCGGCACTCGATGGAGTGGCCGTGAATTTGAATCTGCCTCTGGGTGAAAGGCAACTTCTCGCCCGCTGCGACAATGATCTGGGTGCGCACGATGTCCACACCGGTGATCCATTCGGTCACGGGATGCTCGACTTGCACGCGAGTGTTCATTTCGATGAAATAGAACTCGCCGTTTTCATACAAGAACTCAAACGTACCGGCACCGCGGTAATTGATTTTTTTACAGGCGGCGACACAGCGCTCACCGATTTTTTCAATCAGTTTGCGCGGAATGCCAGGGGCCGGCGCCTCTTCGATGACTTTTTGGTGGCGCCTTTGCATAGAACAATCACGCTCACCCAGATACACCACATTGCGGTGCTTGTCGGCCAGTATCTGGATCTCGATGTGCCGCGGATTTTGCAGGTACTTTTCCATGTACACCGCAGGATTGTTGAACGCAGCACCAGCTTCGGCCTTGGTCATTTGCACGGCATTGATCAAGGCCGCTTCAGTGTGCACCACGCGCATGCCACGCCCGCCACCACCGCCTGCGGCTTTGATGATGACCGGGTAACCCACGCTTTTGGCGATCCGGCGGACCTGCGCAGGATCGTCGGGCAACTCGCCTTCAGAACCAGGCACGCAAGGCACGCCGGCGCGGATCATGGCCTGCTTGGCCGAGACCTTGTCGCCCATGATGCGGATCGATTCAGGCGTGGGACCGATGAATTGGAAACCGCTTTTCTCAACCCGCTCGGCAAAATCGGCGTTCTCACTCAAAAAGCCATAGCCTGGGTGAATCGCCTCAGCGTCGGTCACTTCAGCCGCCGAAATGATGGCCGGCATATTGAGGTAGCTCAGACCTGAAGGCGCAGGGCCAATACACACGGCTTCTTCGGCCAACTTCACATATTTGGCTTCGCGATCGGCTTCTGAATAAACCATGACCGCTTTGATACCCAGTTCACGGCAAGCGCGCTGGATACGTAAAGCAATTTCGCCACGGTTGGCCACCAAAATTTTCTTGAACATGCAATCCCCGTGGTGGATTATTCGATGATGAACATGGCTTGGCCGTATTCCACAGCCTGACCGTTTTCACACAAAATTCGGGTCACCTTGCCCGACTTGTCGGATTCGATTTCGTTCAAAATCTTCATCGCCTCGATGATGCACAGGGTGTCGCCTTCTTTCACTTCGCTGCCGATTTCGACAAAAGAAGCGGCGCCAGGGCTGGCAGATCGATAGAAAGTGCCCACCATAGGGGATTTGACGGTGTGACCAACCGGCACAACCGGCTCCGCGGTAACGCTCTCCGCCACAGGCGCAGGGGCCGCTGCGACAGGGGCTGCAGCGTACTGAACGGCGTTCATCGCCATAGGAGCAGCATGAGGGCTGCTTTTGACAATACGCACTTTGCCTTCGGCCTCAGTGATTTCCAACTCCGATACATTCGAGTCAGACACCAAGTCAATCAACGTTTTAAGTTTTCGCAAATCCATAAGACCTCCCGCGTAAGCAAACGTAAAAGCTGGAATTTACACCAAATATGCACCCATCCACCGGCATTTGACGGGATTTTGCATTTATTCCTGCTCTTTTGGCTGTTTCAACGTACGCCTTAATTTCGATTTCAGCCTTATTTCAACTGCGCCAACCAGTCGGCCAGGTCAGCGGCCTCCAACTTGCCCATTTTTTGCGCCAACACCCGACCCTGGGCATTGAACAACACACTGAATGGCAAGGCGGCCATGGTGTTGCCCAAACTGCGACCCAGCTCGGTTCCCGTCAAACCGGCCAAACCGATCGGGAAAGTCAGCTGATTTTGCGCCAAGAAACGCCGCACCGAACTGGGCTGATCCACAGCCAAACCCAGAATTTGCAGCTTATTATCACTGTTTTGACGCCAGATAGACTCTAGTAATGGCAATTCCTCCACACAAGGTGGGCACCATGTGGCCCAAAAATTAAGCAGTAAAGGCTTACCCTTGAACCCTTGCATGGCCAGTGGGCTACCGTCAGGCTGCTCAAAACTGAGTTGCCAAAAAGCCTCTGCATTGGCATCCGCTGGCGGCTGGGGCGTTAAACGCCACCATGCCAGTCCAGCACCGGCCAAACCCGCGGCGCAGGCTGCGCCGGCCAGCCATATGCGTTTCTTAAGCACCGCTTGATCGTTCATTTCATTCTCTTTCAGCGTCTTCATGCTCGTATTTGCTCTCAATAAGTTTCTTCAAGGCCTTGGCATCGCCTCGGGCCGTGCGCCCATGGGCATCAGGTTTCAAGGCGCCGCGCACATCGTCATGGTCATAGATCAGCAGGTGCACGCCAATGTCTTCCCCCAAGGCCTGGCAGAAACTGTGCATGCTCAACGCATCCACCGCTTCGCCATGAAAGCCTTTCACGGTGGTCACGTCGTAGGCCAAATTCATATTGATGAGCGCGATTTCTGTTGATTTGGAGTCATCGCAAAACAACTGCAGATAAATATCTGAAAGTCGGGTAGCCGTGCCTCGCCATACCGCGCCCCCCAGATGCGGGCGAAAGTCTTGCAAACGCACCATCCACTGCAGCGCATGGGCACGCAATGCGGCCAGTTCTTGGGGTTGTGTCTCGCTGCAAAACAATTCAATATACTCATACACCTGGTCCTCGATCAGGTCATTGGACGGCAAAGCCGTGCGCTGCGGTAAGCCCAAAGTTTTGACGGCTCGGCGTTTGGCCGCGCCATATTCCAAGCCTTCTTCAACCACCAAGCGGGCTGCGCATGCGGCAATCTCTTGCATCAATTCGTCCATCCGGCCATTGTGCACCGGACCTCCGAACTGCGCCTAGAATCAGTGCCCATGCACATTCATATTTTGGGTATTTGCGGCACCTTCATGGGAGGATTGGCCGCCTTGGCGCGTGAAGCAGGGCACAAAGTGACAGGTTGCGACGCCGGGGTCTACCCGCCCATGAGCGACCAACTGCGGGCCTTGGGTATTGAGTTGATTGAAGGCTTTTCAGCCGATCAACTGGCTTTGAAAGCCGATATGTATGTGGTGGGCAATGTGGTCAGTCGCGCTCGCCTGAGTGACGGCAGCCCCAAATTCCCGCTGATGGAAGCTATTTTGGACGCCGGCCTGCCCTACACCAGCGGCCCACAATGGCTGGCCGAGCATGTGCTGCAAGGCCGCCACGTGTTGGCCGTGGCTGGCACCCATGGCAAAACCACCACCACCTCCATGCTGGCCTGGATATTGGAGCACGCCGGCAAGCAACCGGGCTTTTTGGTGGGCGGTGTACCGCTGAATTTTGGTGTCTCAGCCCGCTTGGGCGCGCCCGCCAGACCCGAGGCGGCGTCGCTGTTTGTGATCGAGGCCGACGAATACGACACCGCGTTTTTCGACAAACGCAGCAAGTTCGTCCACTACCGTCCGCGCACCGCCATTCTGAACAACCTGGAGTTCGATCACGCCGACATCTTCGCCGATCTCGCCGCTATCGAGCGTCAATTCCACCATTTAGTGCGTACCGTGCCCAGCACAGGGCGGGTGGTGGTGAATGGGTTAGAGGAGAGTTTGGCTCGCGTTCTGGCACAAGGATGCTGGAGCGAGGTGCGTACTTTTGGCGCGGCCGTGAGCGATTTCACCGCCCAAGGTGAGCCCTCGGACTTTGCCGTGCTGCAAGCCGGGCAGGTGGTGGCGCAAGTGCAATGGGCTATCGGCGGGGTACACAACCAGCTCAACGCCCTAGCGGCCATCGCCGCCGCCCAACATGTCGGTGTGGCGCCAGATGTGGCTGCGCAGGCGCTGGCCAGTTTTGAAAACGTCAAACGCCGGATGGAAGTACGCGGCAAGGTCCTAAAGGAAGGTGGCAGCATCACGGTGTACGACGATTTTGCACACCACCCCACGGCGATTCGCACCACCGTCAATGGTCTGCGCCGCCAGATCGGCGCCAAGGCGCGCATTCTGGCGATCTTTGAGCCGCGCAGCAACACCATGAAACTGGGCGCCATGAAAGCCCAATTGCCTTGGAGTTTAGAAGAAGTCGATTTGGCCTTTTGCCACAGCGGCGGTCTGGAGTGGGACGCCCGCGCCGCGCTAGCGCCCATGGGCGAGCGTGCACAAGTCGGTGCCCACATCGACGAAGTGCTTGACCAGGTGCTGGCCCAGGTGCAACCGGGCGACCATGTGCTGTGCATGAGCAATGGCGGCTTTGGTGGGATTCACGCAAGGCTACTGGCGGCGTTGGCGAAGTAATTCATTCAGGTATTTGCCGGGATATTCGCTGGGTCATTCGCCGAGCGGGGCGGCACCGGCCACGGCGGGGGGGGGCACTGCGCGCCTAAAGTCGCCGTGTCAGGAACCGCCCCACTCAGCGAATGCAAGCGCGCCAAACGCGAAACTCTGCTCATAGCCATCAGCGTTCAGTGATGCCGGCTTCGGCCTGGCGACTTTAGACGCGAAGCGGCGTCGAGCCAGGACGAAGTCGGCGTCGCTGAACGCGACCTCGCGAATAATCAAAGCTGGCGCTGCTGAAAACGCCGCCCACACAATTCAACGCGAACGACGCGCCTTCACCGCATCCGACAAGACCTGCAACACGCCCTCACTGTCCTCCCAGCCGATGCAGGCATCGGTGATGCTTTGGCCATAGGTCAGCTTGCTCACGTCATCTTTGCCGGGCGTGAACTTTTGCGCACCGTCGAGCAGATGGCTTTCCACCATCACGCCAAACACCTGGTGAGATCCGCCGGCCATTTGCGCGGCAATGTCTTTGGCCACATCGATCTGACGCAAATGCTGCTTGCTGCTGTTGGCATGGCTGCAGTCCACCATCAAAGTGGCCGGCAACTTGGCGGCTTCCAGTTCTTTACACGCCGCAGCCACACTGGCCGCATCGTAATTGGGCGCTTTGCCGCCGCGCAAAATCACATGGCAGTCCTTGTTGCCTTGTGTCTGCACGATGGCGACTTGACCGTTCTTGTGCACCGACAAAAAGTGGTGACCACGCGCGGCGGCCTGGATAGCATCGGTGGCGATCTTGATATTGCCATCGGTGCCATTCTTGAAGCCAATCGGCGCCGACAGGCCAGAAGCCAATTCGCGGTGAATCTGGCTCTCGGTCGTGCGTGCACCAATGGCACCCCAGCTGATCAAGTCCCCAATGTACTGGGGCGAGATCACATCGAGAAACTCACTGCCAGCGGGCAAGCCAGAGCGGTTGATCTCGATCAGCAGCTGACGCGCGATGCGCAGACCTTCGTCGATGCGGCAACTTTCGTCCAAGTAGGGGTCGTTGATCAAGCCCTTCCAACCCACCGTGGTGCGCGGTTTTTCAAAGTACACGCGCATCACGATTTCGAGACTGTCGGCGTATTTTTCGCGCAGAGGTTTGAGGCGGCGTGCGTATTCCAACGCAGCAGCAGGGTCATGGATCGAGCAGGGGCCAATGATGACCAGCAAACGATCGTCCTTGCCATGCATGATGCGGTGAATGTTTTTGCGCGTCTGCGCAATCAGCTTTTCCACCGGCGTGTTGGCAATCGGGAAAAAGCGAATCAAATGTTCTGGAGGTGGAAGCACGGTGATGTCCTTGATGCGTTCGTCGTCGGTTTGGCCAGTTTTGTCGACTTGGTTCGCATACCAGGCTTCGGTTTGCGCTTTGGCTTTATCGGGCATCGTGAAACTCCTTGAAAATTAAAAAATGAAATGAAAATAAAAAAACCGCCGGGCTTGTGGCACCGGCGGTTTTGACTGAGTGGGGTTGCTTACGCGCTCGCCTCTCGTCCGCCGGGGACAGAGAACCAAAAGTAAAAATAGAAAGCAATTCGCGAAGTCATGGGTTCAATGTAGCACAAGTTTCTGACAGCTTGTGTCAGCCTGTCGCGAAAGTGCACAAGCGCTCACGCGGTACCGCCCACGGTCAAGCCATCAATGCGCAAGGTTGGTTGCCCGACGCCCACCGGCACACTTTGGCCTTCTTTGCCGCAAGTGCCCACGCCGCTGTCTAGGCGCATGTCGTTGCCGATGAGGGTGATTTTTTTCAACGACTCTGGGCCGCTGCCGACCAAGGTGGCGCCTTTGACCGGGTACAAAATTTTGCCGTTCTCAACCCAATACGCTTCACTGGCCGAGAACACAAATTTGCCGCTGGTGATGTCCACCTGACCGCCACCAAAATTGGTGGCGTACAGGCCTTTTTTGATGCTGGCCACAATTTCTTGCGGATCCTTGTCGCCGCCCAACATATAGGTGTTGGTCATGCGTGGCATCGGAATGTGGGCATAGCTTTCACGTCGACCGTTGCCGGTCGGTTGGACGCCCATCAGACGCGCATTCATCGCGTCTTGGATATAGCCCTTCAAGATGCCGTCTTCGATCAGCACATTGCGCTGACTGACATGGCCTTCATCGTCCACGTTGAGGGAGCCGCGTCGATCGGCCAAGGTGCCATCGTCCAGCACGGTCACGCCTTTGGCCGCTACGCGTTGCCCAATGCGGCCACTGAAGGCGCTGGAGCCTTTGCGGTTGAAGTCACCCTCCAGGCCATGACCGATGGCTTCATGCAACAGCACGCCGGGCCAGCCTGGGCCTAAGACCACCGTCATTTCACCCGCTGGCGCGGGGCGGGCATCGAGATTCGTCACGGCAGCATGGACCGCGTCGTTCACGTAGCTGTGGATCATGGCGTCGTCAAAATACGCCAAGCCAAAACGGCCACCGCCGCCGCCACTGCCGGACTCACGGCGTTGGCCTTGCTCGGCAATCACCGAGACCGACAAACGCACCAAAGGCCGCACATCGGCGGCCAATGTGCCATCGGCGCGCGCCACCATCACCACATCGTATTCGGTGGCCAAGCCGGCCATGACTTGGACAATGCGAGTGTCTTTGGCGCGGGCCAGTTGCTCGACTTTTTCAAGCAGTTTGACTTTGGCCGCGCTGTCCATGCTGCCCATGGGGTCCATGGAGGGATACAGCGTACGGCTGGGCGCCACTTTGCGGGTCGGCACTTTGATGCGGCGGTTTTGCGCAGCGCTGGCAATGCTGCGCACAGTCAAGGCAGCGTCCATCAAAGAGGCCAATGAAATATCGTCGGAATAGGCAAACGCGGTTTTCTCACCGGCCACAGCGCGCACACCCACGCCTTGGTCGATACTGAAGCTGCCGGTTTTGACGATGCCCTCTTCCAGACTCCAGCCTTCAGAGCGGGTGTACTGAAAGTACAGATCGGCATCGTCAATTTGGTTCGCCTTGATGGCCGACAAGGCCTGCGTCAAATGTGTTTCATCCAAACCGAAGGGTTCGAGCAACAAGGACCGGGCCGTGGCCAGACGTTCAAGAGTGGGTTCGCGAGAGATCATGGGCTGATTGTAGAGAAAGAGCCCAGGCTGTGCCGCAAAGCCATTCGATCCACTTGAGGGCCCACGGGTTTAGGCCGTGGTTAGCTCATCGGTGACGCCGCATCCACTTGAGCAAAGCGGCATCGTCTTCTTGCCCCAAGCCCTCGGCACTGGCCTGTGCAAACACATCGCGCGCCAGCGCCCCCATCGATGCATTAAACCCCACACTGCGCGCCATGTCCATGGCCAAACGGGTGTCTTTTTCCAGCAGCGTCACATGGGCGCGAGGAGCAAAGTCACCCGCCAATGCCCTTGGCATGCGGTCCGAAGCGATCCAGCTTTGTCCACTGGACTGCGCCATGACGTCCAAGGTGGTGTGCGGATTCAGCCCCAAACGCTCTGCCAGAGCCAGTGCTTCGGCCGCACCACTCAAATGAACGGCCGCCAACAGATTGTTCACCAGTTTGGTTTTGGCGCCATCACCCACTTGCGTGCTAATGCGGAATATTTTTTGGCTCAGGGTCTGCAAGAGTGCCGCATGACGTTCGAACACAAGGTCGGCGCACGCGACCATCAGGCTCATAGTGCCCTCTCGGGCCCTCAAGGGCCCACCGGACATGGGCGCATCGATGCAATACACACCACCAGCCCCCAATCGTGCTTGCAACGCAATCACGTCCTGGGGTGACAAGGTCGGACACAGCATCACCGTGTGGCCCGGTTTCAAACCGGCCAAGACCCCTTGCTCGCCCGTCAACACCTCCCAAGTTTGCACAGCGTCCACCACCGCGATCAGCACCAAGCCATCGGGTTGCAGCCCTTGTACTGCAGACAGCGGTGTGGGCTGCGCCAAAGCGCCGCAGGCCTCGGCTTGTGTCTGGCGCAACGGGTCAACATCACAAACCGATACCGCCCAACCCGCTTCACACAAGCGCGCCAGCATGGCGCCGCCCATATTGCCCGCACCGATCACAGCCACCTGAGGATGAGCCGGCAGCAGGGCCGAGCTCATGTTTGCACCAAGCGTTTGGCTTTGGCGACCGACATCAAAATGCCCAAACCCAGCCCCAAGGTCACCATGGCGGTGCCGCCATAGCTGATGAACGGCAAGGGCACGCCCACCACCGGCAAAATACCGCTGACCATGCCCATGTTGACGAAGGCATAGGTGAAGAAAATCATGGTCACACTGCCCGCCAACAAGCGAGTGAACAAGGTCGGCGCGTCCAGTGCGATCATCAGTCCGCGGTAGACCAAAAAGAGAAAGCCGGCGATCAACAGCACATTGCCAAACAATCCAAACTCTTCAGAGAAGGCAGCAAAAATAAAGTCGGTGGTGCGCTCAGGAATGAACTCCAAATGCGTCTGCGTGCCCTGCATGAAGCCCTTGCCCCAAAAGCCGCCCGAGCCAATGGCGATCATGCCCTGAATGATGTGAAAGCCCTTTCCCAAGGGGTCGCGACTGGGATCGAGCAGGGTGCAAATGCGCTGGCGCTGGTATTCGTGCAGCACATGCCAATTCACCCCGTCGGCACACAAGCTGGATTCAAAAACCACCAGCAAGACGATGCCGAGCAAGCCCAGCACCATCGGCGGCACAATCAAGCGCCAGCTCAAACCGGCAAAGAAAATCACTGACAAACCGGCGGACAGCACCAACATGGCGGTGCCCAGATCGGGTTGTTTCAAAATCAAACCCACCGGCATGGCCAGCAAAGCCCCGGCCACGGCAAAGTCCAAAGGGCGCAGCTGCCCCTCGCGCTTTTGGAACCACCAGGACAGCATCAAGGGCATGGCGATTTTCAAAATTTCACTGGGCTGAATGATCACACCCAAATTCACCCAGCGCTGAGCGCCTTTTTTGGTGACACCAAACAAGGCCACGGCGATCAACAGCAACACACCCAAGGTGTACAAGGGCACGGCCAAGTCCATCCATTTTTGCGGTGGAATTTGCGCCGCTACAAACATGATGACCGCCGCAATCAGCATGTTTCGGGCATGGTCGACAAAACGGGTGCCGTGGTCGTAGCCTGAAGAAAACATGATCAGCAAGCCCGCGCAGGCCAGCACCAGCACGGCCAGCGCCAAGGGGCCATCAAAGCCATCGAACCAGAACAGCAGGCGCTGGCTCAGAGTCTGTTTTTGAATCACGGGTTGCATCCGCGCATTATCCCCGCTCTGGGAGCTCTGATAATGTCAGTCATGCCTCCCTTCGCCCACACCACCCATTTGCTGTACCTGCATGGTTTCCGCTCTTCCCCGCACTCGATGAAAGCGCAAAAAATGGCGCAATGGGTCAGCCAAGGCCATCCCAACGTGCATTGGTGGTGCCCGCAGTTACCGCCCTCACCCCAAGAGGCCATGAACCTGGTGCTGCAAGGTACGGCCGATTGGCCTTGGGCGCAAACCGCCGTGATCGGTTCTTCTTTGGGTGGTTTTTACGCGCAATGCTTTGCCGCTGCCACCGGCTGCCGCGCGGTCTTGCTCAATCCGGCCGTCGAGCCCGCCCGCGATCTGGCCCACCATGTGGGACTGCAACAAGCTTGGCATGACCCGAGCCAATCGTTTTACTTTCAGCCAGAGTATGTGAATGAGCTGGAACAGCTGCAAACCCGCCGGCTGTCACCCCATTGCGAGACTTTCGCCATCGTGGCCAAGGGGGACGAAGTCTTGCGCTGGGAGGAAATGGTCAGCCACCTGCCGCACGCACGGATCAAGTTGCTGCCAGGCAGTGACCATGCCTTGTCTGATTTCGACGCACACCGGTCGGATATTCTGGATTTCTTGAACCTGGCTTGAAGCCAGAGCATGGGACAATCGGGCCTATGTTTGCATTGTTTGAAGAAGCCGGAAAATTCATGGCCGGTCGCATCTTGTCGGAAGCCGAGGCCTCGAGCCAGGTGGAGCTGGACAGCGGAAAACGCGTCAAAGTCAAAGCCGCGAATCTGCTGCTGAAGTTTGACAAGCCCACCCCTGCAGCGCTGCTGGCGCAGGCACAGGCGCTGAGTGAAACCATCGACTTGAATTTGGCTTGGGAATTCGCCCCCGAGTCCGAATTTGGCTTTGCCGATCTGGCGCACGACTATTTCAGCGCCAGCGCCACCACCACCGAGTTGGTGGCGGCACTGATCACCCTGTTTGAAGCGCCGCATTACTTTCGCCGCGCGGGCAAAGGGCGTTTTCGCAAGGCTTCGGCCGAAACCCTGGCCTTGGCCTTGGCGGGAATCGAAAAGAAAAAACAGGTGCTGGCGCAAATCGAGACTTGGGCCGGCGAATTGGCGCAGCACATCTGCCCCGCGCCGGTGCGCGAGCAGCTGTACAAAATATTGTTCCGCCCCGACAAAAACGCCCCCGAATACAAAGCCGTGGTCGAGGCCAGCCGCGCCACCCAAACCGCGCCACTCGACTTGCTGCAACAAGCCGGCGCCATCGAGTCGGCCTACGACTTTCATTGGCAGCGCTTTTTGTTCGACAACTTCCCCAAAGGCACAGGCTTTCCTGCGTTGTCGGCCCCGGCGATCACCGACGATTTGCCGCTGGCCTCGGTGCGGGCCTATTCGATTGACGACTCGCACACCACCGAAATTGACGATGCCTTGTCGTTGCAGGGCTTGGGCAGCGGCACGGTGACGGTCGGCATCCACATCGCCGCCCCCGGCTTGGCGGTCTTGCCTGATAGCCCAATTGACCAACTGGGCCGCCAGCGTTTGTCCACCGTCTACATGCCGGGCTACAAAATCACCATGCTGCCCGACGATGTGGTGAAAAATTACACCTTGGCCGAAGGCCAGGACTGCCCAGCGTTGTCGCTGTATGTGCGCTTTGACGAGGTCAGCTTAGCGGTGTTGGACAGCGAGACCCGCATCGAGAAAGTGCATATCGCAGCCAACCTGCGCCATGACCAGCTCGACAGCCTGGTCACCGCCGAGTGGCTGGAGAACCCCGACTTTGCCCATGCCAGCGCGCAGCCCGATCTGCCGATGCCTCGCACCGAGCTGGCTTTCTTTTGGCGCCTGGCGCAGCACCTCAAAGCCGGGCGCGAAGTGGTGCGCGGCAAACCCGAAACCTTCAACCGCCCCGACTACACCTTCCGCTTGGCGCGCGACAACCCCAGCCTGCCCCCGGTGGGCAACGAGCTTGTGCGCATCGGTACGCGCCAGCGCGGCGCACCGTTGGACTTGATCGTGGCCGAAGCCATGATCTTGGCCAACAGCACCTGGGGCCAGTGGCTGGCCAGCTTTGGCGTACCGGCCATTTACCGCAGCCAGGCCAGCCTGGCTCCCGGTGTCAAGGTGCGCATGGGCACCAAGGCCTTGCCGCATGCCGGCATTGGCGTGCCCAGCTACGCCTGGAGCACCTCGCCGCTGCGCCGCTACACCGATTTGGTGAACCAGTGGCAGATCATTGCCTGCGCCCGCCATGGCGCCACCGCGGCATTGGCCGCACCTTTCAAACCCAAGGATGCACAGTTATTCGCCATCATCAGCAGCTTCGACGCGGCCTACAGTGCCTACAACAGCTACCAATCGGGCATGGAACGCTTTTGGACGCTGCAGTACCTGGCGCAACAACACATCACCGAGCTGACCGCCACGCTGTTCAAAGAAGCCGCCGGCGGGCAATGGCTAGTCCGCGCCGATGAACTGCCGCTGGTGCTCACCGTCCTGGGCGCGCAAGGCATGGAGCGCGGCGCCAAAGTGCGCGTCAAACTTGGCCATATTGATGCGATCGCGTTGGACGTGAATGGGACTGTATTGGAGCGCCTGGACAGCCCGGCCACAGCGCTGGTGGCCGACAACACGGAAGAAGAAGACGAGAACGACGCCTCAGCCGGGCCTTTGACCATTGCGGTCGATCTGAACGAATCCCCGTTGGAGCCTGTGGCGTGAAAGCCTTCAGCGCCATGAATGCGGTCCTGTCTTGGCTGCGCATGGTGTTATGGGCAGCTCTTGGCCTGCAAATTTTCTTTGTGGCGCAGATTGCATTGATGCGCGTCATCGATCCCCCGTCCACAGCGTTTGAGCGCTCGCAAATCTGGCAGATCCTGCTTCAGCAAGGTCGCCTACCTTGGAGGCAAGAATGGGTGGACGCGGCGCAGATCTCGGGCCATTTGAAACGCGCCGTGATGGCCTCAGAAGACAGCGCTTTTTTGCAGCACAACGGCGTGTGGTGGGAGTCGATTGAGAAAGCCTGGGGCCGCAACGAAAAAGCCAAAGCCCAAGCAGCGCAACAGGCCGAAAAGCGGGCTGAAAAAAAAGGCGGCAAAGCCTCTGCATCCACCCCTGCACCGACTGCCAAAATTGTCGGCGGCTCCACCATCACCCAACAACTGGCCAAAAATTGGCTGCTCAGCGGTGAGCGCACACTGCTGCGCAAAGGCCAGGAATTTGTGCTGACCCTGGCGCTGGAAGCCTTACTGCCTAAAAAGCGCATTTTAGAAATTTACCTGAACCATGTGGAATGGGGCGAAGGCGTCTTCGGTGCCGAGGCGGCAGCGCGCCATTACTTCAAAAAACCGGCGGCCCAGCTCAGCGCTTGGGAGGCGGCGCGACTGGCGGTCATGCTGCCGCGTCCCCGGTATTTTGAAAAACGGCCCCAATCGACTTATCTGGCGGAGCGCACGAACACCATCGTCAACCGCATGAACGATGTGGTGGCGCCATGAACGCTGAACGGCAATACGCATGAGAATCTTAGGCATTGACCCCGGCTTACAAACCACCGGTTTTGGCCTGATCGACGTGGAAGGCTCGAATCTGAGCTATGTGGCCAGCGGCGTGATTCAAACCACCAAAGAAGAAATGGGTAATTTGCCGGCTCGCCTGAAAGTAATCTACGACGGCGTGCGTGAAGTGACCGCGCTCTACCAACCCGATGAAGCCTCGGTGGAAATCGTTTTCGTCAACGTCAACCCCCAAGCCACCTTGCTGCTAGGCCAGGCCCGGGGCTGCTGTGTCACGGCCTTGGTGTCTTGTGATTTGCCGGTGGCCGAATACACCGCCTTGCAAATGAAGCAAGCCATCACCGGCCATGGCCGCGCGGCCAAATCGCAGATTCAAGAAATGGTCAAGCGGCTGCTGCGCCTGCCCGTGACGCCGCGCCAAGATGCGGCCGATGCGCTGGGTTTGGCCATCACCCATGCCCACGCCAGCCCGTCCATGAACAAGCTGGCCGCAGTCAATGCGCTGAGTCGAAAAACTCACGGCATGTACCGCGGCGGACGCAGCCACTGACAACCTCAGCGGGATGGATCAGCGGGACACCATGTGATCGCGCTGAGCCAGCGCCGGGAACAAGCGCAGCCAAGCCCCAGCCACGAGTACCGTGGCCACGCCGCCGACCACCACCGAGGCGACTGGGCCCCATAACGCTGCGGTGGCGCCCGATTCAAACTCGCCCAGTTGATTGGAAGCACCAATGAAAATGGAATTCACGGCCGAGACGCGGCCTCGCATGTCTTCGGGTGTTTCCAGTTGCATCAGGGTCAAGCGCGTGACCACGCTGATGGTGTCGGCCGCTCCCGTCACCGCCAAGGCCAGCAAAGACACCAGCAACTGGTCGGACAGACCGAACACCGCATTGGCCACGCCAAACACCGCGACGGCGGCCAACATGCTGTGACCGACGCGCCGTTGCAAAGGCCAACGGGTCAGCAACACCGACATCAGCAAAGCGCCCACGGCAGGCGCCGCGCGCAACAAGCCCAAGCCTTGCGGGCCGGTGTCTAGAAGATCCCGCGCAAAGATCGGCAACAAAGCGGTGGCACCGCCCAACAGCACCGCCACCAGATCCAACGTGATGGCGCCGAGCAAGGGTTTATGCTGCCACACGAACACCGCGCCGGCCAAGACCGAGCGCAGATCCGCAGCCCCCGTGGAGGGCTTATGGTGGTAACGCACCACAAGCGCCAATCCCATGGCCAACAGTAACAAGCCTGTGCACACCGCGTACACCGTGATGACATGGTGGGTGTACAACAGGCCACCCAGAGCCGGGCCGCCAATGACCGCCGCTTGCACGCCGCTGGAGCTCATCGCAATCGCACGTGGTAGCAAAGCGGCAGGGACCAGTTGCGGCGTGAGCGCTTGCTGCGCCGGCATTTGAAAAGCGCGCACCGCGCCCAGCACCATCGAAATACCATAAATCATCGGGGCATTGGCAAAGTCCCACCATGTGGCAGCGATCAAGAGCAAGGCCACGACCGCTTGCAGCGCCATGCAAGTGGCGAAAATGCGGGCTTTATGCCAGCGGTCCACCCAATGCCCGGCAGGCAACGTCATCAACAGTGCGGGTACAAACTGAAACAAGCCCACCAGCCCCAAACTCCAGGCGCTGCGGGTGATTTCGTACATATGCCAAGCCACGGCCACCATCAGCATTTGGTTCGCCAAAATACCAAACAAGCGCGACAGCCAAAACCGCACGAATGGTTGCTGACCCAGCAGCGCTTTCAAACTGGAATTATCCAAAATCACCAAGCCGGTGGCACCCAAGCCAGACCGGCGGGTGCTTTTGACTCATCAGCAAAACTGACCAATTCATAGGCGCTTGGACGCGCCAGCAAAGCCCGCAGCAACTGGTTGTTCATGGCATGACCCGAGCGAAAGGCCGAGTATGCAGCGAGCAAAGGCTTGCCCACCAAAAACAAGTCGCCCATCGCATCCAAGATCTTGTGTTTTACAAACTCATCGTCGTAGCGCAGGCCGTCACTATTGAGCACTTTGTAGTCGTCCATGACGATGGCGTTGTCCAAGCCCCCGCCCAGCGCCAGGCCATTGGAGCGCATCATCTCCACATCTTTGGTAAAGCCGAAAGTGCGGGCGCGGGCAATGTCGCGCGCATAGGTCCCCTGAGCCATGTCAAACACCACCTGCTGTCCAGTGGAGTCCACCGCCGGGTGTTTGAAATCAATTTCAAAGCTCAGACGGTAACCGTCATAAGGCTCTAAACGCGCCCATTTGATGTTGTCGCCCTGCCCTTCAGAAACCTCCACCGTTTCCAAGACGCGGATAAAGCGCTTGGGTGCGTTTTGCAACTCGATGCCTGCGCTTTGCAAGAGGTAGACGAACGACGAGGCCGAACCGTCCAAAATCGGCACTTCTTCGGCAGTGATGTCCACATAAAGATTGTCAATGCCCAGGCCCGCGCAGGCTGACATCAAGTGTTCGACCGTGTGCACCTTGGCTTGGCCGCAGGAGATGGTCGAGGCCAAGCGCGTGTCCGTCACGGCTTCGGCACTGGCCCGGATGTCCACGGGCTCGAGCAGGTCCACACGGCGAAACACAATGCCCGTGTCGGGGCGTGCAGGACGCAGCGTCAGCTCTACACGTTGGCCGCTGTGCAGTCCCACGCCCACAGCTTGAGTCAGGGTTTTGAGAGTTCGTTGAGCAAGCATGGGCATATTTTAATTTGCATTGAAAAAAGGGGTTCAAACGCAGGGCATGCGTTTGAACCCCTGATCAGGCAAAGGGAAATGTCAATCAGTCGGCTTGCTTGCGCAAGAAGGCTGGGATCTCAATGTCATCCATACCGGCCGAAGACATGCCATTGACTTTGTCAGCGGCTTGGGTGCGGTTGGTGCGCCAGACGCTGGGCGTGTTCAAACGGCCATAGTCGTTGCCCATGGCCGAAGAGGTCATGGGGCTGGTGGCGATAGCATCTTGCCCACCCATTTGGAAAGGCATGTTGTCGGTACCGGTGCGCAGCATAGGTTGCTGAACCAGAGTTGGACGACGCGCCACACCTTGACGTGACAAGCCCGTGGCCACCACGGTGACGCGAATTTCGTCGCCCAAGGCTTCGTCGTAGGCGGTACCGTAAATGACATGCGCGCTTTCCGACGCGTAAGCACGGATGGTGTTCATGGCTTGCTTGGACTCGCTCAACTTGAGCGAACCCTTGGCGGCGCTGATCAAAACCAACACGCCTTTAGCCCCGGACAGATCGATACCTTCGAGCAGAGGGCAAGCCACGGCTTGTTCAGCGGCGATGCGTGCTCGGTCAGGGCCGCTGGCAGCGGCAGTGCCCATCATGGCTTTGCCGGGCTCGCCCATCACGGTGCGCACATCTTCAAAGTCGACGTTCACATGGCCAGGCACGTTGATGATTTCGGCAATACCGCCGACAGCGTTTTTCAACACGTCGTTGGCATGGGCAAAAGCCTCGTCCTGCGTCATGTCTTCGCCGCCGGGCAATTCCAACAATTTTTCGTTCAGCACCACGATCAAGGAATCGACATTGGCTTCGAGTTCGGCCATGCCAATTTCGGCATTGGACATGCGGCGACCCCCTTCGAATTCGAAAGGTTTGGTCACCACACCCACGGTCAAGATGCCCATCTCTTTGGCCACGCGCGCGATCACGGGTGCGGCGCCGGTACCGGTGCCACCGCCCATGCCGGCCGTGATGAACAACATGTGTGCACCTTCAATGGCCGCGCGAATATCTTCCACGGCGGCTTCAGCAGCCTCACGGCCTTTTTCTGGCTTGCTGCCAGCGCCCAAACCAGTATGACCGAGCTGAATGAAACGGTGCGCAGCGCTGCGAGTCAAAGCCTGCGCGTCGGTGTTGGCGCAGACAAATTCCACACCTTGCACATTGCGCTCGATCATGTGCTCGACGGCGTTACCGCCACCACCGCCCACACCGATGACTTTGATGCGGGTGCCCTGGTTGAACTCTTCGACTTGGATCATTTCAATCATGTTTAACTCCTAAATTACTGCAGTTGCCTAAAAAATTGCTCATTTGTTTTTGAAGGGAAAAGGTTGTCAACATCGACATCGCCACAAGGGACTACCGCGCGCTTGGTTGAAATGGTGGAATCGCATTAGAAATTCCCCACAATGAAATCTTTGAATCGGCCAAACGCATTGTTCATCGAACTTTTGCGCTCTTGCACTTTGAAGCCACGCATGCGCGCCATGCGCGCTTCTTCCAGCAAGCCCATCACCGTAGCGGCGCGGGCCTGACTGACCATGTCAGCCAAAGCGCCGGTGTACTTGGGCACGCCTCGGCGCACGGGCTTCAAAAAGATGTCCTCGCCCAACTCCAACATGCCCGGCATTACCGCGCTGCCACCGGTGAGCACAATGCCTGACGACAAGACTTCTTCGTAGCCCGACTCGCGGATGACTTGATGCACCAGTGAGAAAATTTCTTCCACCCGGGGCTCAATCACGCCAGCCAAGGCTTGGCGACTGAGCATGCGCGGGCCGCGGTCGCCCAAACCAGGCACTTCGACCTGTGCGTCCGGATCTGCCAACAACTGTTTGGCGTAACCGCTTTCCACTTTGATGTCTTCGGCGTCCTTGGTCGGGGTGCGCAAGGCCATGGCAATGTCGCTGGTGATCAAGTCGCCGGCAATCGGAATCACCGCCGTGTGGCGGATCGCACCGTTGGTGAAGATCGCCACATCGGTGGTACCGGCGCCAATGTCCACGCAGGCCACGCCCAGTTCGCGTTCATCTTCGGTCAGCACCGCCAGGCTCGATGACAAGGGGTTAAGCAGCAACTGGTCCACTTCTAGGCCGCAACGACGCACGCACTTGATGATGTTTTCAGCCGCACTTTGCGCGCCGGTGACGATATGCACCTTGGCTTCCAGGCGCATGCCGCTCATGCCAATCGGCTCCTTCACATCTTGACTGTCGATCACAAACTCTTGTGGCGCCACCAGCAGCAAGCGCTGATCGGTGGAGATATTGATGGCACGAGCCGTTTCCATCACGCGGGCCACATCACCGGCAGTGACTTCTTTATCTTTCACCGCCACCATGCCGCTTGAATTGAGACCGCGAATGTGAGCACCGGTGATGCCGATGTTCACTCGGATGATCTTGCAGTCGGCCATGAATTCAGCTTCTTTCAAAGCCTGCTGAATGCTTTGCACCGTGGCGTCGATGTTCACCACCACGCCGCGCTTAAGGCCATTGCCTGGCGCCACGCCCATGCCCGCAAGTTTGAGCTCGCCGCCTGGCATCACCTCGGCCACAACGACCATGACCTTGGATGTCCCAATGTCCAGCCCCACCACCAAGTCTTTGTATTCTTTTGCCATAGTTTCAACCGTTCTTTTAAACTCTGATTCAGGGTTTCTTGTTACCGTCATTGCCCAATGTCGTCACGCCCCGCAAGCGCAAGGCATAGCCATTGGTGTGGCGCAAATCGGCCGCCAACACCGACGTCGTCGTCCGCTGGTAACGCGAGGTCACTTGCGCCACAGTCTTCAAAAAGATCTGTAAACGTTGGCCCACTTCTTCCTGTGAGCCGCGCCCTAATTCGATCGTTGCATCGCTGTCGGTTTGCACACGCCAACTGCCCCGAGGTGACAGCTCCAACTTATCCACACCGATGGACACCGTGCCAAAAATGGGGCGTAAATAGTTGTACATCTGCCAAACCAGCACCGACTGTCCGGCAGGGCCGCTGAGCACAGGCAATTGATCCGCATCGATATCGTCCACATTCGCTTCAAACACCCAACCGTCTTGGTTCACCATGCTGGTTTCGCTGTTTTCGCCCCACAAGGCCACGGGTTGATGTTCGTCCAAGCGCACGCGCAATCGGTTTGGGAACTCCCTGTGCACCGTGGCTTTGCGTACCCATGGCATGGCTTCAAAAGCATCCTTGGCTTGCTTCAAATCGAGGGTGAAAAAATTACCCGACAATTGGGGCATCACATTGGCACGCAAGGTCACTTCGTTGTTGTGCGCAACGTCGCCATAAACCGCAATTTTTTGGATCGCAAACACCGGATGACGCAAAGCCCACCAGGCTGCCGCCCCCAGACTCAGGCACAGCAGCATCACGACCAACACCCCGGAGGTGATGTTCATGACGCGAATGTCCCAAGGCAAAGGAGCTGGTTTTTTCATGCCGCAGTGCCTCCTTGAACAGCGTGTTCCAGTCCTGCGCCGCGCAGCAACTGCACGCACAAGGCTTCGTACGAAATGCCCGCAGCGCGCGCCGACATCGGCACCAGCGAATGCCCGGTCATACCGGGTGAGGTATTGATTTCAAGTAAATAGGCTTGGCGTGTGACCGCATCAATCATCACATCCACGCGTCCCCATCCCTTGCAGCCCAAGACGCGGTAGGCCTTGAGCACCAGGGCCTGGATGGCCTGCTCTTCGCCCTCAGGCAAACCACAGGGCACCAGATACTGGGTGTCGTTGGTGAAGTACTTGTGCTGGTAGTCGTAATTGCCTTCGGGCGCGACGATGCGAATCACCGGCAAGGCATGGGCCTGATCACCCTCACCCAGCACAGGGCAGGTCACTTCGTCACCGGCAATGAATTGCTCGCACAAAATGTCGGCATCGCAAGCGGCGGCCTGCGCCAAGGCCGCAGGCAAATCGCCTTGTGTCATGACTTTGAAGACACCGATCGAGGAGCCTTCGCTGGCGGGCTTGACGATCATGGGCAAGCCCAGTTGCGCCACCAAAGCGCTCAAGTCCAGTTCACGCCATTGATCGCGGCGCACCAAGGTGTAGGTGGGCGTGGGCAGTCCTTCAGCGATCCAGACCCGTTTGGTCATGGTTTTGTCGATCGCGATGCTCGAAGCCATCACGCCAGAACCCGTGTAGGGAATGCCCAACAACTCCAGCGCGCCTTGCACCGTGCCGTCTTCGCCAAAACGGCCATGCAAAGCAATGAAGCAGCGTGCAAAACCCTCGCGCTTGAGCTCGGCCAAGTCGCGCTCTGCCGGATCAAAGGCGTGGGCATCCACGCCTTGCGCACGCAATGCGGTGAGCACTCCATAGCCCGACATGAGCGAGACTTCACGTTCAGCCGAGCGGCCACCCATCAAGACGGCAACTTTGCCTAAAACAAGGGTTGTTGCGGTCATGCCTGCCCCCCCAATTCCACCACCTGAGCAGGAACGGCACCAATCGAGCCAGCGCCCATGCACATCACCACATCCCCCGCACGGGCGTTGTCCAAAATGGCTTGCGCCATGGCCGCAATGGCATCGACGAACACCGGCTCAACCTTGCCCGCCACACGCAGCGCGCGGGTCAGGGATCGGCCATCGGCGGCCACAATCGGCGCCTCGCCTGCGGCATACACTTCGGCCAACAACACCACGTCGGCGCCTTGGCCAATGACTTTGACGAAGTCTTCAAAACAATCGCGGGTACGGCTGTAACGGTGCGGCTGAAAAGCTAAGACGATGCGTTGCCCCGGAAAGGCGCCACGTGCAGCAGCCAGCGTGGCAGCCATCTCCACCGGGTGATGGCCGTAATCGTCGATGACCGTGAATTGTCCACCGCCGTGGGAAGCAGGCACTGCCACCTGACCATAGCTTTGGAAGCGCCGGCCTACGCCTTTGAAACCGGCCAAGGCACGCACCACGGCGTCGTCAGGCACGTTCAATTCCACCGCCACGGCGATGGCTGACAAGGCGTTGAGCACGTTGTGAACACCGGGCAAATTCAACACCACTTCCAGATCCGGCAAGGTCACACCGTTGCGTCGTTGCACCGTGAAATGCATTTGGCCTTGCAAGGCGCGCACATTCACAGCGCGCACTTGCGCGCCTTCATTCAAACCATAGGTGGTCACAGGACGGGCCAGTTGCTGCAAGATGCTTTGCACCCCGGCATCGTCGGCGCACACAATGGCTGTGCCATAAAACGGCATGCGGTGCAAAAATTCCACAAAGGCCGACTTCAATCGCTCAAAATCATGGCCATACGTTTCCATGTGGTCGGCATCGATGTTGGTCACCACCGCCATCACCGGCAACAAATTCAAAAACGAAGCGTCAGACTCATCGGCCTCCACGACGATGTACTCGCCGGTACCCAACTTGGCGTTGGCGCCGGCGCTGTTCAAACGGCCCCCGATCACAAAAGTCGGGTCCAGCCCGGCTTCCGCCAAGACACTGGCGACCAAACTGGTGGTGGTGGTTTTGCCATGAGTGCCGGCAATTGCAATGCCTTGCTTCATGCGCATCAATTCGGCCAACATCACCGCGCGGGGCACGATGGGGATGTGCCGCGCGCGGGCCGCCAACACTTCAGGGTTGTCAGATGTCACTGCCGTCGAGGTCACCACGGCATCAGCGCCTTGCACATGGTCCGCACCATGGCCGACTGCGGTCTTAATGCCTAAAGCGGCCAAACGGCGCAAGGTGGCACTGTCGTTCAGGTCAGAGCCTGAAATGGTGTAGCCCAAATTCAAAAGAACTTCGGCAATGCCGCTCATGCCCGAGCCGCCAATGCCAATAAAGTGAATGTGTCGTATCGCGTGTTTCATCTTGCCAGCTCCTCGCATGCGGCAACCACGTCTTGCGTGGCGTTATTTTTTTTCTGTGCCCAAGCCGCTTCGGCTTTGGACAGGAGTTCAGTTCGGTTCAGCGCCCGCCATTGCGCAGCCAAAGATGCTGCCGTCAATTCGGCCTGTGGCACCAACCATCCGCCCCCCTGTTGCACCAAGAACAGCGCATTGCGGGTTTGGTGGTCATCCACCGCAAAGGGGAAGGGCACAAACAGCGCCGCAGCGCCCACGGCGGCAATTTCGGTGACCGTGCTGGCACCGGCGCGGCAAACAATCAAATCAGCTTGTGCAAAGGCCGTGGCGGTGTCCTCAATGAAAGGCGTCAATTCGGCCTGCACACCTGCGGCCAGGTAATTGGCCCGCAGCGCTTCAATTTGTTTGGCTCCACTTTGATGCATCACTTGAGGACGCTCGGCTTCGAGCATCAGTGCCAGTGCTTGCGGAACCACGTCGTTCAAGGCCTTGGCGCCCAGACTGCCGCCGACCACCAACACCTTCAAGGGGCCCGTGCGTCCAGCAAATCGCACAGTCGGCGCGGCTTGCTGCGTGAAAGCTGAGCGCAGCGGATTGCCCACCCATTGCGCAGCCGGAATCACACCCGGAAACGCAGTGAACACCCGCTTGGCCAATTTGGACAGCCAGCGGTTGGCCATGCCGGCCACTGAATTTTGCTCATGCAAGACCAAAGACGAACCGGTCAACACCGCCATCAAGCCGCCAGGCACCGTCACATAGCCGCCCATGCCCAGCACCACGTCAGGCCGCACACGGCGCATCACCGCGGCGCTTTGCGCCAAGGCTTTGAGCAAGCGATAGGGCAGCAGGGCCCAAGTTTTTATCCCCTTGCCGCGCACACCGCCAAACTCGATGGTCTCCAGCGCAAACCCGCGCGCAGGCACCAACTCGCTCTCCATGCTGGCGGGGGTTCCCAACCAATGCACACGCCAGCCTTTGTCGCGCAGCGCTTCGGCCACGGCCAACCCCGGGAAAATATGTCCCCCAGTGCCTCCGGCCATGATCAATGCGCAAAAGCTCATGCTCGGCCTCCACGCATCATTTGTTTGTTTTCGGCATCGATGCGCAAGACGATGGCGATGGACACCATGTTCAGCAAAATGGCAGAGCCACCGTAACTCATCAAAGGCAAGGTCAAGCCTTTGGTGGGCAAAGCGCCCAAGTTCACACCCATGTTGATGAACGACTGAAAACCGACCCAAATACCCACCCCTTGTGCCACCAGCCCGGCAAACACCCGGTCCAGCGCAATCGCTTGACGGCCAATCACCATGATGCGCCGGCTCAACCACATGAACAAAGAGATCACGCTCAAGACACCGACCAAGCCAAATTCTTCACCAATCACCGCCAGTAAAAAATCGGTGTGGGCTTCGGGCAGCCAATGGAGTTTTTCTACACTGCCCCCCAGTCCCACGCCGAAGATTTCGCCGCGCCCAATGGCAATCAAGGAGTGCGACAGTTGGTAGCCTTTGCCCAATGCGTGCTTCAAATCCCAAGGATCAAGGTAGGCAAAAATCCGCTCGCGGCGCCACTCGGACGTCATGATGATCATGGCGAAGATCATGACCAACACACCCAGGATCAAGAAGAACATGCGGGCGTTCACGCCACCCAAAAACAAGATGCCCATGGCGATGATGGCGATCACCAAAAATGCGCCCATATCTGGCTCGGCCAGCAACAAAATACCGGCCAGCGCTACAGCCGTGCCAATCGGCAACACGGCGCGAAAGAAGCGCTCTTTCACGTCCATCTTGCGCACCATGTAGTCTGCTGCATAAATGATGACCGCCAATTTGGCAAACTCAGAAGGCTGGAAATTCATGATGCCCAATGAAATCCAACGGTGTGCACCATTGACGCCTTTGCCCACATGCGGAATCAGCACCGCCAGCAGTAACATCAAAGAAGCGATGAACAAGGGGCGCGCCATTTTTTCCCAAGTTTCCATGGGGATCTGAAAGGCCAGCAAGGCCACGGCAAAGCCGATGCCAATCGAAATTACGTGGCGCACCAGAAAATGGGTTTGTGCATAACGCGCAAATTTGGGGTTGTCCGGCATCGCGATGGAGGCGGAGTACACCATCACCATGCCCCACATCAGCAAAGCCACGACTACCCAAACCAAGGCTTGGTCAATGCTTTGCAATTTCCCGGCGCCATTGCTGTTGCGCGCGTAATCGTAGTTGCCTAAATTGACCGGCAAAGCGCCCTCAGCCACGGGTTGAGCCCCCATCCAGCCCCCCGTCAGCCCGTGCAAGGCACTGGTCCATTGGGTCGTCAGTTTGCTCATCATGGTGGGCTGAACTGCGTTCATGCCTGCACCTCCAAGACCACACCAGCCGCTTCAGCCCGTGCGGCCACCGCTTGGCCAAAGACCTCGGCGCGGTGCTCATAGTTTTGGAACATGTCAAAGCTGGCACATGCCGGTGACAACAAGATGGCGTCACCCGGCTGCGCAGCTGCGCTGGCTTTGTCGACCGCATCAGTCATGTCTTGCGCATCGATCAACAACACGCCCACATTCATAAGTTGTTCGCGAATAGTTGGACCATCTTTGCCGATCAAAACGACTGCCCGTGCGAAGCTCGCGACAGCTTGTTCCAACGGTGCAAAGTCTTGGCCTTTGCCGTCGCCGCCCAAAATCACCACCACTCGGCGGTCCGCACCCAGTCCCTGCAGGGCGGCCACGGTGGCGCCCACATTGGTGCCTTTGCTGTCGTCAAAATATTCAACTTCATCGATGATGCCAATCGACTCCACGCGGTGCGGCTCACCCCGGTATTCACGCAGACCGTACAACATGGGCGCCAGAGAGCAACCTGCGCTGCACGCCAAGGCCAGGGCCGACAAGGCATTCACGGCGTTGTGCCGGCCACGTATGCGCAGCGCGTCGGCAGGAATCAAGCGCTGAATGTGCAATTCCTCTTCTTCGTCTTTGCGCCGCTTGCGAATCTCATCGGCTTCCAAAGCGCGCACCAACCAGGCCATGCCATTCAGTACTTCGATGCCAAAGTCGCCAGGGCGCAAGGGCATGCCGGCACCAAAGGTCACATGGCTGCGCAGCATGGGTTTTTGTAATTTCACACGGACGGGTTCAGGCAACATGGCCATCACAGCAGCGTCATCACGGTTCAACACCATCAAGGCCTTGTCGCCAAAAATACGGGCCTTGGCCTGCGCATAGGCGGCCATGCTGCCGTGCCAGTCCAAATGGTCTTGGCTGAGGTTGAGGACGGTTGCCGCAGTCGCTTCAAACAAACCGGCGTTCTCCAACTGGAAGCTGGACAACTCGAGCACCCAGACTTCGGGCAAGGCACCGTCCAAAGCCGCAGTCAAAGTATCCAGCAAGCAGGGACCAATATTGCCCGCCACTTGCACCGTTTTACCGGCGCGGGCCACCAATTGGCCTGTCAATGAAGTCACCGTTGTTTTACCGTTGGTACCAGTGATGGCCAGGACCTGCGGGGCATAGCCGCGCTCGACCTGCAGGTCTTGTAGGGCTTGTGCGAACAAGCTCAGCTCGCCGCCCACCCACAAGCCATTGGCGCGGGCCGCATCCAACACCGGCGCGGTCACGCCAGGTGCCAAACCAGGACTAACGAACACAGCCCGAATGGCCGTGCCTTGCACCAGGCTGGCGTCTAAGGTACCACCGGTAAAACGCACCGAAGGCAACTCATGCTGCAAGGTCTGCAGTTGCGGCGGTGCTTGCCGCGTGTCGGCCACCACCACCTCAGCGCCAAAGCGCACACACCAGCGGGCCATAGCCATGCCGGAGGCGCCGAGCCCAAGAATGAGGATGTGTTGACCTTGGAGTTGCAGCATGCTTATCTCAACTTCAAGGTCGACAGACCGACCAGGCACAGCAACATGGTGATGATCCAGAAACGCACCACGACCTGGGTTTCTTTCCAGCCACTCTTTTCAAAGTGGTGGTGCAAAGGCGCCATTTTCAAAATGCGTCGACCTGCACCGTATTTTTTCTTGGTGTATTTGAAGTAGCCCACTTGCAGCATGACGGACACCGCCTCGGCCACAAAGATGCCGCCCATGATGGCGAGCACGATTTCTTGCCGCACGATCACCGCGATGGTGCCCAGGGCCGCCCCCAAGGCCAATGCACCCACATCACCCATGAACACTTGCGCGGGATGGGTGTTGAACCACAAAAAGGCCAGCCCTGCACCGGCCATGGCCGCGCAAAAAATCATCAACTCCCCAGAACCGGGAATGTAGGGAAAGATCAAATACTTGGAGTACACCGAACTGCCGGTGACGTAGGCAAACACGCCCAGTGCAGAGCCCACCATCACCACCGGCATGATGGCCAGGCCATCCAGGCCATCGGTCAAATTCACGGCATTGCTCGAGCCCACGATGACCAAATAAGTCATCACCACAAAACCCAGCACCCCCAAGGGATAGCTGACTTCTTTGAAGAAGGGCAGAAACAAACCGGCCTTGGGTGGCAAGCTGACATCAAAACCCGATATGACCCATTTGAAGAACAAATCCAACACCCGCATATTGGAGTTTTCGGAAATACTGAATACCAAGTACAAAGCCGCCAACAAACCGATCATCGACTGCCAAAAATACTTCTCGCGCGAACGCATGCCTTCAGGATCTTTGTTCACCACTTTGCGCCAGTCATCAACCCAGCCGATGGCGCCAAAGCCCAGGGTCACCAGCAGCACGATCCACACAAACCGGTTGGACAGGTCAAACCACAGCAAAGTGGAGATCGCAATGCACAACAAAATCAGCACGCCGCCCATGGTGGGGGTGCCGCTTTTGGCCAAGTGGCTTTGCATGCCGTAGCCGCGCACGGGTTGACCGATTTTCAGCGACGTCAAATGGCGAATCACCCAAGGCCCGGCGGCCAAGCCCATCAACAGCGATGTCATGGCCGCCATCACTGCGCGAAACGTGATGTATTGGAAAACACGCAAAAATCCCCACTCCGGAGACAGCGTTTGCAACCATTGCGCCAAACTAAGCAGCATGTTTGAGTTCTCCCATGTGCTGTGTATGCGCGCTCAAAACATCGAGCACCCGCTCCATCTTCATAAACCGCGAGCCTTTGACCAAAATACTGTTGAACTGCGGCAACACGTTCAAGATGAACGCTTGCAAGGCAGCCATGTCTTCAAAATGCTGACCCCCTTGAAACGCCAAGGCGGTGCTGACACTCATGCTGCCCAGGGTGGCCACTTGCGTCAGACCGCGGGCGCGGGCATAGGCGCCAACTTCGGCATGAAATTCGGGACCTTGTTCGCCGACTTCGCCCATGTCGCCCAGTACCAATAACTGGGGACCTGGCAGTTCGGCCAGCACATCAATGGCCGCGCGCACAGAATCGGGATTGGCGTTGTAGGTGTCATCGACCACGGTGAGGGAATGGTCGCCCCCCTGCGGCAAGACCACTTGCAGCGCCAATGCGCGTGAGCGGCCTTTGACGGGCTCAAACGCGTTCAAACCTTGCGCAACAGCCTCCAGCGGGACACCCGCCGACAAGGCACAGGCCGCCGCCGCCAAGGCATTTTTCACGTTGTGCCGACCAGCGACATGCAAACGGCAGGGCTTGCGCAGCGTGGCCGTCAGGATTTCAAAATGCCAAGCCCCATGAATCCACTGAGGTTCACTGCAGCGGACATCGCCAGACTGCAAACCGAAGGTCATCACGGACCGCGGTGCAGACATCGCTTGCCACAAGCCAGTGTATTCATCGTCCACCGGAAAGACGGCGCGACCACTGTCGGCCAGCAAGCCAATCACCGCGCCGTTTTCACGCGCCACGGCTTCGACGGTGCCCATGTACTCTTGGTGCTCACGCTGGGCGTTGTTCACCAAGGCCACAGTGGCTTGGGTCATTTGCGCCAAATACGCAATTTCGCCAGGATGGTTCATGCCCAACTCGACCACCGCGATGGTGTGGTGTGGGCGCAAGTTCAGCAAAGTCAGCGGCACCCCGATGTCGTTATTCAAATTGCCTTGGGTGGCCAAGCTGACATTCGGCTGCGCCACGCGCAAAATACTGGCAAGCATTTGCGTCACTGTGGTTTTACCGTTGCTGCCGGTCACGGCAATCAATGGCAACTGAAACTGCGCACGCCAACCCGCCGCCAACTGCCCCAAGGCCAACCGCGCATCCGCCACCACCACCGCCGCCATGCCCACAGCTTGCGCATAGGCACGACCCGAGGCTTCGCACAGCACCGCCACAGCGCCCATGGCTTTGGCTTGCGCAATGAACTGCGCGCCATCAAAGCGTTCACCCCGCAGCGCCACAAACAAATCGCCGTCGCGCAAGGTGCGCGTATCGGTGTGCACACGTTGTACTTGCACAGCGCCATCGCCATGCAGCACCGCACCGTCGAGCCAAGGCAGCATCGTGTGGAGTGACAATTGCATACCCATTACCGGGACTCCTCAGTATTTTGAGTCGCCAAGCGTTGCAATACGCGCTGGGCATGCTCAATGTCAGAGAAGGGATGGCGCACGCCCCCGATGTCTTGGTAGTCTTCATGCCCTTTGCCCGCAATCAGCACCACATCGGCGGGGCCGGCTTCAGACAAAATTTTCTCAATCGCCAAAGCGCGGTCCACGATCACACGTGCATCCAAGGGGCTGCGCATGCCCAGCGACATTTGCTCCAAGATATGCACAGGGTCTTCGGATCGCGGGTTGTCACTGGTGAGAACTACTTGATCGGCCACTTGTTCGGCCGCGCGGGTCATCAAAGGCCGCTTGGAAGGATCGCGATCACCACCACAACCCATCACACACCACAGTTGTCCTTGCCGTTGCGTGGCCACATTTTTCAAAGCTTGCAAGGCCTTGGCCACCGCATCGGGGGTGTGCGCATAGTCCACCACGGCCAAAGGCAAATGGGCCCCGACCACGGGAATCATTTGCATGCGCCCGGGCACGGGCGAAAGCTGTGCACAGGCTTGCACGGCCGCCTGCAGGTCGAAACCCACGGCGCGCAGCACCGCGATCACGCCCAACAAATTGTCAATATTGAAGTCACCAATCACCGCCGTTTGCAATGAGGCGACCTGTTCGCCCTCCACTATCTCCAAGCTCAAACCGGCATGGGCCGAGTTCACTTGACGCGCTTGCAAGCGGCCGGCACCACCCACGCGTGAGCAGGTCCAGATATCCAGACTCTTGTCCTGCAAAGACTGCGCCAATTCGGCACCAAATGGATCTTCAATGTTGATCACACAAGACTGCAAACCAGCCCATGCAAACAAGCGCGCCTTGGCCTGGCCGTAGGTGGCCATATCGCCGTGGTAGTCCAAGTGGTCTTGCGTCAAATTGGTGAACACCGCCACACGCACTTGAGCGCCGTCCAGGCGATGCTCTTGAATGCCGATGGAAGAGGCTTCCATCGCCACATAGCTCACCTGCTGATCGGCAAAGGCGCGCAGCTGACTTTGCAGAAGCACCGCATCCGGGGTGGTCATGCCCGTGGACGCCAAGGCGGACACCACACCGGTGCCCAAGGTGCCGATCACGGCGCAAGCGTCATGACCCTTCAAATGATTCAAGGCTTGGGCCAGCCACCAGGTGGTGGAGGTTTTGCCGTTGGTACCGGTCACCGCAATCAGACCCAAGCACTCGCTGGGCGCAGCGTAAAACGCATTGGCTATCCAGCCGGCATGCGCTTTGAGTTGGTCGTAACAAGCGATGTCAGGTGAGTCGCCAAAATCCAAGTCTTGCAGCCCTTGTTTTTCAACGATGCACGCAGCAGCCCCTTGGGCGCGGGCCAGTGAGACGAACAAACGACCATCGGCCGATGCACCGGACCAGGCCAGAAAACCATCTCCGGGTTGCACCAGACGACTGTCCGTCTGCAATTGCCCCGTCACACGCTGGCGCAACCAGTCGGCGACTTCATGAGGGGTGCGCAATTCCAGCATCAGAAGGACTCCTCTACGGCCTGGACCGAAGTCTGTGGCTTGACCGACATATCGGGCTGAACGCCCATGAGACGCAGCGTTTGCTGCACGGTTTCGCTGAACACGGGAGCGGCGACATCGCCACCGAAATACCGGCCGTTACTGGGCTCGTCGATCATCACCGCGACAATGATCCGCGGCCGCTCAATCGGCGCCAAGCCTACAAAGAAGCCGCGGTACTTTTTGCCGGAGTAACCCTTGCCTTCTTGTTTGTGCGCCGTGCCGGTTTTACCACCCACCGAATAGCCCACAGTTTGTGCTTTGGGTGCGGTGCCACCGGGGCCCGCCACCGCGTGCAGCATTTTGCGCACAGCGATCGCATGCTCAGGACTGATGACCCGCGCGCCGACGCCAGACTGGTTGATTTTCATGAGGCTGGCAGGAATGATTTCACCGTCGTGTGAAAACAAGGTGTAGGCACGGGCCAGTTGAAACAAGCTGACGGACAAACCGTAGCCATAACTCATGGTGGCCTGTTCAATTGGGCGCCAGGTTTTATAGGGCCGTAGACGACCGCTCACCACACCCGGAAAAGGCAATTGGGGTTTTTGCCCAAAGCCGACTTGGGTGTACATCTCCCACATCTCGCGCGGCTGCATTTGCATGGCGATCTTCACAGTGCCGATATTGCTGGACTTTTGAATCACCTCATTCACCGTTAAAGTGCCGTGCGCATGGGAGTCAGATATGGTCGAGCCCGCGATAGTCAAATGACCGCCCGAGGTATCAATGCGGGTTTCCGGTGTGACGATGCCTTTTTCCAGAGCCAATGAAATCACAAAAGGCTTCATGGTCGAACCGGGCTCGAAGGTATCTGTCAAAGCGCGGTTGCGCAATTGCTCGCCGCTTAAATTAATGCGTTTGGCTGGCGAATAACTGGGGTAATTGGCCAGGGCCAGCACTTCACCCGACTGGGCGTCCAGCACCACCACACTGCCGGCTTTGGCTTTGTTTTCCAGCACCGCATCGCGCAATTTTTGGTACGCAAAAAATTGCACTTTGTTGTCAATGCTCAGTTGCAGGTCTTCGCCATCGATCGGCAAGACGGCTTCACCCACGTCTTCGACCACACGCCCCAAACGGTCTTTGATCACACGCCGCGAGCCTTGCCTGCCTGACAGTTGCTTCTGGAACACCAGTTCCATGCCTTCTTGTCCCACGTCTTCGACATTGGTAAAGCCGACGATGTGCGCAGCGGCTTCGCCTTCGGGGTATAGGCGCTTGTATTCTTTGATGGAATACACGCCCTTGATGTCCAAAGCCAAGATGTCTTTGACCACGGATTCGTCCAACTGCCTTTTGAGCCAGACAAAGGTCTTGTCTTCGTTGGCCAATTTCTTGTCCAAATCGACGGACGTCATTTCCAGCAACCGGGCCAGACGGGATAATTTTTCAGGATCCCGCTCTAACTCTTCAGGGTTGGCCCAAATGCTGGGCGCCGGCACACTGGAAGCCAACAGCAAGCCATTGCGATCCAGAATTCGTCCCCGGTTAGCGGGCAAGGCCAATGTCCGTGCAAACCGCACTTCACCCTGGCGCTTGAAGAAAGCGTTGTCTATCACCTGCACATAGGCCGCCCTGACGGCCAAACCGGCGAAGGCAACAGCGATGGTCGCCACAATCAGTTGACTGCGCCACACCGGCGTTTTGCTGGTCAGCAATGGGCTGGAGCTGAGCTGTACGCTGCGACTGCTCATCGGGACGCCTCCTTGGCAGAGGCGGTGGATGCTCCGGTTGCCGTCACATACTGCGTGATGCCGGGTGGTGGATTGCGCATCTGCAATTGTTGCCGTGCGATCTGCTCCACGCGCAGCGGTGTCGCTTGGGCGCGGCGCTCAACCGTCAGGCGCTCGAGGTCCGTTTCCAACCGAGCAGCTTCTTTGAGCGCCTTCTCGTGCTCGACAAACAAGCGGCGCGTTTCATACTGGCTGTGCACCAAGACCATGGCACTGGACACCACCAAGGCGAGCAAAGCCATACTCAAGCGCATCATGCCGCCACCTCCGTGCGCTCAGCCACGCGCATGATGGCACTGCGCGAACGGGTGTTACCCGCCACTTCATCCTTGGAAGGACGGATGCGGTCGACGGCCTTGAAGCGCATCGGCACCGGAGCGGCAAAGGGCGTACGGCGGTCGTAGACATCTTTGGAATGCTTGGCAATGAATTGCTTGACGATGCGGTCTTCCAATGAATGAAAGCTGATCACCACCAGACGACCACCTGGGCGCAGCACCTGCAAGCTGGCTTCTAGCGCTTGTTCAAGCTGCGCAAGCTCGGCATTGATGAAAATCCGAAAAGCCTGAAATGTCCGCGTTGCAGGGTTCTGGCCCTGCTCGCGGGTTTTGACCGTGCCAGCCACGAGCCCGGCCAAATCGGTGGTGGTTGAAATTGGGCCCCGTTCTTGTCGG
>CANGDZ010000032.1 GCA_947452785.1 Comamonadaceae bacterium | reverse complement strand
TGGGGGAGTGGGTGCAAAGCGGGCATACGGTTCTGATTACGGGGCCCACTGGTGCGGGTAAATCGTGGCTGGCTTGTGCACTGGCGCAGTACGCCTGCCGCCGGGGCCACTCGGTCTATTACCAACGCGTGCCGCGAATGGGTGAAGAGCTGCGCATTCGCCACGGTAACGCCACGTTCGGCAAGTGGTTGATTCAACTGGCCAAGACCGAAATCCTTGTCTTGGACGATTGGGGCATGGCAGGAATAGATGCACAAACCCGTGCTGATCTGCTGGAAATCGATGATGACCGCTCGGCCTGCAAGGCCACCATCATCACCAGCCAATTACCCATTGAGCACTGGCATGCATGGATTGGCGATGCCACGATTGCAGATGCAATTTTGGATCGAATCATGCAAAGGAATCATCGCTTCACACTCACGGGCGACTCTCTGCGCCAGAAACCAAAATCAATAAAAAAGGAGCCCAAACCAGACCCATCGTGACCGACACCACTACAATTTAACCGCGCAACTCCAAACCGCTGCAAACCGGTCACGATCGCCAGAACGATCGGTCACGGTCGCCAGAATACGCAATTTGGAAATTACAGAACAGTAATCGAATTGCTGGAGACCACAAAACGATAAGGTATTCTTCCGGTTCAATTTAGCCTACAACAGGTGCCTATTGAACCGGGTGACCACCCATTCATGTTTTCAACTTAACAGGACAGCACCATCGTGTATTCCGACCAATGCGACGGCCACACTCGTGTCGGTGGGCGTCACCGCCTTGGCGATGGCCATGCCGTTTGCGACGGAAGCATCCGCGGTTAAGTAGTTCAATCCCCAATCGACAGCAACCTTTGTGGCTACTGCAATCTTGTTGTCCAACAGATTAGCAACCCAGCCCCAGGCGGGGTCCCCTTTGAAGGTATGAGCGGAATCGAGGATCGTAGAAACCAAGTTGCCATGGCTGGCATGACCACTGGCCAACTCACCCGTCCAGTAGGAAAGTCCACTCGCATCAGCTCCGCCTGTTCGCCCTAAAACGTTACGGTAAACCACGTTAACAAAATCCGCATTGGTCATTGTGGATGAGAAGCCCGTGAGGGAGGTGTACTGCACGCCGACAACGTAGAAAGAGTCTGCAATTTGGTTGATGGCCGATCCGGCCTTGAGCTGGGTCAGCCAGAATGACAAGCCATCCGCATCAGGAATCCGGTTGAAGAATCCGACATAAAGCTCCATCAAGCGCTGAAGTTGGGGCGTACTGACAGAGGCGGCTAATGCGGGTAATCCTGCATTAATGTCAAAGTCGGCAAACCGAATATGTTCAATTTGCTGCACAGTATCTTTACCGTCGCGCGCGGTCATGGTGTCTGAGACCGTACCGACTTGCGCTGTCATGGAAACCTTATATTCGCTTAACTTTCCCTGCATCAAAACGGTATCTGTGCCGGAGCCTCCATTCAACACATCATTCCCGGCACCACCTTGCAAGGTGTCGTTTCCGGCCGCACCTGTGATGGTGTCATTTCCAGGCCCACCGTTCAAACAATTATTGCTGTCGTTGCCCATAATGGTGTCGTCGCCTGCGCCACCGGTAACATTCTCAATCACGCAGTTATAGGCTATGCAGAGGTTGCTCTTTGCATCATAAGTAGGCACTGGCGGCGGCGACTTCCAGTTATACCCCGCTGTTGAATCTGACAATACAGTAGCAATATTGGAAAAATGTCCCTGATTTATATCGACCAAACAGGCCGCTGAGAAATTAGAAACAGATATCGTGTCATTCCCTCCGCCATCCCATATGGTTTTAAAAAATGGGGTATTGGGGTCGAAGGTGTAGGTTGTATCACTCGAGTTATATGAGGTGTTCGCGCCATATAAGTATTGCATGGCAGCAATATCCAACAACATCGGAGTCTCAGGATTGATACTGAAAGTGCTCTGGGAGACTGAACCGTCGGAATTGTGAATGACTTTAGTGAATAGACTATTGATCGGGTCGGTATATGACATCAGCGTATACAGCCGATTATCCAAATTCGCAGGTAAGGTAAGGTTGCCGTCAAATGGATGTTTTAACCCCAGTGCATGACCGATCTCATGCATCAGGGTTTCAAAGTTATACGATCCTGTAGTCCAGTCACTGTCTTGGCCGTGCTTGGCGTTGATCCATACATCCCCCGAACTCGGCCAGGATGAGTTTGGGTTACTGGAGTAGCCCCAAAAGTTAGTCAGGCTGCTTGCTGACGTAAACGCAAAGCGAATATCGCCAACCGTTGTGGCATTGTCTGGCACTCGACTAAAGTCAATATTGGCCACGTTTGCCCAAGCCTGAAGCGCTTGTGTCGCAGCAATCTGTTCAATGGTATTGAGGCCGAAGTGCTGGCTCGCGCTGGCCTCGTAGTTGCCAGAATAGGCCGCACCGTTGTAACCTAAAAAAACTGCGCTCACCCCATTAGGCCAAGGAAAACTAAAAGTCAACGCGGTGGCGACACCCGTTGCACCACCCCACTTGGTACCGCCGAGTAAGGCATCAATCTGCGGATTAGCGCTGTTAGTTGTACTCGTTGCTTGAGATGATGAGCTGGGAGATGCCACGTTTTGTAGTATTTAAAAATGGTGACTGTATTAGATTGTGAACCTTACCCGCTTCTGTCGACATATTTCATCTTCTAGCTCGAAGTTGATCGAATGCCGTCAAGCGCAATTGTTCAAGATAACTGAGCCTTAGAACTCAATTGTGCAACAGGTTCGGCGCTATGGTGGAAGGCGTTCCCACCTTCTAGCGGGATCGTTTCTCCGATGCAAGGGCCTGCACCATCCTTGCAATACGCATCAATGGAATGCGCTTTTGATTCCCCCCCAAAGATGCTGATAGTCTATGGCACCTCCATCCGTTACAACGCCATGACTGAACCCACAAGCCTTCCGCACCCCGTGACCTTGTCAGCTGAAGACGCCCACCAACTTGAACAATTACGCGTGCATCGCCGCGCACACCGGCTTCAATTGCAGCCCAAAGCGCTGGTGATGCAAACCCATTTGCACAGACCAATGCTGACTCTGGGCCAACGACTGGCAGATCTGGTGGCGGCCACGATTGGGTCTTGGCGATTCATCGTGTTGCAAAGCAGCGCCATTGCCCTATGGATCACAGGCAACGTGCTGTCGGGCAGCAGCGCCTGGGACCCCTACCCATTCATTTTGCTTAATCTACTGCTGTCATTTCAAGCCGCTTACACCGCGCCAGCCATCATGATGAGCCAAAATCGGCAATCCGAACTGGACAGACGGCACGCGCAAAATGATTACGAAATCAATGTGAAGGCGGAATTGGAAATCGAGTTATTGCACGAGAAGATCGATCTCATGAAAGACAAAGAACTGCTCACGCTCACTGAGGCAGTGCGTGACTTGACGGCGCAAGTTCAATTGTTGTCGGGGCGAGCTCGTTAAGCCGCCGCAAGATCTGTGCTTACCGACCGATACTGGCTGGCAGTAAACGGTCGTACTCCCTTTTGACCACGGCATAGCACTCGCACGATCTGGCTTCTAAACCCTTACGATCGAGCACATGAATGAGGCCGCGTGAATACTCGATCAGCCCGCTCTTTTGCAATTTAACCGCGGCCGAAGTCACACCCTCGCGCCGCACCCCCAACATATTGGCGATCAACTCCTGAGTCATTCGCAAGTCATTGCTGCGCAACCTGTCTAGACTCAAAAGCAGCCAACGGCACAGTTGCTGATCCAAGGTGTGGTGCCGATTACAAACTGCGGTTTGTGTCATCTGAGACATCAGCGCCTCGGTATAACGCAACATCAAATGCCTCACTTGATTGGAGTGCTCGAAATCGTGCTGAATCACACTGGCCCTCACACGCAAAGCTGCGCCGGCACTTTGCACAACGGCACGGCTGAGTGTGGCGTGACCACTCATGATTTGTGCAATATTGAGAACGCCTTCACATCCAATGACAGAAATTTCTGTCGACGCCCCGTCCTCCAGTACATACAGCAAAGAAATGATGGAGGTAGTTGGAAAATAAACGTGACTGATGACTGTGCCGGACTCCTGCAGCACCTGGCCCAGTTTGAGATCGACCCATTCCAAATGGGGGGCCCATCGTTCAAACTCCTGGACAGGCATCGCGGCCAATAAAGTGTTTTGACTTTTGACGAGAGGACTATTGAAACTAACAGATAAATTATTTGACATTTTTATTGATTCCGATAAATTATTTTAGTTAGTTTTATGAGTACTTTTTAATCATTTGCATGGTTCCACACATATCGCCGTCGCTCTGTGTCCTAGGTCACATATAAAGTTTAAAATTTATATTTATTACAGATTCATCCCCGTATCCGTTCACGTCGCCAATGACCGACTTTGTACGCTAGCCCACAGACTGCGGGAGGTACCTTCTTTTCCAATTCAAGAACACTCTTGGAAGAAATGGCGGTGCGACCATGAATACGAAACTCACCCATGGCAATCAACTGGTGGGGGCATTACCCGCGCCGGAACAGCGCAAGCTACTGGACTTGGCGGAGGTGGTCACCTTGTCGTTTGAACAGGTCTTGCATTCACGCAACGAATCGATGCCCTATGTTTACTTTCCAACCACTTCCTTCATCTCGGAGCTGGTCACCACGGCGCAAAACGAGTGCATTGAAGTGCACTTGGTGGGTCATGAGGGCATGCTCGGTGTGAGTCTGGTGCTGCAGGACAAACTCGCGCCATTTGATGCCGTCGTGCAAGGCGCGGGTGAGGCCCTTCGCCTGAGTCGAAAAGATTTTCTGCGTCTTTTAAAGCATGCCCCAAAGCTGGACCGCTTTCTGCACCGCTACACCTACGTGGTGATAAAGCAATTGGCACACAACGTGGCTTGCGCGCAGTACCACGCGATTGAAGGCCGACTCGCTCGATGGCTGTTGATGACCCAAGACCGTGCGGGCAATGACACCTTTGCCGTGACGCAGGAATTTTTATCGCACATGCTGGGCGCAAGCAGGGTCGGCATCACCAATGCGGCCTCCTTACTGAAGAAACTGAAGTTGATTCATTACGTGCGGGGTCAGATGCAGATTCTGGATCGGGAAGGCTTGCGCCAGCACAGCTGTGGTTGTTATGTGACAGACATTGCGACCTATCAGGCGCATATGAAAAATTGAAGGTGTCTCATGTTCAATCACAAATCACCCACCACACTGCAAGCCATGGCCAATGAGGTCAGTCGCTGTGCCCAAGCGGCCGCCGATTCGGCGCAACAGGAATCACAGGCGGCCATGGATGCTGTTCACGAATCCGCTCAGCACCTGAAGAACCAGGTGAATGATTTTTCTGACCATGTATCGCGTCGGGCCACCCAGCATGTGAAAGAAAACCCTCTCAAATCCCTGCTGATTGCCGCCGCTTCAGGCGCGGCTTTGATGGCGGTGTTGAGTTACATCACCCGTTCGCGTCGCTGAAGCTTGGGAGTTCACCATGACCCACCCTTTGGCTTACATGCTGGCTCACCGTCCGCAGATGCTGGTGGTTCATGCGCAGGCTTATGCCGATCTGCTTAGCGCTGATGCTGCTCTGGCCTTGCGCCAAGCCAAGCTGAAAGCCTTGTTGGGGATCATGGCGATTTGTATGGCCTTTGTGGCCATGGTGCTCACGGGGGTGGCGTTCATGCTGTGGGGGGTCTTGCCCAAGGGCCCCATGGGCTGGCCTTGGGTCATGGTCGTTGCCCCAGGGGTCAGTTGGTTCATGACTTTAGCGTTGGCATGGGCGAGCTATCGCACGCCTGTGGGTCATGCTTTGTCTGAACTGAAACGACAAATCTACACAGACATGGCCATGTGCAAGGAACTGAGCACGACATGAGCGCCTCGCCCACTGAAGAGTTGACACCCGTGGAGCGTTTGCAGGCCTCACGGGCGCAGATAAGGGCGGTGCTGCTAGAAGCCAAGCACACCACCGACTCAACACTGCACACGCTGCTCAAGCCCTTGGCCATCCCTTTGATCGCTTGGGCTAGCCTTGCACTAACTTCGTGGCTGCGAGGCCACGCACACAAAGATTAACGAATCCGCGCGGGCCTTTGCATCTGCTCTGGCGTAGTGAAATAGTCACTGCCTTGGCCCATTTTGTTTTTTGCTTTCTCAAACTCATAACGCGCCACGGTACGCAGGTGAACTTCGTCGGGACCGTCCATCAAATGCAGCGCCCGCCCCCAGGTCCAGAAATAGGCCAGGGGGGTATCCGGCGACAAACCCATAGCACCAAACACCTGCATGGCGCGGTCCACTACACGGGTTTGCAATTGCGCAGCCACTACCTTGATGGCCGCGACTTTGGCTCGGAGTAAATGGGGGGCCATCTGGCCTTCATCCAACATCCAAGCCACTTGCAAAACCAGTAAGCGCGCTTGGTCAATTTCAATGCGCGACTGGGCCAACCACTCCTGCACATTCGCGTAGTCTGACAAATGCCGACCAAAAGCTTGCCTCTCCAAGGCGCGCTCGGTGGCCAACTCCAGCGCCAACTCGCATTGCCCGATGGTGCGCATGCAGTGATGCACCCGTCCTGGCCCCAAACGAGCCTGACCCAATTGAAAACCCTGTCCCCACGCACCCAAAAGGTGGTCCTTGGGAACCCGCACCTCTTTGAAGACGATTTCGCAATGCCCCTCAGGCGCATGGTGGTGCACCACCGGAATATTGCGCACCAAGTTCACCCCAGGGGTGTCCATGGGCACCAGGATCAAACTGTGTTGCGCATGCGCCTCTCCCGGCACCTGGCCTTCGGTGGCGTTGCGGCACATCACGATCAAGAGTTTGCACTGCGGGTGGGCCGCTCCGGTGATGAACCATTTGCGACCGTGAATCACCCATTCATCACCGTTCAGAGCCACTTGCGTCTGCAAGTTGGTCGGATCCGATGACGCCACATCAGGCTCAGACATGGCAAACGCCGAACGGATCTCGCCCTTCATCAAAGGCGCCAACCACTGCGTGCGCTGCGCAGGGGAGCCAAAGCGATGCAGCAACTCCATATTGCCAGTATCTGGCGCACTGCAATTGAAAATTTCCGCCGCCCAAGGCACTCGGCCCATGCATTCGGCCAAGGGGGCGTAATCCAAATTGCTCAACCGAGTGCCGGGTTCGTGGTCTTGTAAATTGGGCAAAAACAGGTTCCACAACCCTTCTTCTTTCGCAAGCGTTTTCAGATCTTCCAGAAAAGGCGGCGGGTAGACCCCTTGTTGAATCGACTGGTACCAAGCCGCGTTGTAGGGCAACACATAAGTTGCCATGAATTGCACCATGCGTTCGGTCCACAGAGCGGCCAGAGGCGAGGGGGCAAAGTCCATGCTCAGCCGCAGCTTCCAATGTGACCGCAATGGGTGCAGTACTCGCAACCGTCTTTTTTGATCATCGCATGCGCACCACATTCAGGGCATTTTTTGCCTTGCATATGCTTAGGATGAAACAAGGCAGCAGACTGCGCGATACCAGGGTCAGATTCAGCGTCTGCAACCCCAGTGAATGAAGTGCTTCGTCGCTCTATGATTTGTTCAATCGCATAGGCCACGGCAGCGACTTCCGAGTCGTGCCACATCGGCACCTGAGTGCCATTTTCTTTTTGCATCGTGCCCAGTCGAACGGGACCACGGTCCCAAGCCACTTTGCGCATGTCATGCAAAGCGCGGGCCAAAAATCCACCGCGAGCGGCTAAAGACAAGAGCCGCATGCTGGAGGTGATCCATTGCTGTGACTCGCCGTTTTGTCCCACCGGCATAAAGAATTCAATTGCCCGCTCCAACTTGATCGGCTTTCCATCCGCGACGCCCTGCACCGTCATGAATGAAATGATCAGGTACAGCGTTTTAGAGCCGTCTTGCGTCCAGTAAATGATTTTTTCAGCCACCGCTGGTAACTCACCTTGAGGCCGCCGCTCCAGCACAGCGCGCAGTGGATCGGCCGCCGCAACAGCAGGGGACGCCGGTGCCGGTGCAGCCGGTGCAGGGGTCAGTTCCAACACCGAACCCAAAATCGCATTTGGCCGGTAAGTGGCCAGGCCCTTTAAATGCGCCTGCCAGGCTTGCATGTACAAGCTTTTGAAATCTTCAAAAGGGTAATCCACAGGCACATTGACGGTTTTGGAAATTGCCGTATCGATGAAGGGCTGAACCGCCTGCATCATCGCAATATGATCTTGCGCCGACATCTCCAAAGCTGTCACAAAACACGAGGGCAACTGATTCACATCGCCACCCATGGCTTGGTACAACCGCCAAGCATGGTCTTGAACGCTGTATTCACGGATCTGGCCATCGGCCTCGCGTTTTTTGCGCGTGTAAAACCACGAAAAAGCAGGCTCGATGCCGTTCGATGCGTTGTCGGCAAATGCCAAACTCACGGTGCCCGTGGGCGCAATCGACAGTAAGTGACTGTTGCGGATACCAAATTGCGCGATCGCCTCCTTCATCTGCGGCTCGAGCCGGCTGGCAAACCCGGGGGCACGGAGATAGGCCGCCACATCCAAGGCCGGGAAGCTGCCTCGCTCTTTGGCCAATTCAATCGAAGCTGCATAGGCCGCATCGCGCATCACGCGAGCGATGCGCGCAGCCATGTCACGACCGGGCTGGCTGTTGTAGGCCAAGTTGAGCATCACCAGTGCATCGCCCAAGCCGGTAAAGCCCACACCAATGCGGCGTTTGGCTTGCGCTTCGGCGGCCTGCTCGGGCAAGGGCCAATGGGTCAACTCCAGGACATTGTCCAAAGCCCGCACTTGCAGCGCCACAGATTGAACGAAGGCATCAAAATCAAATGCTGGCAAATGCCCATTCAGACCAAAGGGGTGGCGCACGAACTGGGGCAAGATGATGGGCCCCAAATCACAGCAACCGTAGGGCGGCAAAGGCTGCTCGCCACAGGGGTTGGTGGCTTCAATTTTTTCGCAATAGGCCAGGTTGTTGTCTTGGTGGATTCGGTCTAAAAACAAGATTCCTGGCTCAGCAAAATCATAGGCAGACTGCATCACGGCTTGCCAAATGTCGCGCGCCGGAGATTCAACATACACCCACAAACCGTCTTCGCGCAGGTAGGCGCCTTGAGCCAACAAGTCTCGCCCCGGTGTGGCCTTATGTACCAAGCACCAAGTCTCATCTTCCATGACCGCTTGCATAAAGCGATCCGTCACGCCGACTGAGACGTTGAAATTGTTCCATCGCCCCGGCGTGCGTTTAGCGGAAATGAACTCCATCACGTCTGGATGGTCAATGCGCAGTACGCCCATTTGCGCGCCACGCCGTGAACCGGCACTTTCCACCGTGGTGCAGGAATGATCGAACACATTGATGTAACTGCAAGGCCCCGAGGCCAAGGATGCCGTGCCTTTCACTGCGGCACCTTTGGGCCTGATGCGTGAGAAGTCGTAACCCACACCACCGCCGCGTCGCATGGTTTCAGCTGCTTGCTTCAAGGCTTCGTAAATACCCGGGTAGCCTTCGTCATCTATCCCCTGGATGCAGTCACCCACCGGTTGCACGAAACAATTGATCAAGGTAGCCTGGATCTCGGTTCCTGCAGCACTCATGATGCGCCCCGCACCAATGGCGCCGGCCATCATGTTGTCAAAAAAGGCTTGGGTGTAGTCAGCTTGCAGACGAGGTTCCTCTACCGAGGCCAGCCCTCGCGCCACTCGGGCATACACATCGGCGATGGAGGTCTCACCCTCTTTGGCATATTTTTCAAGCAGCACATCTTCACAAATGGCTTGCACAGAAAGCCCCGACATTGGAAGTGAGAGGGTGAAACTGTCTTGCGCCATGATTGCCTAAGTTGAAAAATCTATGCCAGCAAGGCTAATGCTGGTTTCAATTTTCAAACTTGCGCCAAGTCAAGGAATACAACAGGATTGACAATTTTATTAAATCAACCCCGACATGGCCTTGGTCTTAGGGCGCTTGCCGATTCACCACCAGACGCACATTGCGTGCCCCCACCGCCACCGAATCAATCACGCCAATCCAGTCGCCCGCGCGGGTCATGGCTTCACCCGTTTTGGAGATGCGCACTTTCAGCACCACCTGCGCTTGCGACGAGAGCTTGCGATCAGGGCTCATGGCCGTGCTGTCGTCCAGCACAAAGTCAAACGGCAAATCAGCCGCCATTTTGCGCAAAATTGCCAGCGGCATCTTTTGCCCGTCGCTTGGAGTGGCATAGACAAACACCACATCGGACGGCGAAATTGAGGCGTTCAAGGCCGGGTCGACAGATACCCGCCCGGCCACGCCAGCACCCGCAGCTACGGCTGCCGCTGGTGCGGCTTTAGACGAGGCTACATGGGGTGAAGCCGGCGAAGCAATCACAGGCCTGGAGGCGACCATGGGTTCACCGGCTTTTTCACGGGCTTTGTTCAGGGCGATCTCAATGCCTTGAATTTCTTCATCGCCCTCTTCTAGCTGGTCACGGGCTTGCTGCCAATAGCGAATAGCAGTTTTGTAGTCACCCTGCGCATACGACGCACTGCCCGCCAGCAGCAAGCCACTGAAGTGGCGTGCGTTCTTGGCCAGCACCTGCCTGATCACCGCCCAAGGCTCGCCTTTGAAATCACCGCCATTGTGTTGCGCCAAAACTTCCGCACGCTCCAGCGCAATGTCATCGTCCGCCCCTAAGGTCAACGCCTTTTGGTAAGCCGGCAAGGCCTTGTCATATTGATTGAGAGCCCGGTAGGTTCGGCCCAGCATGACCCAGCGCTGTGCGTTGCCGCTGTCCGATTCCAGCTTGTGCGCCAGGCTGGCCGCCATGGCCTCCAGATCGGGGTGTTTGTCTTTGTCCTCGGCCGAGGCCACGGCCGGATTCAAACCCTCCACCTCGCCCAGCCACATGTAGGTGGACATGGCCGCCACGGGCAGAAACACGGCCAACACCATGGCACTGACCAGCGTGCGCGGGGGTTTGATGGCGTCTGGCGCATCGGCTTGCGCCGTGTCTTCCAGCATGCGCCCCAGCAGCTCGGCGCGCGCAAACTCAAAGTCGACTGGACTCAGCCCCCCTTGGGCATGCTCTTTTTCCAGATCTTTCAATTGCTGGCGGTAGACCTGCTGATTGGCCTGCACCAGGTTAGGTTGGGTGGTTCCCCGCGTGCGCAGCAAGCTCCACATCAAGACCAGTACCACCACCGCGGTGAGCGCCAAGGCACTCACAATAAACACAAAACTTGAATTCACGCAGACTCCCCGTCTTTGAGCAGTTGTTCTGCTTTTTTCAATTCTTCAGCCGTCCAAGCTGAGGGCGCATGGAGCCGCTGGCGTTGTCGCAAATACAGTGCAGCAGCCACCAGCGCGCCGATCAACAGGGCAAAAGGCCCAAACCACAAAGCCCAAGTCACGGGTTTGACCGCCGGGCGGTACAGCACAAAGTCCCCATACCGGGTGATCAAAAAATCTTTGATTTCAGTGTCTGATTTATCTTGCCGAATCAGGCCCCGCACCTCTTCGCGCAGATCACCTGCGAGTTCAGCATGCGAAGAAGCCAGCGATTCGTTTTGACACACCAAGCAGCGCAGCTCTTCAGAAATATGGATCATGCGCGCCTCGACCACCGGGTCTTGTGCGTTGGGCGTGGCCTCCAAGGCCCACAGAGTGGCACTGAAACAAGTCAGCAGCAAGGTCAACGCCCATCGCAGGCGCAAGCCCTGAGCCACCTCAAAATAACCAATTTTTTGCTTCATACAGGGCTCACGTCTTTTGCAATTGATTCACCAGCGGCAGTATTTTTTGCGCTAACAACTCGGGGGTCATCACGCCAATTAGCTTGTAGCGAATCACCCCTTGCTTATCGATCACATAGGTCTCGGGCACGCCGTAGACGCCATAGTCGATGCCCACGCGTCCATCCAGATCGAGCACGGTGACCACATAAGGATTGCCGCGCGATCGCAACCATTTCTCACTGCGTTGGCGTGCCAAATCGCGCTTGGCTTGGGGCGTCATCTTGCTGCCCGGTGGTTCGTCTTGCGGCTGAACTTCTTTGTAGCTCAGGCCCACGATGGGTAAATTGTTTTCTTTGGAAAACTGGACCAACAAAGGGTGCTCTTCGCGGCAAGCCACGCACCAAGTAGCCCAGACGTTGAGCATCCACACCTGGCCGCGCATGTCTTGAGGGCCAAATTGCTGCTCGTTGTTCGCCAAAGTGAACAGCTTGAATTCAGGCGCTGGCTTGTCCAGCAAGGGAGAGGGAATTTCACGCGGATCGCGCTGCAGTCCGACGGCCAAAAAAATCACCAGGCCGAAAAAAATCACCAAAGGAATCAAAAACTTTTTCATCAAATCACCTCAATGGCTTTCTTTTTGCGATGCCTTGCGGCGGTAGCGTTTGTCCAACGCTGCCACCAAGCCACCCAAGACCATCAGCAGACCACCGGCCCATAACCATGAAATAAAGGGCTTGTAATAGAAATGCAAATTCCATTGCGCCGCATGGGTTTGGGCATTGGGCTCGACTACTTCACCCAAAGCCACATACAAGTCGCGCGACCAACCGGTGTCGATCGCCGCTTCGGTCATCGGCATGGCCGACGAGAAATAGTGGCGCTTTTCTGGCTGTAACTGCGCGACCACGCGTTGATCTTGCTTGACGTCCAAGGTGGCGCGCAGCGCTTTGTAATTGGGTCCGTCCACCTCTTGCACCGACTTCAATTCAAAGTTGTAGCTGCGCAGGCTGACCGTGTCGTCAATGCCCATGCGCACATCCCTCTCCATTTCATAACCCTTGACCAGCGTGATGCCCAACACCACCACCGCCATGCCCAAGTGGGCCAAGTGCATGCCCCAGTAAGAACAAGGCATGCGCCCAGGCTTTTGCATGCGGTCGGCGATGTGCAGCAAAGAGCCCCCAACGATCCAGGCTCCTAGCAACAGGCCCAGGGAAATGGCCGGTGTCCACTCACCCTGCTCCTGCATCTGCAGCCATGCGGGCACAAGGCCAGCGATCAGCAGCGAGCCCAAAGCCACCCACTTCAAACGCTGGAACAAGACGCGCCACTGGGCGTCTTTCCAAGAAGACCAGACCCCGGGCACGATCAGCAGCAGCACGGGCGTCAACAAAGGCACAAACACCGTATTGAAATAGGGCGCGCCGACCGACAACTTGCCCAAGTTCAGCGCATCGATCACCAAGGGGTAAATTGTGCCCAACAACACTGCCCCCGTGGCCACCACCAACAGCACGCTGTTGGCCAACAAAAAGGATTCACGCGAGATCAAGCCAATGCGCCCGCCCAGTGTCACCTGCGGCGCACGCCATGCAAACAAGGTGAGCGAGCTGCCCACAACGGTGGCCAAGAAAATCAGCACAAACACCCCGCGGCGCGGATCGGCTGCGAAGGCATGCACGGAAGTCAAAACGCCGGAGCGAACCAAGAAAGTGCCCAGTAATGACAGCGAAAAAGCGCCGATCGCCAAGAGCACGGTCCAAGCTTTGAAGCCGCCGCGTTTTTCGGTCACCATCAAGGCATGGATCAAGGCCGTTCCAAACAACCAAGGCATGAGTGAGGCATTTTCCACCGGGTCCCAGAACCACCAACCGCCCCAGCCCAACTCGTCATACGCCCACCAAGACCCCAGGCCGATGCCAAAGGTCAAAAAGACCCATGCAATCAAGGTCCAAGGCCGTGACCAGCGTGCCCAAGCGGCATCTAAACGCCCCGACAACAACGCGGCGATGGCAAAAGCAAAGGCCACTGAAAAACCCACATAGCCCATGTAGAGCATGGGTGGGTGAATGATCAAACCCGGGTCTTGCAATAAGGGGTTGAGATCGCGGCCATCAGCGGCGGCAGGCAACAACCGTTCAAACGGATTGGAGGTGAGCAAAATGAAGGCAATGAAGCCCGTTGAAATCAAGCCCAACACACCCAGCACCCGTGCTGACATGGCCAGCGGCAAGGATCGCGAAAAAAGCGCCACAGACACCGACCACAACGACAACAAAAATGCCCAAAGCAAAAGCGAGCCTTCATGGCCGCCCCACACCGCGGCAAAACGGTAGATTGTTGGCAACAAAGAGTTGGAGTGTTGACTCACATACAACACCGAAAAATCATTGCCCACAAAGGCCAATGCCAACGCGATGAAAGACAACAGCACCAAGCCAAACTGCACCGCTGCGGCGGGTTTGGCCATGGCTTGCCACGCGGTTTGCGCGGTGGCGGCACCTGCCAGAGGGATCACCCCTTGTGCCAAGGCGACCCAAAAAGCCAATATCAAGGCGTAATGCCCAAGTTCGGGAATCATTCAGATGTCTTTCAATTTAAGCAGCATGTTCAAGGCTTTACCGACTCGGCCGCTTTGCGAAGTGCGGCTTGGTCCATGGCATGTTTGGCTTCGGGTGGCATGTAATTTTCATCGTGCTTGGCCAACACTTCGCTGGCCACAAACTCACTTTGAGCATTGAGCTTGCCTTGGGCGACCACACCTCGGCCCTCTTTAAACAAATCAGGCAACATGCCTTGGTAATGCACGAGCACTTCTTGGTTGGTATCTGTCACCACAAAATGACCTTTTTCGGAATCGCGCAACACACTGCCTTCTTTCACCATGCCGCCCACGCGGAAGGTAGTCCCACGGGGTGCCTCGCCTTGGGCCACTTGGGTGGGCGTAAAAAAGAACACCAGGTTGCTGCGAAAGGCATTGAGAATCAGCATGGCGGCCGCCCCCAAAACCAGCAAACCTAGCACGATGAGGATGAAACGTTTGTGGCGAGATTTCATGCGAGAGGGTCCATGGCGGGTTCCTGCGCGCCTTGCAGCATGCGAAGACGTTGCAAGGTTTGCTTGCGCTCATAGCCGACTTGGGCCACTTCAATCCCCATGAACAGGGCCGCCACACCAAAGCTACCCCAGACATATTCACCATAGCCACCCATGGCCCAAAATTCACTCAGACTGCTCCAGATCATTTGCACAACTCCTCGGTCTTCAACAATTCACACACCCAATGGGTGTTTCTTTCGCGCACCAAAATAAGGGTGCGCACCCGGTACAACGCCACCGCGATGGCATAGAACCAAAAAGACAAGGCCATGAGCAACATGGCTGTGAGCATAGTTTGCGCCATGCTGGAGCCTTGTGTCATCGATACCGAAGCGCCTTGGTGCAAGGTATTCCACCAACGCACAGAAAAATAAATGATCGGTACGTTAATGGCCCCGACCAGGGCCAACAAACCACCAGCCTTGTCTGAGCGGCGAGGGTCATCGATGGCCGCAGTCAAGCCGATGAATCCCAAGTACAAAAAGAAAAGAATCAATTCAGACGTCAAGCGCGCGTCCCAAACCCACCAAGCACCCCACATAGGTTTGCCCCACAGCGCCCCCGTCCACAAAGACAAAAAGGCAAACAAAGCCCCTGTGGGTGCCAAGGCCTGAGTCATCATCCCGGACAGCCGGGTGTTGAAGGTCAAGCCCAGCAAGGCCCAAAACGCCATGGCCATGTAAATCACCATCGACATCCAAGACGCAGGCACGTGCACAAAAATGATGCGGTAGGCTTGGCCTTGCTGAAAGTCTGTGGGAGCCACGAACAAGCCCAGCCACAAGCCCCACAGACCCAACAGTGTGGCGACCACCGCCAGGCCCGGCCAAAGGCGCCCGGCCAAAGCATAAAAGGCCTGGGGTGAAGCGAAACGGAACCAAAATTTGGAATGCGAGGTCATGACAATCAAGGGGTTATTCAAGGGCAATGCGCAGCGCCACCGCACAAGCCCAAGGCGTGAACAGGGCCGCCACCAGCAGCATCGCCAACAAAATAGAAAGATGCGCAGAAGCACCCAAGCCAGCCGTTTGGGCCTGCACCGCGCCAGCACCAAACACCAAGGCCGGAATGTACAAAGGCAGAACCAGCAGCGACAACAAAACGTCCGCACCTCGAACACCCAAGGTCAAGGCGGCACCCACCGAGCCAATCAATGACAGCAAGGGCGTGCCCAACAGCAGCGTGGCCATGAGTACGCCAATCGCCTCAGCGGGCAGATCGAATTGCAGGGCCAAAACTGGCGCCAAAAGCACCAAGGGCAAACCAGACAACAACCAATGCGCCAAAATCTTGACCGCCACCAAACCGGGCAGCGAGGCCGAAGACAAAACCATTTGCTCCAGTGACCCATCTTGATAGTCAGCCGCAAACATGCGCCCGAGCGCAAGCATGCTGGCCAACAAAGCGCCGACCCACAAAATGCCGGGCGCGATCAAGCGCAGCGTGCCCATTTCTGGGCCAATGCCCAAGGGGAACAAGGAGGCAACCACCACAAAGAAAAACACCGCCGTCAGCACTTCATTTTTCCGGCGCAAGGCCAGTGCCAAGTCTCGCTGCAACACAGCCCAATACGGATTCATGCCTGCAACCTGTACTTTGAGCAGTTGGCGCCAGACAACTGCAATGGCTGATGGCTGGTGACCAAGGCCATGCCGCCGGCATCCAGATGCGTTTGCAAAATCTGACAGACCTGGGTTTGGGCTTGCAGATCCAGCGCCACTAGGGGCTCATCCAAAATCCACAACGCGGAGCGACTGGCCAGCAAGCGCGCCAAAGCAGCCCGGCGCTTTTGTCCCTGTGACAAAACCCTGACCGGCAAATGCTCGCGCCCCCAAAGGCCGAGTTGCACCAAGGCGGCTGACGCGTCGAGGGCGCTGAGGGGTCGACCGGCAATCGCGGCGTCGAATTGCAAATTTTCCAGGGCAGACAGATCCTCTTTCAAAGCCAAGGCATGACCCAGGTACAACCGTGCAGCGCGGAACGCCTCACTGGCCTGGATGGATTCACCGGCCCAAGCCACTCGACCACCCGCCGCAGGCGATAAACCACTGACGATGCGCAGCAAACTGGTCTTGCCTACGCCGTTATCGCCTTCGATGTGCACACAATGCCCCTGATTCAAGGTGAGATTCACACCGGAAAACAAACGCCGATCGCCACGGCTGCAGGAAAGATCGGACACACTCAACATATGACCTGGATCATGAACCGCCAAGAATTGTCAGTATTGACATAAGTCAAAAAAAACCCGGCTACTGCCGGGTTTTATAGATTTAACAATTACTCGTCAGGTTCTTCGTACTCTTTGGGCAACTGGTGCGCAATGCCTTTGTGGCAATCGATACAGGTTTTGCCCTCTTCTTTGGCCTTCATGTGCTTTTTGTAAGGCGTTTGCTTTTGCAACTCAGAACTCATGGCATCGAAGTTGTGACAATTGCGGCATTCACGAGAATTACTCTCCTTCATGCGCGCCCATTCGTGGGTGGCCAACTTCATGCGCTTGGCCTCAAACTTCTCTGGGGTGTCAATGGAGCCGGTGATCTTGCCCCACACCTCAAAACTGGCTTGTGACTTGCGAATCATCTTGTGTACCCAGTCCTTGGGCACATGGCAATCCGAGCAAATGGCGCGAACGCCCGTGCGGTTGCTGTAGTGGATGGTTTCTTTGTATTCCTTGTAGACGTTATCGCGCATCTCGTGACAGGTGATACAAAACTCCAAGGTGTTGGTCATTTCCATACCGGTGTTGAAACCACCCCAGAACAGAATGCCCGTCACAAAGGACACCGATGAAATCGCCAAGATCGAGTACTTCGCGCTGGGCTTTTTCAAGGCGTTCCAGAGCCGTTTTAAAAAACCGGGATGGTCATTGGACATGGGTTGGTCTCTTCAGGATGGAATGATGGAGCAGGATCAGAAGGTGTGCACCAGCGTCGCAGCCACTGCATTCACGTTGTAGTTAGGCGCTTGTTGGTTGGTGGGCATCAAACCGGAAGGTGAAGTGCCGTACTGGTAACCGTTGTAGTAGTAGTCTGAACTGGCCAGGTGCTGGTAAACATAGCGCAACATGACTTTGGTCTTTTTGTCGACTTGGTAAGCACCGGTCAATTTCAACTGAGACATGGTGCTCTTGATGTCTGGCAGCTGGCCACAAAACAGAATCTGTGAAGCCGAGCAAGTCAGGCCACCGGTGGTGGCGCCAGCGTAGTTGAGAGCCGTGTTGTAGACGCCTTTGCCCACCGAATGCGAAGCATCAGCGGACAACTCCAGTTTGCCGCCCCAGAGACCGGCCTGTTTGACGCCCACGCCCAAGGTCAGATCTTCGTCAGACAACTGATTGCTCCAAGTGGCAGTAGACGGGCTAGACAAAGCTGTTGCAGAGGCCGCAGCGGCCGTTGTGGAATAGCGCTGCACATCGGTCAGATCACGCTGACGGTGTTGCTCTGTGGCATAGGCATACAACGAACCCTTCTCGCTGTAACTGTAGGCCGCATCCAGGTTCAGGCTCCAGGTATTGCCGTTTTGTACGCCATAAGCGCTGCCGTACTTGTCATAGGTGTAGCGTCCACCGAAGGTCAATTGCAATTGCTCTGTGGCTTGCACGTTCATGCTGGTTTTGATGGCATGTTGAATACGGCTGCCATCAAAGAATGGCGAAAAGCCGTAGAAATCACCCGCATTCTGACCGCGGATGGTGGTGTTGCCGGTGGCAGGTACAGGACCGGGCACGGCGCCGTTTTGGCCAATGAACGCGGCGATCGCCAAAGGATCATTGCTGGTGGTGCGGTCACTGTAGCCATAGCCCAGCTTGAAATCCACATCATCGGTGAACTTCATGCGGTAGCTGGTATCGATGCGGTCATCCTTGCTCGATTTGGCCACCACGCAATTGGTACCTGCAGGGTAGTAACCTGCTGCACCCGCTGTGTTAGATGTGCCCACCGCGTAACTGCTGCACCAACGGTTCAGGTCTTCATGCACATAGCCCGCATGGAACACTTGACCGGGTTTGATCTTGTAATCACCCGCCAATTCCAGCTGAGTCTTTTTGGTACTCAGTGGGGTATTAGGGTAATTGGCCGTATTGCCTCCACTGATGGCATTGAAGTTGTACATATGTGACGCCGTTTGGTTGTCACGCTCGTCGTATTTGAAGCCACCCATCAGCGTCAGCTGTGTGGTGGTCTGATCAGTCAACTTCACATCAGCATGCGTATTCACTACCTTGCCATTGAGCGAGGTCACAGGCATGGCGGTCACCATGGTGCCCGCCTCGGGCGCTACAAAATTGCTGTTTTGGGTGTTCTGCGCGTAAGACAAATTGCCCACCAATTTCGTCTTCGGTGCCAAGGTGTAGCCACCCGAAAGATTCAACTGATTGAAGTCGTTATTTGGCGCCGTGGACATGACTTGCATGGGCAACGATCCGCCCGTGGGTGGGGTACCCGAATAAGCTTGGAAATTGACACGGTCGTAGTCGTTGCGGAAGAACGAACCGAAGTATCCGACACTCAGGTGCGATTGATCACCCTTCCAATGCAGCGCCAAGTTAACAGTATCCGTTTTGTAATTGGTGGGCATGGGCAGAATCGACACCACCTCACCGTTCACGCCACCAACACCAGAAGCGCCAAAGGCCATGAGTTTGGCGCCCGACTGGTCCAGGTGGTTAAAGTCAAAATTCAAACTCAAACGCGAGTTGATGCTCATGCCCGCATTGAGCGATGTGTTTTTACGGGTGGTGGCGATGTCCATATTCTGGAAGGCCGCTTGTTGCCCGGCCGTCAGCACGTTGGTGCCTGGTGCGCCTGTACCCGTGGTCGTCACCAAACCAAAACCTGTGGGCAAGGTGTACAGATTGCCGCCCATCGTGCCCTGGTAAGGCGTTTGGTACCCGTTGGACAAGTTATGGCGCAGTTCGTCATAACTCAGGCCCAACGACCACTCACCTTGCTCACTGGTGGTGGCGTTCAAGGAGCGTGAGGTCAGGCCAATGTCGTTGGCCTTAAGAGACCAACGCTGGGTGCCGCCATTTTCGCGGTCACTGTAGGCGCGGCCTCCGCGCAGATCCACATTGCCCACCATCGATGTGCCGGCCTTGTTCAGGCCCGTGTATTCGCCAAATTTGGCGGCATCTTGCGACACATTGATCACGCCGATTTCAACGGTGTTGGATGGCTGTGTCAGTGCTGCGATCTCTTCATCGTCAGCGTAGGCAGAAAAGGTCACCAGTGACATGGCCACAGCCATGGCCACAGGAGTGAGCCGCAGGGAGTATTGACTTGTTTTCATATGCTTCTCCAATTCTTGACATCAGCGTTGCAAGTAGCCGCCAGCGGGGCTGTTGCTACCGTGAACTTGACTGTGGCAGTTGGTACAGGCACGACCCACCAAGTTTTTGCTTGGGAATTGAGCGACTGAAGGCGTTGCTGCGTTGCGGGTAGCCAAGCCACCTTGGAAGCCCGCGGTGTTCACACCAGCAGGTGTGCCGCTGGCATGGGTGCCGTCATGGCACTCTTGACACAGGAAGGGAGCGCGAGATTTCAACAACGGCGAGATGTTGGAGCCGTGCGGTGTGTGGCAGTTGGCGCAGTCTTCTGTCACGGGCTGGTGCTCGAACAAGAAGGGGCCGCGTTTTTCAGCATGGCACTGGTAGCAGGTCTCGGTCACGGTGTTCTTTTTCAGAAGTTTGGGGCCGGTAGAGCCGTGCGGATTGTGGCAGTCTGCGCAAGCCACTTTGCCTTCTTCCAGCGGGTGGTGCGAGATTTTTTTGCTGTCCGCACGCTGCTCTTTGTGGCAGGTGTAGCAGACTTCAGTTTGGGTCTTTTTATTCAAGACCTTGTCAGCAGGACGGTGCACCTGGTGGCAGTCGTTACAAGCCACGCCACTGGTTTGGTGTTTGCCGCCGTCCCAGTTGTTGCGTTTGTTGTCTTGGTGACAAGTCAGGCACTGACCGGCGCGCTCTTTGTCTTCGGACTGCTTGAACGCACCTTTTTTGAACACCACATCAGGTGCTGCGCGACCCTTCACACTGGGGTCGCCCTTGATGTGTTTGTCGCTGGCACCGTGGCACGATTGGCAAGTGGGCGTGCGGGCATCGCCACGCACGCCGTGCTTGGTTTGGTACAAAGACAGCACTGGCGCGTTTTCGGATTCATCATGGCACTTGGTGCACAAGGCATCTTTTTTCAAAGCCTCTTGAGCCACCACGGCCTTCGGACTGGCGCCAGTCAGATCTGGCAGCTTGTTGTCAGCCGCCATGGCCCCGGCAGAGGCCATCAAGGACGCCAGCAACATCATGCTGGCCAAAATTTGTTGAATGCGTTTCATGTGAGTTCCCAATTGGAATGGAGGGTCAATCGATGGCTTTATTGAGCCAAGATCCACTGCACCAGATTTTTAATTTGGGCCATGTCTTTGGGGGGTGAGGTTTTCACAATCTTGTGCTCCTCTTCATGGCCATCCGGAAATTTGGCTTTTTCGCCCGAAGTGATGTGCTCAATCAAATGAGCTTCAGCGGTGGCCTTGCCTTTGTACTTTTCAGCGACTTTTTTGTAAGCTGGGCCGTCTTTGTCTTTTTCGATGGCGTGGCATTTGAAGCAGTTGTTTTGCTTGGCCAAGCCGCGTGCCGCCTCTTCATCAATCGCATGCGCGGAAGGCACCATCAACATCCAGGAGGCGCTGACCAGCAGGGCGCTGGTGATCATTTTCAAGCTGTTTTTCATTTACTTCACCTTGTCGTTGAAACACTTAAATTGACTAATCCGATATAGCCAATGACATGAAGTGATTCTGTGACTTACAGCGTGAAATCGCTATCAGAAGGCGATGAAAATCGGGGTAGGATTATTCCTACTCTCCCTCGGAATGCACCTAGCGACCGAGGTCTTCCATCAGATGGTGTTCAATTGCGTAGCGCACCAAGTCGACCTGCGAGGTCATACCCATCTTGATCAGGATGTGGGATTTGTGCGTACTGACTGTTTTGATGCTCAAAGACAATTCTGCTGCGATCTCCGTGAGCGACACACCCTTCAAGATGCGACTGAACACCTCGTACTCGCGGTCTGACAGTAAGGTGTGCGGCAAGGCCTGGCTGTTGGGCGAGATATCCGTCGCCAGCAACTCGGCCACTTTGGGGCTGATGTAGGTCCCGCCTGCGGCCACCTTGCGCATGGCGGGCAAAATCAAATCACTGTCGCCTTCTTTGGACAAATAACCTGAAGCGCCGGCCCGAAACGCGCGTACCGCAAATTGCTCCTCTTGGTGCATGCTGAAAATCAAGATGGGCAATTTAGGTCGTTCGGACTTGAGCAATTTGATCAATTCCAAGCCATGCCGTCCCGGCATCGACAGATCCAGCACCAACAAATCCCAATCGCGTTGCTTGACCTGCTCCAACACGGTGTGGCCATTGCTGGCTTCACCGGCCACCACCAAATCGTCGGTGTCGGCCAGTATTTTTTTCAAGCCATCGCGAATGATGGCGTGGTCATCGGCCACCAGCACTTCATATTTCACAACGCATCTCCTTGAAACACAGCCGAATCAAAGGGTACGACCACCGCAATGACCACCCCTTGGCCAGGTGCACTAACGATACTGAATTGCCCGCCCATGGCCACAGCCCTTTCGCGCATGCTGACCAAGCCAATGCCAGGCGACTTGACGTTCACATCAAAACCATCCCCGTTGTCGCTCACCTGCAGACGCAGGGCGTCGGCATCAGCGGTCAAACGGATGGACAGCTGCGTGGCATGGGCATGGCGCACGGCATTGGTCATCGATTCCTGGGCAATGCGAAACAAGGCGGTGGCCAAGGCGTCTTGATGCACCAACGCGGCGGCGGGCATGTCCACTGCAATCGCCAATCCGCTGCGCTTAGTGACTTCACGGGCTTGCCAAGCCACGGCCTCACCCAAGCCCTGGTCATCCAAAATCAAAGGCCGCAGCTCGGTCGAAAGGCGGCGCACTGAAGCGATCGTCTCGTCCAGCAAGTGCCGCATCTCATCCACCTTGGCCGGATCGGCGACACGCCCCTCTTTCAGGCGACTGCCCAACCAAGACAAGTCCAATTTCAAACCCGTGAGTTTTTGGCCCAACTCGTCATGCAATTCGCGGGAAATACGCGAACGCTCCTGTTCGCGGACTTCCTGCAATGCGGTGGACAACTCTCGCAATTGCGCGTTCATTTTGCGCAACTCGGCTTCGTTGCGCCGATGTTCTGAAACATCGCGCAACACCGCCGTCATCTGCACCTTGCCGCCAATATGGGTTTTCGAAATGGTCGACTCAATCGGAAACTCCACCCCATCCGAGCGAATACCCACGATATCGAGCTGGGGCGCCATGGACCTGGAAATACCGGCCGATTCATTGAATGTATTCACGTGCGCACCGTGCGGCGACCGCATGCGCTCGGGCATCAAGAGCGTCAGGGGCTTGCCCAGCACGTCATGCGCATTGCGCACAAACATGCGTTCTGCGGCGGGATTGAATAACACAATCTGATGCGCCTCATCGACCGCAACGATGGCGTCCATGACCGAATCCACCGTGTGTTGGTAACGGTCTGTCGCGTCAATCAACTCCATGGACAAGCGTTCTTCGCGCAACAACTCACTCACCAAAGAAGAAGCCACGATCACAAGAAACAAGGCCACCAAGCCGGCCCCCAGACCGATGCGGATGGAGGTTTCCCGCCATGAGGCCAAAGACAACATCTCGTCATTGGTGACTGAGACGAGCAAGGGAAACGCTTTCAGCCGCCCGATGGCCAACACAGCGGTGGAGCCGTCTCCACTGGTGTGTGTCATCAACTTCACCCCTTGCCCCGCAGTGGGCAAGGTTTCATTGTTGAGCTCAGGGGCCAAGCTGGCGACCATATTTTCACGGTGCGGCAAACTGGCCAGCAGCGTCCCATCCACCGTGTACAGCGCCACGGGGCGAGGCATGTCCATGGCGAGGTAATTGAAGGACTGTTCATAACTGACCAAATCGAAGGCCGCCACCACAACCCCCCGAAATTGCCCCGCAGTGTCATTCAAGCGCCGGGCCAAATACAGGGTCCACGAACCGTTCAATCGGTTGTGCACGGGTTTGTCCATGAACAAACCCTCTGCCGTACCGTCCTTCAGGCGCCTGAAATAGCTCCGATCCTCGACCGAAATCGCATTCAATTTGCCATTGCGCGAGCTGTTGACTACCATTCCGTCGCGATTGACCACCAAAAGGGCTCGGACTTGCGGCAGTCCAGCCACCCGGGTGGCCAGCAGCAAATGGGCCGCCGAACTGTCCAAGGCCAACGTACGACCGAAAGGCGTTTGCAACCTTTCTTGCAAACCCTGCAATGCCGCATCAATGCCTTCCAGCCCGTTTTGAGTTTGCGACATGAGCATTTTCGTCAGGCCCACCGTCTCACTTCGGGAGTGCGCCAATTCACGCCCACGCAAATCCCACAAAAAAAGTGAAATCGAACCGGCAATCGCCAGCACTGCCAATATGGCCAGCGCGACCACCGCATAGACAGGACGTACATTGACTTTCATCAAGGTATTTTGCGGCCGGCACAGGGCTTTGAGCCGGTTTGCTTTTGATCCATACGCATCTAGCGGCCCCTAATCGCAACTCCCTTGATCTAAACCAATAATTTAGCGGCTTGGCCAAGGTCAATGCGGCGACAGGTACCGAACTGAGGGCTGACTACACTGAACTTTCACACCACGATGGGAATCTGTCATGCAACTGTCTTTGAACGGAAAACGCGCTTTGGTCACCGGCGGCAGTCGCGGTATTGGCCTGGCCATTGCGCGTGCTTTTGCCTTGGCTGGGGCCGATGTGGCGATTTGTGCGCGTGACCCCGACCCCCTGGCGCAAGCCGAAACCGCATTGCGCGCCACAGGCCGAAAGATCAGCGCACGCGTGTGTGATGTGTCGCAGGCCCAAGCCGTGACGGATTGGGTGGCTCAGGCGAAGGCCGATTTGGGCGGAGTTGATATTTTGGTGAATAACGCTTCAGGCTTTGGCCGCAGCGACGACGAAGCGGGTTGGGCCACCAGCCTGGCCGTGGACTTGATGGCCTCGGTACGCGCAAGCCAAGCGGTGATGCCGCATTTTGTAGCGCAAGGCAGCGGCAACATCATCCACATTGCCTCCATTTCTGGCCTTAAAGCCAGTGTGCGAACCCCGCCTTATGGCGCGGTGAAGGCGGCCATCATGGAATACGCGCAAACCCAGGCTTTGACGCATGCAGCTCAGCATATTCGGGTCAACTGCATCGCTCCTGGCTCGATTTTTTTTGAAGGTGGCACCTGGGATGTGGTGCAAAAGAACAATCCAGAGCTGTACGCGCGGATCTTGAGTGGCATCCCTTCAGGACGATTCGGCACCCCCGAAGAAGTGGCCAACGTGGCTTTATTTTTGGCGAGTGACTGTGCCTCTTGGGTCACTGGGCAAACTTGGGTTGTCGACGGGGGCCAAGCTCTCAACTGAGGCCGCATAACGCGCCTTCAGCGTGGGCATGCGGCTGAACATTTCAGTCCATTCAAAATCAAAAGGGATGCCGATCCATTCGCCGGTGTGCTTGAGCTCGTCGTTGCACAATTTAATCGCGTCTCGGGCCTGGTCCACCTGCTTCAACTCGACTTCGGTCAGGATGTCGCGCGGCGTTTGGTTCAGGTTGGCTTCCAGTAAAACCAAACGATCTTGGTGCGCCGCACGCTCCAAACGTATCGCATTGGGCGAGCGCATGGCGGCCTGAGGCTGCAATTTACCCACTTGGTCGGTGATGTCGCGCAGGCTTTGCTGGGTCTGAAAATAAAACACCAGTAAACCCGCCATCAAAAAGAACAATAAAAAGATTACAAATACTGAAAAAATCGTCATCTCTGGGTACTCCATCACCCACCAATGGGCGTATGCCTGAATGCTAATCGCGAAAAGCAGGTCTCACAAGTCATGACCCGATCAGCCCAATGCGGCCCAATTTGCGTGACACACGAACGCCGTAACAAAAGCTAAACTGGAACATACGCTTTCATAAATCTGTGAATATCCTCATCCCTTTTGGAGACAGCCTTGGTTTCTTCCACACTTAAATTCGGCAGCGGTCAGGCAGTAGAGCGCGTCGAAGACGCGCAGTTACTCCAAGGTCTGGGCCAGTACACCAATGATGTGAATTTGCCCGAGCAAACCCGTTTGTGTTTTGTGCGCTCGCCCTACCCGCATGCGCGCATTGTGTCTGTCGACACCTCGGCGGCGCTGGCCATGCCCGGCGTGCGGCTGATTGTCACGGGGCCACAGCTTTTGGCTGCAGGCGTCAAACCCATGCCGCGCGCCGTGAACTTCAAGCGCGCGGATGGCTCGCCGCTGGCGGCCCCCGAGCGTTATATTTTGGCAGCTGAGCGGGCTCGCTATGTCGGTGAAGCTGTGGCCGCCGTGGTGGCCGACACCGAACAACAAGCCCGCGATGCGGCCGAAGCCGTGATCGTCGACTACCAAGACTTGCCCCATGCCGTGACTTTGCGTGACGCCTTGGCCGCCAACGCCCCCCTGATCACCGACAGTCCCGACAACCGCGTGGCCGAAACCCGCTACGGCAACGCCCAAGCCGCCGCCGAGGCCTTTGCCCGGGCCGCGCACGTGGTTCAACTGGACATCACCAACCAGCGGCTCGTGGCCCTGACCATTGAGCCCCGTAGCGTCTTGGCCTACCCTGATGCAGGTCGCCTGACGGTGCGCATCAGCAGCCAAATGCCCACCGGCGTGCGCGGCTTGGTCGCCGACCTGCTGGGCTTAAAACCTGAAGACGTGCGCGTGATCGTGGGTGACGTGGGGGGCGGCTTTGGCATGAAAACTGGCGCCTACCCCGAAGACGTGGTCACCGCTTACTGCGCACACCAGCTGCAGCGCCCGGTGCGCTGGATTGCCGACCGCAGCGAAGAGTTTTTGACCAGCGCCCACGGCCGCGACATCGAAAGCCAGGCCGCTTTGGCACTGAACGCACAGGGAAAAATTTTAGCCTTGCGCGTGCACTCCAAAGCCAACGTGGGGGCCTACCCCAGTATGACCGGCCTGGCCATTCAGTTGTTGATTGGGCCTTGGGTGCAAAGCAGCGTCTACGACATTCAAACGGTGGACTTTCACTTTACCGGCGTGATGACGAACACCGCCTGCACCGGCGCCTACCGCGGCGCGGGCCGGCCAGAGGCCATTTACAACATGGAGCGGCTGATGGATGAGGCGGCGCGGCAAAGTGGTATCGACCGCATCGCCCTGCGCCGCGCGAACTTTATTCATCCCGATCAAATGCCCTACACCAACCCCATGGGCCAGGTGTACGACACCGGCGCTTTTGAGTCGATCATGGACCAGGGCCTGGCCTTGGCGACTTGGGACCGTTTTGCCGAGCGTGCCGCTGCGTCTGAGGCCAAAGGCCTGTGGCGCGGCTTGGGCATTGCCACCTTCTTGGAATGGACCGGGGGCAACGCACTGGAAGAAAAAGTGCATGTACAGGTGCTGGCCGATGGCGTGATCGAAGTGTTCACCGCCGTCAACGCCATGGGCCAAGGCATTGCCACTTCGCTGGCCCAGTTGGTGGTGGATGTGTTTGACGTGCCTTTGTCGCAAGTGCGCGTGGTCATGGGCGATACCGACCGCGGCAACGGCTTTGGCAGCGCTGGCTCACGCTCTCTGTTCACCGGCGGCTCGGCCGTGAGTGTGGGCTCGACCCAAACCCTGGACAAAGCCCGCGAATTGGCATCCCAAGCATTGGAAGCCTCAGCGCAGGACTTGGTCTATGAAACCGGTCAATTCAAAGTGGCGGGTACCGATCTGCACATCAGCCTGGCCGAGTTGGCGCGCCGTCAGCCCGAGCAGCGCATCGAAATGCGCTCCACCACGGCCGCCAAAGGCCCCACTTGGCCCAATGGTTGCCATATTTGCGAAGTTGAAATCGACCCAGCCACAGGTGAAACCCAGATCGCGTCCTATGTCTCGGTCAACGATGTCGGCCGGGTAATAAACCCCTTGATCGTGCGGGGCCAGCTCGATGGTGGCGCCGTTCAGGGCCTGGGTCAGGCCCTGCTTGAGCAAGTGGTGTATGACCCAGAGAGCGGTCAATTGCTCACCGGCAGCCTGATGGACTATGCCGTGCCGCATGCGGACATCCTGCCGAGGATGTTTGAAACACAGATGGATGAACGCATTCCGTGCAAGAACAATGTCTTGGGCGTCAAAGGCGTGGGCGAGCTTGGCACCATTGGCGCCACACCCGCCTTGGTCAATGCCGTGGCCGATGCCTTGGCACGCCAAGGGAATTCAGCGTTATCATCTCGCTTGCAAATGCCCTTAACCCCCTACAGGCTATGGGCCCAATTGCAAGAATGACCGTACAATTACCATTTCTACTGATGACAAACAATCTATGTATGGATTGAAGTAGTACCCCATCATGAAGAAACATTACTCTCCCTTGGCTGAAGCCTATTTTCGTTTCCTGCTATTGGCCAAGGCTTTGCAAAAGGAAACGCCCGATGCGCTGACCATGGATGCCAATGAACGGGCCTTGCTGGATGCTGTCGCCTTGTGTTGGTTCGAAGGCCGCCCACAGACCGTGCGAGAAGCCATTGCCATGGACCATTTGGGCTCCCCTGCCACTTTGCACAAACGCATCACACGTTTGCGTCAAAAAGACATGCTGGTAGCCCAGAACCAAGAAGGCGATCGCCGCGCCAAATACCTGATTCCGTCCGACAAAACACTCAAGCTGTACTCTACGTCGGGCTTCCATATGCACAGCGTGCTTCAGTCTATCCCTGCTTAGTGCGATCAACCACCTTCAGGTGGTTTTTTCTTTGAAGCCCATCAACTTTGAAGGCGGCGGATTTCAAGTCTCAGCTAGAAAAATAGATTGCAAATCGCTGAGAAAATCAAAGCCCAAATCGGTTGGCCACACGCGCGCCAAGTCTCGCGCAATCAGGCCTTTTTGCTCCGCCAGTTTCAAGCCTTTTTGCAGACTGGTCAGCGCCAAACCTGTGCGTTCGGTGTAGTCGCTCAGATTGAAACCGTCCTTCAGGCGCAGTGCGTTGAGCATGAACTCAAAAGGCAACTCGCTGCGCGCCACATCGTCGCTGCGAGTCACAGGCAAGCCTTTGAGGGCTTGATGCATGTACAACTGCGGCTCTCGAAAACGCACTTGCCGCACCACCCGATGCGCAAAGGTGAGTTTGCTGTGCGCGCCAGCGCCAATGCCCAAATAGTCGCCAAACTGCCAGTAGTTCAGGTTGTGCCAGCACTGGTGGTCGTGCTGGGCATAGGCTGAGACTTCATACCGCGCCAGCCCTTTCGCCGCCGTCATCTCGGTAATGCAGTCCATCATGGCGTAAGCGGTATCGTCTTCAGGCAGCACTGGCTGCGTTTTGGCAAACACCGTGTTGGGCTCGATGGTCAGGTGGTAGATGGACACATGGGGCGGCTGAAAAGACAGCGCGGTTTGCACGTCCAACTCCAGATCCTGCAAGGTTTGCCCCGGCAAGGCGTACATGATGTCCAGGTTAAAGGTGTCAAAGGCCTGGGCCGCCTCGGCCAGGGCGGCTCTGGCCTGAGCGCCATCGTGCACACGGCCCAAGGCCTTCAAATGGGCGTCATTGAAACTTTGAACGCCGATGGACAAGCGGGTCACGCCGGCGGCGCGAAAGGCTTTGAAGCGGTCTTTCTCAAACGTGCCGGGGTTGGCTTCTAAGGTGATTTCGCAGTCCGCCTCCAAGCGCAGCCGCGCCCTCAAACCGCTGATCAAACGCTCAATCGCGTGCGGTGAAAACAAGCTGGGGGTGCCCCCGCCAAAGAAAATACTGTGCACCGAACGCCCCCAGATCAAGGGCAGACTGGCTTCCAGGTCAGCCATCAAGGCGTCAATGTAGGCGTTCTCGGGCGGCTCAGAGGCTGCGCTGCCGCGCCATTCATGTGAATTGAAATCGCAGTACGGGCATTTTTTCAAACACCAGGGCAAATGCACATACAACGACAGGGGTGGCAGCGCTGCAAATTGCAACACGCCGGGGCGCATCGCGTGCATCACGTCCAGCGCTTGGGCTGACGGCGACTCCATCCCGGCTGGACGGATATCGATCATGCCAACCAACGCTCGCGCATCAGCGCCAGCATGGCCTGCGCCGCGGCACCGCGGTGGCTGTGGGCGTTTTTAACGTCGTTGGGCAACTGGGCAAAGGTTTGGCCCAAGGCGGGCAAAACCATCACCGGATCAAAGCCAAAACCGTTCTCGCCCCTGCGCTGTGGCGCGATGTCCACCACCACGCGGCCCACCGCGATCAGCGGCTCCGGGTCTTGCGCCGAACGCACGGCCACCAGGGTGCTGACCATGGCCGCACGGCGATGCGTCAAACCGCGCATTTGTTCCAACAAAGCGGTGACGTTGTTGTCGTCGCCCTTGGCATAGCCAAAACGTGTGGCATAGAAGGCCGTATCCACGCCGGGCTGGCCACCGAAGGCGTCTACGCACAGACCGGCATCGTCGGCCAATGCCGGCAGGCCGCTGAGCTGCGAGGCATGGCGGGCTTTGGACAAAGCGTTTTCTACAAAGGTATGAAAAGGCTCGGGCGCTTCAGGAATCCCCAAGTCCCCTTGCTTGAGCAGCTCCACGTGGAGCGGAGCAAACAGGGCTTGCAACTCGGCCAATTTTCCGGCGTTGTTGGACGCTAAAACGATCTTCATGACTCAAGCCAGAGCTTGGTTCTGCATCACGATCAGCTCGCCAATGCCTTTGTCGGCCAAGGCCAGCAAGCTGTCCATTTCTTGCCGGGTAAAGGCCACACCTTCGGCGGTGCCTTGCACTTCGACAAAGTGGCCCGCGCCGGTCATCACCACATTCATGTCGGTGTCACAGGCAGAGTCTTCCACATAGTCCAAGTCGAGCAGCGCCTGGCCGTCTTTGAGGCCCACCGAAATCGCTGCCACATGCGCGGTGATCGGCGACTCGGTCAATTTACCTTGTGCGATCAGCCAGGCCACGGCGTCTTGCGCCGCCACAAAAGCGCCGGTGATGCTGGCGGTGCGGGTACCGCCGTCGGCTTGAAGCACATCGCAGTCCAGATGAATCGTGCGCTCACCCAGTTTCTTCAAGTCGAACACCGCACGCAAAGAGCGGCCTATCAAGCGCTGAATTTCTTGCGTGCGACCACTTTGCTTGCCGCGTGCGGCCTCGCGGTCGCTGCGGGTGTGGGTGGCGCGTGGCAACATGCCGTATTCGGCGGTGACCCAGCCCTCGCCGCTACCTTTTTTATGGCCAGGCACTTTTTCTTCCACCGAGGCGGTGCACAGCACGCGGGTGTTGCCAAATTCAATCAGCACCGAGCCCTCGGCATGGATGGTGAAACCACGGGTCATGCGCACAGCGCGCAGTTGGTCGTTGGCGCGTTGGGTGCGCACATAAGCAGGTGTGGATAAGGTCATGGCTCGAGTTTGAGATAATGGTTCGTTTCACGCACGGCCAATGGGTTTTCACCATGGCTTTGTGCCTAGGCGTCGGGCAAGGGCCCGGGCCGCACCAAGGAACACAGCATGCCAGTTTACAGTATGACCGGTTACGCCAGCGTGCAACACAGCACGCCTGCAGCCCCCGGCAGCACCGATTCGCGCAGCACCCCGGCGCACCGTTTGGGACTGGAAATCCGATCCGTCAACAGCCGCTTTCTTGACCTGAGTTTTCGCCTGCCCGACGAGCTGCGCGCCTTTGAGCCGGCGCTGCGCGAGTTGATCACCCAACACATCAAACGCGGCAAGGTCGAAGTTCGCGCCGTGGCCGACAGTGCCGAAGGCACCGTGGCCGAGCCCCAAGCCGCAGCGCTGCAGCGCCTGCTTAGCTTGCAAGACAAGGTGCAAACCTGGCTGCCCGGCGCTCGAGACTTGAGCGTGGCCGACGTGCTGCGCTTGGCCGCGCAAGAGCGTAGCGGCGGTGGGGTCACCGAAGAGGTTTTGATGCCCCTGGCCAAACAAGCCGTGCAGGCTTTGCTGTCGGCCCGCGAGCGCGAAGGCGCACGCCTGGCGGCCATGCTGCAAGACCACATCCAGCAACTGAAGGCTCTGGCCAAATTGGCTGCGCCGCTGGTGCCGCAACTGGTGGAGCAGCAACGCAACCGGTTTTTGGACCGATGGAAAGAGGCCATGGCCCTGACCGATGGCGCCACCCTGCCCGAAGCTGCGCAAGACCGAGCCCTGACGGAAGCCACAGCCTTTGCAATCCGCATCGATGTCGCCGAAGAGCTGACACGCACGGCGTCCCACTTGGACGAAATCAGCCGCTTGGTGACCAAGGGCGGCGATATGGGCAAACGCCTGGACTTTTTGATCCAGGAACTGCACCGCGAGGCCAACACCATGGGCTCTAAATCCGCAGCGCTGGAGTTGACCAAGATCTCGGTCGACATGAAAGTGCTGATTGAGCAAATGCGCGAGCAAGTGCAAAATATTGAATAAGCCCCGACCCCAGAGATCAAAATAAGAGAGCGAAACATGGACTATCCCGGCAATCTCTACGTCGTAGCGGCCCCCAGCGGCGCGGGCAAATCGAGCTTGGTCAACGCGCTGCTGGAGCTCGACTCCAACGTTCAGCCCTCGGTATCGCACACCACCCGCGCACCCCGTGGCCAAGAAAAACACGGCCGCGAATACTTTTTTGCCTCCGAGCAAGAATTTGACGCCATGGTGTTGGCCGAATCCTTTGTGGAATGGGCCCATGTGCATGGCCAGCGCTACGGCACGTCCAAAAAAATGATCGAAGAGCGCATGTCTCAGGGCGCGGACGTGGTCTTGGAGATCGACTACCAGGGTGGCTTGCAAATCAAAAAAATGTACGCCAACGCCATTTTGATTTTCATCCTGCCGCCCAGTTGGGAGGAGCTGCGCTCGCGTCTGGAACGCCGGGGTGAGGACGCGCCCGACATCATCGATTTGCGCATGCAAAACGCCGCCATTGAGATGGCGCAGGCCAAAGAATTCGATTTCGTTATAATCAATGAGGTTTTCGAACGCGCCCTGTTCGATCTCAAGACGATTATTCATGCCCAAAGGCTGAAGTACGTTGCCCAGCGCAGGTCGCGGGCCGATACCTTCAAAGCCCTGCACCTCGCTTGAATCCCTCACTTTTTTCACTTGACCATTTCCGGAGTACTTCATGGCCCGCATCACTGTAGAAGATTGCCTGGAGCAAATCCCCAATCGCTTCCAACTTGTTTTGGCCGCGACTTACCGCGCCCGAATGCTCAGCCAGGGCCACACGCCCCGCGTGGAGAGCAAAAACAAACCCTTGGTCACGGCTTTGCGCGAAATCGCAGCCGGCAAGGTCGGCATTGAAATGCTGAAAAAAGTACCTTAAAGACACCCCGGCGGCCCCACAGGTCGCCTGTGCCTGGTTGAATACCCAGGTTCTCAAGCCCCTTTTCGAGGGGCTTTTTTTGTGGCTTTTCCAAACAGCTCTGCCTCGCCTTGTGCAGCGCGTTACAGTGGAGGGCATGAGCGCCGTTATTTCCTCCCTCACACCAGCCCCAAAAAAGGGCGACATGGGGAAAGCTGTGCCCGCTTCTGGCCCAGTTGCAGGCCCTGCGGCGGCGAACGCGGCGGGCGCCAGTTTTGCGGCTTTGACGGCCAAGCTCGACTATTTAAGCCTGACGGACATCGATTTGGTGCGCCGTGCCTACCGTTTTGCCGATGAAGCCCATTTGGGTCAACTGCGCAAAAGTGGCGAGCCCTATATCACCCACCCCATTGCCGTGGCTTCACAGTGCACAGAATGGAAGCTGGACGCCCAGGCCTTGATGGCGGCGCTGTTGCATGACGCCATGGAAGACTGCGGCATCTCCAAGGCCGAGTTGATTGAACGCTTTGGCTCGCCGGTGGCTGAATTGGTGGACGGCTTGACCAAGTTGGAAAAGCTCGAGTTCAACACCCGCGAAGAAAACCAGGCTGAATCGTTTCGCAAGATGCTGCTGGCCATGGCCCGAGACGTGCGGGTGATTTTGATCAAGTTGGCAGACCGAACCCACAATATGCGCACCATGTCGGACATGCCGCGCGACAAATGGGGGCGCATCTCCTCAGAAACGCTGGAGATTTATGCGCCGATCGCACACCGACTGGGTTTGAACCAAACCTACCGTGAACTGCAAGACTTGGCCTTCAAGCACCTTATGCCTTGGCGCTATGAAGTCTTGTCCAAAGCAGTGTCCCGAGCCCGCAAACGCCGGCGCGATTTGATTCAAAAGGTCAACAGCGAGTTGGAAGCCACTTTCAGCAAAGCTGGCATGCAAACCCGCATCAACGGGCGCGAAAAGACTCTTTACTCCATCTACCGCAAGATGGACGACAAACATTTGAGTTTTGCGCAAGTGACCGACATCTACGGCTTTCGCGTGATTTTGCCCACCGTCATCGAGTGCTACACCGCCTTAGGCTTGCTGCACCAGTTGTATAAGCCGGTACCGGGGCGTTTCAAGGACCATATTGCGATCGGCAAGGTCAATGGCTACCAATCGCTGCACACCACCTTGGTCGGCCCCTCTGGCGTGAACGTCGAGTTTCAAATCCGCACCGAGCCCATGAACGTGGTGGCCGAATCCGGCGTGGCCGCGCACTGGCTGTACAAGGCCAACGCGTTGGGGGGTATCAACGCGGAACGCCTGGGCACCCAGTGGCTGCAATCCTTGCTGGACATCCAAAAGGAAACCCGCGATGCCGCTGAATTTTGGGATCACGTCAAGGTCGATCTGTTCCCCGATGCGGTGTATGTGTTTACGCCCAAAAGCAAAATCATGGCCTTGCCTCGCGGCGCCACCGTCATCGACTTTGCCTATGCGATTCACAGCAATATCGGGGACCACTCGGTGGCGGCCAAAATTAATAACGAGCAAGTTCCGCTGCGTACCGAGTTGAAAAATGGCGACATCATCGAGGTGATCACCGCCCCCATTTCTACGCCCAACCCGGCTTGGCTGGGCTTTGTACGCACCGGTCGCGCGCGCTCCAAAATTCGGCATTATTTAAAAACGATGGCGCAAGTGGAGTCGATGGAACTTGGGCAGAAATTGCTGGAACAAGCCCTGCGCGCTGAGGGCATCGACAAACAGATTGACGAGTTGGTTACGCGACAAGCTTTATGGGAAAAGTTACTGCGCTTTACAGGCAACCGCAACCGTGCTGATTTGCTCACCGACATCGGTTTGGGCAAACGCATTGCCAGCATCGTGGCCAAACGCATGACCAAATTGCTGACCGAAAGTGGCGAGCGGCCTGACGCCCTGCTCATGACCCGCGAGCGCTTCACTGCGCACGAGTCGGTGTCCCAGGGAGCGATCACGCTGGACGGCAGTGAGAATGCCTCTGTGGTGTACGCCACCTGTTGCAGACCCATTCCCGGCGATGCCATTTTGGGCTATCTTGGGCGGGGTGAAGGATTGGTGGTGCACGCCAGCACCTGCGCTGTGGGCCGAAAATTACAGCAAAAAGACAGTGAACGCTTCATTGGCGTAGAGTGGTCCGATGAGCCCGTGCGTAATTTCGAAACCGGCATCGAAGTCACAGTGGTCAATGGCACAGGGGTGTTGGCCAGGGTGGCCGGCGCCATGGCCAGTGCCGAGTCAGACATCATTCACGTGGACATGGGGCAAGACGCTGTGCAAGACAGTGCGGAGTTGCGCTTTGTGATCGCCGTGCGCGATGCCACCCACTTGGAAACCGTTTTGCGTCAGCTCAAACGCACAGCCTCTGTGGTGAGCGCCCATCGCTTAGCCGGTCCCAAATAATCAAGCCTCAGGTGCGGGGTATTGAACGTCCACCACCTCGATCGTCACGACACCGGACGGGGTGACCAGTTTCAGCACATCTGCGGTGCGCGCCTTGAGCAAGGTGCGTGCAATGGGCGACACCCAACTGACCTCACCCTGTGCGCTGTCGGCCTCGTCAACACCTTTGATGGTCACGGTGCGCTCAGGTCCATCGTCTTCCACATAAGTGACGGTGGCGCCAAAAAAAATTTGATCTCGGCCATGGTGCACCGAAGGCTCGACGATCTCTGCCCATTCCAGCCGTTGGGTTAAAAATCGCACGCGCCGATCGATCTCGCGCAAGCGTTTTTTGCCATACAGGTAGTCGCCATTTTCAGAGCGGTCCCCGTTGCTGGCAGCCCAATGCACGATCTCTACGATTTTGGGGCGTTCATCGTCGATCAAGGTGAACAACTCCGCGCGCAACTGCGCGTAGCCTCGCGGGGTCATGTAATTGCGTGTGCCGGTCGGCAATGAAGGCAAGACGATGTCATCGTCATCGTCATCGTCTTGGGCATCAGATTCACGCGTGAATGCTTTGCTCATGTAACCCCCTCAGGCCAGGCCGCACAGGGCATGCGGCAAAGTGGAAAACACAAATGAAAAACCCCTCAAACATTGCTGCTTGAGGGGCGTTCATTTGGTGCGGCTGGCAGGAATCGAACCCACGACCCCTTGGTTCGTAGCCAAGTACTCTATCCAGCTGAGCTACAGCCGCTAAGCTTCG
>CANGDZ010000031.1 GCA_947452785.1 Comamonadaceae bacterium | reverse complement strand
GCAGTCGCCAGCTTGACCAACTGGCTGGTGGTCATGGCCTGTAAATCTGTCGTGTTGATGGCTGCCGCTTGGCTGCTGCTCAACACCGCCACTTGCGCCGTGGTCAAACCATTGGCTTGCGCTGTGGTCAGGGCGTTGATCTGCGCCGTTGTCAGTGCTTGCACTTGTGAAGTTGTCAGCGATGGCAATTGAACATCAGCTGACAACCCAGCCAACGCGCTGGATGACATATTGGCCAACGAGATGGGCAAGAGCGCCCGCAGATCGGCGGTTTCCAGCAGCTGCACTTGTGCGGAGCTCAGCGCAGCCACTTGTGCGCTGGTCAGAGCTGGCATCTGGCTGGTGGTCAGGCCAACGATTTTCTCATCGCTCAATGCCGCAATGGTGGCGGTCGACAAATTGCCGATTTGCGTAGAGGTCAAAGCCTGGAAATTAACCAGTGACATGGCCACGACGTTTGTCGAAGTCAGGTTGCTGTTGAGCAAGCCCACATTGGACGAGGAAATGGCAGCCAATTGTGCAGTGGACAGTGCAGCGGCTTGTGCTGTGGTCAAGGCGCCGAGTTGCGTCGTCGTCAACGCGGCGACTTGCGCTGTCGTCAAACCTTGAACTTGTGCGGTCGTCAGGGCAAGGAATTGGGTTGTGTCCAGCAAGACCAAATTGGCCGTACTCAAGCCCGTCAAAGCCGTAGTGTTGATCGACGCGACTTCGGTGGAGGTGAGCGCTGGCGCTTGGGCGGAAGTCAAGGCAGCAACTTGGCTGGACGACAAAGCGGCCATTTGCGCCGTGGTCATGGCCTTGAGTTGGCCAGCAGCGGCCGTGGTCAGGGCACGCAGGTTTGTGCTCTGCAAGGCTGCGACTTGCGCGGTGGTGAGGTTGGCGATTTGACCGGTGGTCAGTAAGCCGATGTTGGCCGCGCCCAGGGCGTTGATACCGTCAGTCGACATGGCGGCCAGATCGGCCGTCTCCATGGCTTGCAACTGGGTAGAGGTCAACGCCGCCGTCTGGCTGGTGCTGAGTTGAGCCACTTGTGCCGTGGTCAAAGCCACAACTTGGTCGGTTGACAACTTGGCCAGGTTTGCTGTGGTCAGGGCACTGGTTTGGTTAGTCCCCAAGACCGCAATTTGCGCGGTCGTCAAGGCCATCGCTTGGGCCGTGCTGAGGGCAAAAATTTGCCCGGTGGTCAAACTGGCCGATTGCGACGTGTTGAGGGCCGCTATGTTGCTGGTGCTGATGCCCGCCAACGCGGTGGTGGTGATTTGCTGCAGATCGGTCGTGCTCAAGGCACGCGCTTGCGTGCTGCTCAAGACAGCGGTTTGCACAGACGACAGCGAGGCGGCTTGCGCCGTGGTCAGCGCGTCCATGCTGATCGTATTCAAACCACCGATTTGGCTGGTGGTCAGGGCCGCCACTTGGCTGGCGGTCAGGGCTTTAAAGTTGGTCGTGCCCATGCTGTTGAGCTGGGCCGCGGTCAAGGCCGCAACGTCGGTCGTTTCCAAAACGATCACTTGGGCTGTGCCCATGGCCAGCAATTGCGCACTGCTCAAGCCAGACACTTGGCTGGTGGTCAAGGCGATGAGTTGGTCTTGTGTCAACGCATTGAGGTTGGTTGTGCCCATGGCATTGAGCTGGGCAACGGTGAGGGCAGCAACATCGGCCGTCTCCATCGCCACGATTTGGGCTGTGCCCATGGCCGTCAATTGGGCGCCGGTCAATGTGGACACCTGAGCCGTGGTCAAAGCGACGATTTGTTCGGCCGTGAGGACCGCCAAGCGACTGGTAACCAGGCTTGCTGTTTGTGCCGTGGTCAAAGCCGCAATTTGAACTGCGCGCAATGCCGCAATATTGGCTGTGGTGATGGCCGCCAGTTGAGTGCTTTTGAGCGCCTGCAAGTCGGCGTCTTCCATAGCGAGGAACTGGGTCGAGGTCATGGCGGCCAGGTTGGCCGTGGTCAAAGCTCCCGCCTGCGCCGTGGTCAGAGCAATGATCTGATTTTCTGAGAGCAAGGCCATATTGGCCGTCGTCAAAGCGGCTAACTGGGCTGTTGTCATCGCGGCTAAATCGGCTGCTCGCAGGTATGCCAATTGCACGGTATTCAAGGCGGCGATGCTGGCGGTGGACAGCGCAGCGGCTTGCGCCGTGGTCAAGGCCACAATTTGATACGCCGACAGCACGGCCGTGTGTGCGGTATCCAAACCAGCAACTTGACCCGTGGTCAATTGAGCAATTTGGCTGACGTTCAAGCCAGCAAAATTGGTCGTCGACATGGCGTTCAATTGACCGGTGCTCAATGCCGTCAAGGCAGCCGACTGCAGGAAACTGACTTGAAGGGCCGACAGCACATTCAAATTGCTTGAGGTCAACCCCGCCGCTTGACTGGAGGTGAGGCTGACGATCTGGTCGCCCGTCAAGTTAGCGATGTTGGTTGTGCCCAACGCGTTGACCTGGGTCGACGTCAACAAGTTGAAATCGACACCTTCGAAAGCCTGAACCTGTGTGGTCGTCAAATTGGCGAGTTGACTGGTGGTCAGCACGGAGACCTGAGAGGTTGTCAGTGCGGGGATTTGGGCGACGGTCAAAGCAGCCGTATTGCTGGTGCCCAATCCGGCAATGGCAGCGGTGGTCAAGGCCACCACGCCGGTGGTACCCAGGGCCACCACACCGGCCGTGGTCAGGCCCACTACTTGCGCAGCGCTCAAGACGTTCAAGTCGGCCGTGGACAAAACAACGACTTGACTGGTGCTCAAAGCCCCCAATTGAGTGGACGTCAAGGCCGCGACTTGGCTGGTGCTCAAGGCCGCCACACGATCGGTTCCCAAAACGGCCACGGCGTCAGTCGTAAGAGCGGCCACTTGGCCGGTGCTCAAGCTTTGGAGTTGTGTGGTGGTTAGCGCCTGGATATTGGCCGTGCCCAATGCATTGAGCGCCGAGGTACTCAGCGCCACCAAGTCTGCGGTGCCGAGAATGATGGTTTTGGCCGTGGTCAGCGCAGCCACTTGACTTGTAGTCAATGCAGCGGCCTGTTGGGTGGTCAAGGCCTGAAGTCGATCTGTACCCAAAGCGGCAAAATTGGCGCTCGACAAGCCGGCAATTTGCGCCGTGGTCAAGGCGGCAATTTGGCTCGTCGTTAACACCGCTGCGTTGGCGGTGCTCAGCGAATTGATTTGCGCGGTGGTTAAATTGACCAGATCCGCAGTGGTAATGGCTTGCGCCTGGGCCGTGGTCAAGGCGCCAATTTGCGACGTACTCAAGCCCTTGGCTTGGGCTGCTGTCAAGGCAGCGATTTGCGCAGTGGTCAGAGCCGCCACGTTGTCAGTGGACAAGCCCGTCAATTGCGTGGTGGTCAACACCACCAGATCGGCCGTTTCGATCGCGGCAGCTTGTGCGGTGGTGAGCCCACCCAGCTGACTGACTGAAAAGTTGGCAAATTGATTCGTCGTCAAACCGACGACTTGGGCCGTAGTCAACGCATTGATGCTGCTGCTGCTCAGTCCTTTGACTTGGTTGTTGGTCAGGCTGGCGATTTGAGAAGTGGTCAGCGCTTGGACATTGGCCGTGCCCAAAGCCTGAACGAATGCCGGAGTCATTTGGACCAAGTCGACTGTTTCAATGGCTGCAGCTTGCGCCGTACTGAAAGCGGCGGCCTGCTCAGTGGAGAGGTAGGGTACTTGGTCGACAGTGAAAGCGGCAATTTGCGATGTGAAGAGCGCAGCCACTTGGCTTGTACTCAAATCTGCAATTTGCGAAGGCGCCAGGGCAGCAACTTCGCTTGCAGTTAGTCCCTTGATGGCGCTGGTGGTGATGGCCGCAATTTGCCCTTGCACCAGCATAGAAGCGATCGCTTCCGTGGTCAGCACAGCAACCTGCGAGGAGCTCAACTGCGCAATGTTGGCGGTGTTGAGGTACGTCGCCTGAAGGCCCGTCAAGGCATGAACTTGCGTGGTGGTTAGCGCCTGCGCTTCTGATGTGGTCAGATTGGAAATGGCAACCACATTCAGAGTGGTCATGTCAGTTGCAGTAGTCAAGCTCATGATTTTTCCTTAGGAAACTTCGTTCTCAGCATTCATTGGCCACCCGGAACAACTCCGAGCAGCGCGCACCCATCCACACACCAACGGTGGACTTTTAGAGGCTATCGACATCAGAATCGACACCACTTAGGAAACCTTGAGCGTTTTTCAAATAAATATTCGCTCTCCACCCTTTTCGGATGAAGAACGACTACTTGAAAAACTAAAATATTTTTTTATGAATATTTTTAACTTACGGCTCCCTGATGGATTCGTTCAAGGCCTTGGTTAGAGGCCACAGTAAATAAGACAAAACAGATCTTTTTCCGACCACTATTTCTGCCGTGACGGTCATGCCGGGCAGGAGCCGGAACTTGTCGGGCAGGTGGCGCAGACGGGCATCGCCAAATGCGACGCGACTGATGTAATAAGTTTGGGTGCCTGCGGCCATGACTGCGGTGTCTCGGCGAAAAGCGTCTTCGCTGATGGTTCTTATTTTGGCTTCCAAGGCGCCGTGTTTTTGGAACGGAAAAGCGTCTAATTTAAGGTGAGCAATATCGCCATTTTTAATATAACCGATATCAATGGAATCAATTTTGACTTCAGCTTCTAATTGCGACGAAAGGGGCACCAAAGTGAACATTTGTTCCGCTTCTTTGACGATCGACCCTTCAGAAAGCTTGGCGATCTCCAACACCACCGCGTCAATGGGGGAAACTAGGTTCACCATTTTTTTGCGTTTATCCGCTTTTTGAAGCTGCTCATTCACGCCGTCGCGGTCGCGTGAGGCGCTGAGCAGGTCTTCCATGGCTTTTTGGCGCCAGCTTTTGGTGAAAGCGGTTTTCTCGGCCTCAAGCGATGCGATCTCGCGATTGAGCTCCAGCTCTTTGTTGCGGGCCATTTGCAAATCGCGCTCGACGGACAGGCGGCGATCACGGGCTTCGAGCAATTGGAGCTTGGCGCCAAACTGCTGCGCCACCAGGCTTTCTTGCATGGCCTCGATTTCGCTCAAGGACTTCATGCGCTGCTGCAAAACCGCCTGGTCTTTGCGGCTGGTGTCCAAAGACGCGGCCAAGCGCGCTAGGTTCTCTTGCATGCGAGTGGTCTGTGCCTGGAAGTTGGCTTGCCGCTCTTTGGCCAGCAAGGACTGCAGCTGGCCATCGGCATCTTTGCTGCCAGCAGGGCGGCTGTTGGAAGCTCCCGACAATTCGGCGCTCAAGCCTTGGGCTTGGGTGTCCAGGCTTTTCAAGCGGTTGCGCAACTGCGCTTCATCGGCCTGCGCAAACGTCGGGTCGAGCGTGGCCAAGACCTCGCCCTTGCGCACCACTTGGCCTACGCGCACTTCAATTTTTTGAATGATGGATGTGTCAATGGGCTGCACCACAATATTGGGCAGCGGGTTGACCAGCTGGCCTTGGGCAATGACCACGCGCTCGATCTCTGAAAAACTGGCCCACAGCAGCGACATGACCAAGGCCACAGCCAACAGATGCAAGGTGCGGCGCGCGAACGCAGGCAGCGGTTGACGCTCGATCTCATCCGCATCGGGTAAAAACTCGATGGCGGTGGCGTGTTGACCGCCTGCGTGAGGTTCGCTCACAGGTGGCTTGTTTGCTGGTTCCATAGGTGCTGGTAGGTCTCACTGCGGGTGAGCAATTCTTTGTGGGTACCGCTGTCCATGAGCTGGCCGTTTTGCATCACCATGATGGCGTTGGCGTTGACCAGGGTAGACAGACGGTGTGAAATCATGATGACGGTACGACCCACGGCGATGCGCGAGAGGTTCTTCATGAAGATGGCTTCGCTTTCGGGGTCCAGGGCGCTGGCGGCCTCGTCCAAAATCAAAATGCGCGGCTTGGCAATCAAGGAGCGAGCAATGGACAAGCGCTGCTTTTGACCGCCCGACAAATTAGAGGCGTTTTCTTCCAGCAGGGTGTCGTAGCCTTGCGGCAAGCGCTCAATGAATTCGTCCGCGCCAGAAGCCTGGGCGGCCTCGACGATTTCTTCAAAAGAGGCATCGGGCTTGGTGGCGATCAGGTTGTCGCGCACGCTGCCGCGGAACAAAAAGTTTTCTTGTAGCACAACGCCAACTTGGCGGCGCAGGTGGGAGAGCTCGATTTCACGCGCATCAATGCCGTCAAAGCGAACCAGCCCGCCCTGCAAGGGGTACAAGCCTTGGATCAACTTGGTGAGCGTGGTTTTGCCGGAGCCGCTGCGGCCCACAATGCCCACCACGGTGCCCGAGTGGATAGTAAAACTAGCTTTATTCAAAGCCATGGCTGTGGCGCCAGGGTATTTAAAGGTGACTTCGTCGAAGGAAATTTCGCCCACCAGCTGCGGGCGCAAACCTATGGCACCGGGCCGACCTTCGGGGGCTCGGTTCATCACCTCGCCCAACATGCGCACCGACAATGCGGTTTCTTGGTAGTCATTGACCAGGCCGACCATGGAGATCAGCGGGGCCACCACGCGACCCGACATCATCTGAAACGCAATCAAGGCGCCCACGGTCATGGTTTGGTCAAAGATCATTTGCGCGCCCAGCACGATGATGACCACAGGCAGCAATTTGCCCAAGAAGTCGGTGATGGCGGCGCCGGTAATAGAAAGCTGCCCCACCCTGAAGTGCATATTGATTGATTCTGCGGAGCGCTGATCCCAGATCTTGCGCTGGCTGGGTTCAATGGCCAGTGCTTTAACCGTGCGCATGCCGTGCACGGTTTCGACCAGCATCGCTTGGCGCTGGCCTTCGGCGGCATACAGAGCGTTGAGCCGGTGCTGGAAGGTGGGCACCATGGCCATGATGATGGCGCCGATCAGCAAGGCAAACACCAGTACCACCAGCGCCAGTGGAACGGAGTAGGCAAACAAGATGGGCAGGAATATCACCAAGGAGATCACATCCAGACCGGTAAAGAACAAACGACCGGTCAAGAAGTTACGGATTTTTTCAAGTTGCTGCATGTGCCGGGTGATGACACCGGCGGTGGTGGTTTCAAAGTAATCGATGGGCAGGGACAGTAAATGACCAAACGTTCTACGCGTCAAACGCATGTCGATCTTGTTGGTGGCCGCCAAAGTCAAGATTTGCCGCAAGAAGCCAAAGGTAGAATCAAATACCAAAGCGAACAAAATACCAACAGCCAAGACCCATAAAGTAGTCTCTGCTTGGTGCGTCAAGACTTTGTCGATGACCAACTGAAAGAAGATGGGCGAGGCCATGGACAGCAAATGCATGGCCAAGGCGGCAATGAAAATATCGCGAAAAGCGGCTCGTTGCTTAAGGATTTCAGGAATGAACCAACGCAGGCCAAAGGGTTGGTTGGGGTCGGTGAGCTTGTGTTGGCGCTTGAGAAACACCACCTCACCCGACCACAGCGCGCCGAATTCGGCCTGATCCATCAACTGAACTTGGGCTTGCGGCACGCTGGGGTTGAGCACGGCGACCTTGCCGCCGTCTGCCGGGCGGGCGCCCACCACAATCACGAAGGAACCACTGGCCAAGCGCGCCATCAAGGGAAACACGCCCTCTTGCGCCAACAAACCGGTCCAGGACAAACGGTCGACTTTGGCCTTCAAACCAATGTCACTGGCCATGCGCAGAATCAAGCTGTCCTTGGGCTCTTCGGAGTCGAGCGCGTACTCGGCCACCAACCGTTCGGGGTTGATTTGCACGCCATGGTGCAAAGCAATAGCGGTGAGGCATTGCACGGCAGTGTGAGGAAAGTTCACGCTCATGAGAAGGAGGCTTTGCTTTGTTGTGATGTCAAATATCAGACAGATTTGCTATACGCCTGCAATATTGATGCCACACATATAGAAACAAGCACAAGCCTCCATGTGTCAAAAAATAGACGGGCACAATATTTGCATAACCCCATTCAAACTGCGTTAAGGAATGCGTTGAACGACGGCATATTTAACAGCCGAGCAGCGGTCCAGCAGGGAAAAACTCAAGAAGCGGCAAGTTGTTGCCATGCGGCAATTTTTGTCACTTCGAAAACTGGTTTGACGACCTGGAGATTCACATGACTGTGATCAATACCAACATCAAGGCGCTTTACACCCAAGGCGCATTGAAGATTTCTCAACGCGAGTCGCGCGTGGCGATGCAGCAATTGTCGACTGGCAAACGCATCAACTCCGCCAAAGACGACGCGGCGGGATTGGCCATTGCTGCGCGCATGACGCAGAACATCCAGAGCTTGAACCAGTCCGTCCGCAACGCGGGCGATGCGATCGTTTTTATTCAAACCGCTGAAGGCGCCACTAACGACATCACCAGCATGCTGCAACGCATGAGTGAGTTGGCCGTGCAAGCTGCCAACGCCACCTACTCGACGGATCAACGGGGCTACTTGGACCAAGAGTTCCAGCAACTGAAACAAGAAATCGTGCGGATCGCCGAGACCCACCAATGGAACGGCTTTCCCATCTTGAACGGCAAGGCGGGCATCCCAGTCGGCGCGCCAACAACAACCACTGCGCCTCGCGCGCCAGTGGAAGTAGGCACTAACCCGTCCACATTGGCGACTGGTGATTTGTCCATCGTGACGTCGCGCACCACAGCCGGCGTGACCACTTACACGACAACCGGCATTCCGGAAGCGCTCGCCGAAGATGACGCCTTGAGTAATGGCACGGCCAGCACCAGCAAAAAGGAAGCCAGTGCCATTGCAATTGCAGCGGCCATTAACAAGGAAACGGCAGCGACGGGCGTCACGGCGAAAGCCAATTCGGCCATCATCGCGGGCGCTAAAACGACAGTCGGCGCTACGAACGTTCAATCCACTTTGTACATCAATGGCACGGCCATCCCCATGAGTTTGTCGACCGGTCAAACCGCGGTGGAACGCCGCCAGTATGTGATGGATGCGATCAATGCCAAAACGGCGACGCATGGCGTCACCGCAGGCGATGCGGGCACGGGCGGCCTGACATTGAGTACGGTCGATGGTCGCAACTTATCAGTTTGGTATGACGACAGTGCCGTGGATGCCAGCGATTTTGGATTGGCGATGAATACTCCCACAGCCACCAATCCGCCTGGCGTGACCGGCATGGCAAGCGCAGCCGCAGCTGCTACAACAGTCGCCGGGTCGGTCATCGCATCAACCGTCTATGGCACGGTCACGATGAGTTCCAGCAATACATTCACCGTCAATCCGGGTTCCACCTTCGATCCGGGCAATACGGACCCAACGACCGATTTCACCAAAGTCAGGGACTTGGGTTTTACCCCCGGCCCAGTCACTTCGCAAAACATTGGTCGATTGAGTTTTCAAGTGGGGCCATCGCCCGATCAGATCATCACCATCGACATGGCCGACTACGGCAAAAATGGCCAAATTACGGGTGGCTTGACCAGCGACACAGCCCAAGCCAATGTGAGCACCGTGGCTTCAGCCAATGATGTGATTCAAAAAGTCAACGTTGCTTTGGATGCCGTAGCCACCAGCCGATCTACCATGGGCGCGGTGATGAACCGTTTGCAACACGTGGTCGACAACTTGACCAATGTGTCGTTGAACGAAGAAGCATCGCGCAGCCAAATTGAAGACGCGGATTACGCGGCGGCCAGTACCGAGTTGGCGCGTACCCAAATCATGCAACAGGCCGCGACAGCGGTGTTGGCGCAAGCCAATACCGACATGCAAACGGTCATGAAGTTGCTGCAGTAATTTTGCAAATTTGCTTGCGTGTGACTCGGGCTATTGAATGAGCGCCAATCCAGCCGTGCGCGGGCCTAATTGTTATCAGTGCAAGCACTTTGCCATCAGCTGGCAACCCAGCATGCCTTACGCTTGTAAGCTGTTGGGCTTCAAATCGAAAGCCCTCCCCGCCATCGAAGTTTTACGCATCGATGGCCGCGTATGTCAGGGTTTTACGGCAAAACCCCTGCCCCCTTCTTCTGCATCTTCAGTCAAAAATTCCGTCAACACTTTGGCGTGAGTCAGCGTGTTTGAAAACCGTTGATTGGATCTGTCGGAAAGTCGTCCATTGCCGCTGTGCATTGCCGCTTTGCATGACATGAAGTAACCTTAGGTTCACTGTTTCGCGTGGCACGGCCATTGCTTACCTCTCTGGCAATAACTTGCCACTTTCATGACACAGAGACCGTACAGCATGAGCTCTTTCAATATCGCGCAACACGCATTGTGGTTGGACCCCGTCCAACCTCTGGGTGCGCCAGAGCACGCCCAACTGGCTTTGGCCGGCATGTCGGTGCATCGCTTGCACACGCTCGAAGATATTCAAAAGCAACTCACCGACGCGGACTGGATTGTGGTGCGCCTGGACAACAGCCTGGAGCGCTTGCAAGCGGTCTTGACTTTGCAGCAACAAGCTCAAATTACCGTGCCTGTGATCTGCCGCGTGGAGCGGCAACATTTGTCACTGGCCGTGCAAGCCATGCGTCTGGGCGCCTACCATGTGATGGCCGCCGACGAGTGGACCGTACCTGCATGGCAAGCCGCGCTGCACAGGCCTGATCAAAAAGCACAAACCCCTCAAGCAGCGGCGCACCCCCCCGCGCCGCAGCGCAGCGTGGTGTATGTGGACCCGGCCAGCAGGCACTTACTGGCCTTGGCGCAGCGCGTGGCAAAAGCCCAAGTCACGGCCTTGATTGAAGGGCCGACCGGTGCAGGTAAAGAAGTGTTGGCCCGCGTGCTGCACGAATCGTCGAACCGTGCCAAGGGGCCGTTTGTAGGCCTAAACTGCGCGGCGCTGCCAGAGCAGCTAATTGACGACATGCTGTTCGGTCACGAAAAAGGCGCGTTCACCGGTGCGCACAAAGATTTCAAAGGCTTGTTTGAACAGGCCCAAGGCGGCACCTTGTTTTTGGACGAGATTGGCGAGATGCCCATGCACTTGCAAGCCAAGTTGCTGCGCGTGTTGCAAGAGCGCCAGCTGACACGATTGGGCGCTGAGCGTCCCGTATCAGTAGATGTGCGCGTGGTGGCCGCCACCAACAAAGATTTACGCCAAGCGATTGTCACGCGGGAGTTCCGCGAAGATTTGTATTTCCGCATCAGCACCTTCAAGCTGCGCGTACCCGCGCTGCGTGACCGTCCGGGCGACATCTTGCCACTGGTGGCACAACTCTTGGCGCGTCATGCCAAAGACAGTGTGTTCACAGTGAGTGCTGAGGCGCAGTCGATGCTGCTGGCCTACCCTTGGCCAGGCAATGTGCGTGAATTGGAAAACGTGGTGCAACGCGCCGTGGTGCTCAGCCCGGATGCTCAAATCGAGGTCATGCATCTGATGTTTGACGACACCCTGATGGGGCCGCCTCCCGCACCAGCATCATCGCTGCACCAACCCGTGGCCAGAGCCGAAGTGGAAAGCTTGCCCAGCACAGCACGTGCGGAATCGCCCTACGAAATGCACGGTCCCTTGTGCGAGGACGAATTTCGCGCTTTGTTTCAGTCTTCTGCCATCTCCTCTTTTTCTGCGGTGGGGCATTTGCAAACTGCCGTTAAATCGAATGAGCATCAGTTGATCATGGCCGCTATTCAAAACACCGAAAGCCGGATCGAAGCTGCACGCCAACTGGGCATCAGCCCACGCACGCTGCGTTATAAATTAGCCAAGCTCAAAGTCGGCAATGACATGCCGTCGATGGCTTTGGCGCGATGACCAGGGGATCACCATGATCGATAAAGTCACCTCACAAGCCAATATTTCTTCCATGCTGCAAACGCTGCGGGCTTACCAGTCTGAAGCCGCTGGCGGTATGGACACGCCCAGCGCCGACAAAGCCAAGAGTACGCCTCAAACCGGTTTTGCCGACATGATTCGGCAGACGATTGAAAACGTCAACGAGAAACAGCAAAATGCCCAGGCGCTGTCCAGCGCTTACGAGCGCGGCGAGCCCGTGCCGTTGACCGATGTGGTCTTGGCGATGCAAAAGTCTTCCCTGTCCTTTGAGGCGACCTTGCAGGTGCGCAACAAAGTGCTCAAGGCCTATGAAGATATTTTGAACATGCCTGTTTGATGCGGCCTGAAGGAAACTGACCATGGCAACCGCAAACGCTGCAACCTTTCAACCGAATAACTTTGCCGGCGCCCCCGGCGCTGCAGGCAATGCCACGGGCGGCGCCTTGGCCACCACGGGCGCTGGTGGTGCTTTGGTGAGCGCGGATGGTTCGCCCTTACCAGCACCAGGCATGTTTGCACCCGTGCAGCAAATGCTGATGCAGCCCAGCGTCAAAAAAGCGATGCCGTTCATCCTGATGGGTCTGGCATTGTTGCTGTTTGTGTTGACTTACCTCACCATGAACGCGCCCAACTACCGCCCCATCATGCCGGGCATGAACGAGGCCGACCAACAAACTGCATTTGAAGCCCTCAAGCAAGCCGATTTCAAGCCGGTACTGGATGCAGCCAATGGCCAAATTACCGTGCCTACTACCCGCTTTCATGAAGCGCGTATTTTCTTGGCGTCCAAAGGGTTGCCCAAGACCAGCAACACGGGTATTGATTCGCTCAAAGACCAATCGGCCATGACGACCAGCCAGTTCATGGAGCAAGTGCGTTACACCGCCGCCATGGAGCAGGAACTGGCGCACACCATCACACAGATTGATTCAATTCAGTACGCCAGGGTGCATTTGGCCATGCCCAAGCAATCGGTGTTTGTGCGCGACCGCACGCCGCCTAAGGCCTCTATCGTGGTCACGCCTTTTCCGGGTCGTTACGTCAGCCCGACCCAGGTGCAAGCCTTGGTCCATTTGGTAGCCTCCAGCGTGCCTTTGATGAGCACCGAGAACGTGACCGTGGTGGACAACCAAGGCAAGCTGATTACCGACACCACGGCGGAAGCATCGCTGGGTTTGACTTCGGCACAAACCCAACACAAGCAAAAATTGGAAGACGTGTACCGTCAACGCGTCTCGCAAATTTTGGCGCCAATTGTGGGTGACGCCAATGTGCGCTCGCAAGTGAACATGTCGCTCGACTTTACGCAAACCGAGACCACGACCGAAGATTTTGACAACCGCAAAGAAGGTCCCAAGACGCGTTCGGAAGCCTTGAGCGAAGACAAAAACACCTTGAAAGATGCTAGCGGCATTCCGGGCGCCCTGTCCAACACACCGCCTGCCGCCCCGACAGCAAACACGAACACGACGGCAACGCCCGCCAGCGCAGCAGGTGACAAAAGCACCTCGACCAGTCGCAGCACACGCAACTTTGAATTGGATCGCTCGGTCCGTCACGTGAAAGCGGCCAGTGGCACCGTGGAACGTTTGAGTGTCGCGGTCGTGATCAATGAACGTGGACCTTTGACGAAGAACGAAAAAGGCGAGCCAATGGATCCTAAGCCGAACCCGTTCACCGAAGATGAAATTACCCGCATGCAAAGTTTGGTACGTGGCGTGGTGGGTTTTAACGAAGCCCGAGGTGACGTGGTCACGGTGATTCAAGCCAAATTTGAGCCTGAGCAAATTTTTGATATGAGCGTGCCTTGGTACAAAGACGAATCAGTGGTGAACAATCTGAAAACAGGTTTGCTCGGTTTGTTGTTTGTGGCTTTCATCATGATGGTGATCCGCCCTGCGGTGATGCATTTCATTGCCCCACCACCGCCTTTGGTTGACCCGGCTTTGTTGGCGGGTCCTTTAGGCGACGGCGAGCTGAGCGAAGCCGACAAGCAAGCCTTGCAAGATGGCGGCATGGAAAGCATGGAAGAGCTGAAAGCCAAAATGATGCCCAAGAAATCCAACATCTCGGCCGAGATGCTGGACACTGCCAACACCTACGACGACAAGGTGGCGCTGGTGCGCATCATCGTGGCCGACGATGCAGCCCGAGTGGCCAGCGTCCTCAAAAACATGATCAAAGCAGGATAAAACCATGGCGACCGAATTACTCGAAGATCCGGCCAAAGCCGAGGCGCTGCGCATCGAAATGGCGGCCATGTCAGGCTCGCAACGTGCAGCCGTATTGATGCTGTTGCTGGGCGAGCAACAAGCCTCTGAGATTGTGAAATTTTTGGACCCCAAAGAAGTTCAAGCTTTGGGCGGTGCCATGGTGTCGGTGGCCGAATTGTCGCAAGAGGCGGTGAACCAGGTGCTGGATGACTTTGTGATGACCATCAAAAAGCAAACCAGCATTGGTTTGGGCACCACCGAGTACGTCGAAAAAGTGTTCAAGCGCGCCTTGGGCGACGACAAAGCCGCCTCGGTACTGGGCCGCATCTTGCCAGGTCAAAGTACCAAAGGCTTGGATATTTTGCAGTGGATGGATGCCCGCTCCATTGCGGACATGATTCGCAGCGAACACCCGCAGGTGTGCGCCATCATTTTGTCTGTGCTGGAGCACGAAGTGGCTGCCGATGTGCTGATGTTTTTGCCCGAAGAGATTCGCTCGGAAGTGATTCAACGGGTGGCCAGCCTGGAAACGGTGCAACCCTCTGCCATGGCTGAGTTGGAAGCCATCATGAAAAAGCAGTTCTCGAGCAGTTCGAGCGCCGCCTCGTCCAGCTTCGGCGGCATCAAGGCCGCTGCCAAGATCATGAACTCGACCAAAACGGCGCTGGAAGCTCAGGTCATGGGCGGCTTGGAAAAACTCGATGCCGAGTTGATGATGAAGATTCAGGACAATATGTTCACCTTCGACAACTTGTTGAGTGTGGACAGCAAAGGCATTCAAGTGCTGATGCGCAATGTCGAGCCCGACATGTTGATGATCGCCTTGAAGGGCGCCAACGAAGAGGTCCGCGGCAAGTTCCTCGAAAACATGTCGACCCGCGCACGTGGCATGTTTGTGGACGACATGAACGCCAAGGGTTTGCTGCGCATTGCCGATGTGGAAGAAGCGCAAAAAACCATCATGCGTATTGCACGCAAGCTGTCCGACTCTGGCGATTTGGTGCTAGGCGGAGGCGCAGACTTTGTCTGACCCATCTCACGCACGCCAGACCACGAGCACGGTCAAAGCCAAGCCGCTGTGGCGGCCTATGGACTCGCTGCGCACTTCGATGGTCAAGCAGGTGTTCTCCAGAGAACACTTCACGCATAAAAAGGGTCTGCTGTTTACGCCTTCGGTGCACACCGATGAAGGCCTGGGCTTTCAAGCCGACAAAACCAATTCGTTCCCAACGGACTCGGATCAATCACAAGACGAAGTGGCACACGCGACTTCGGCTTCTGCCCAGGATGCGCAGTCTGAAACGCCCACTGAAAATCAAAGCATCGAAGACGTTCGAGCTCAGGCCTTTGCCGAAGGTTTGGCACAAGGTTTAGAAGAAGGCCAAGCGCGAGCTGAGCAAGCTCAAGCTGAAATTGAACAAGAGCAACGGGCAGCGCAAAGCACCGCACAAACACAAGCCCTGCTCCAAGAGATTGACCAGAAGGTGGATTCGCTGATTGAAGACCCCGCGCAATTGCAAGAGCCGCTCAAGCGTTTGGCACTGCATTTAGCTGAGCAATTGGTGTTGAGCGATTTATCGCTTTCACCCCAAGCGGTTGAACACTTGATTGAACGCTGCATTGAAACGCTGGATGCGCCCGATGCCTCAGCCTTGGTGGTGGAATTGAATGCGCAAGACTTGGCGCTGCTGCAAAATCAGCAGCGGGCAGAAGGCCAACCCAAACCGGGCTGGCGGCTGCAAGTCGACCATGCCCTCTTGCCTGGCAGTGTGCGCGTGCGCGCTGACGATGCTGTGGTGAGCGATTTGATTGAAAACCGCTTGGAGTCCTTGGCGCACAGCCTGCTCAAGGATCCACAAGCCTGGCAAGCGCAGTCGGCATTTGCCCCTTCTAAATTGGCCAGTCGCTTGGTCAGCCAACGCGGCAGCGCCGATACGGTGGAAGATGCGCAGGCCAAACCCCGCGCAATGAACGTCGCCGAGGCGCCAAAGCCTGATGTCGTTGACCATGTAGCCGCAGCTGAAATCGAACACGAACATGCCGTCGAAGACGCAGAATTTGGTGCCGAAGACTCCACTGAAAAGCACACCTACGAGGCGCATGAAGTCATGGCCTCAGCCGCACCGCCACCCGACCTCGCCACGAAAAATTTTGCCGATGCGCTGAGCGATATCAGCCTGGAGCTGGACAAGCTCAATGACTAGCTTTGCCCAAGAGGTCGCCAGCTCGATCAGCCGCATTCGCGCAGGCAGTCCGGAGCGCTGCGGCACTTTGGTGAGACTGGTGGGCCTGCGCTTGGAAGCGCGCGGCATCATGGCGCCCATGGGGTCGAGCTGCGAGATCATGAGCACGGACGGCCACCGCATTGAGGCGGAGGTGGTGGGTTTCAATGACAAAACTTTGTACCTAATGCCACTGACAGACCCTGTCGGCATTGGTCCCGGCGCCTCGGTGCGCGTGTCCAGCGATTTAGGCACAGCGAGCTTGGGGCCTGAATTGTTAGGCCGCGTGATTGATGGCCGCGGCGAACCGCTGGACGGCAAACCCAAGCCCGTGGGCACCTCGCGCCTGAGCTTGCTGGGCCTGCCCTTGAATCCGATGGAGCGCGGCCCAATCGACAGCGTGCTGGATGTAGGTGTCAAAGCGATCAACGGCTTGCTGACTTTGGGACGTGGTCAACGCATTGGCTTGGTGGCCGGTTCTGGCGTTGGCAAGAGCGTGCTGCTGGGCATGATGACGCGCTTTACCAAGGCCGATGTAGTGGTGATTGGCCTGATTGGCGAACGCGGCCGAGAGGTACAAGCCTTTATTCAAGAATCGTTGGGCGAAGTAGGATTGGCCAAATCGGTGGTGGTGGCAGCTCCGGCCAACGTCTCGCCTGTGCTGCGACTCAAAGCGGCGCAAATGACGCATGTGATTGCCGAGTACTTTCGCGACCAGGGCTTGAATGTGTTGATGCTGGTGGACAGCCTGACCCGCGTGGCCCATGCACAGCGAGAAATTGGTTTGGCCATTGGTGAGCCGCCCACCGCCAAAGGCTACCCGCCTTCGGTGTTTGCCTTGCTGCCCAATTTGATTGAACGCGCCGGCGTCGGTCGCCATGGCCATGGTTCGATCACCGCGATTTACACCGTGCTGGCCGAGGGCGATGATGCCAACGACCCGATTGTGGACATTGCCCGCGCCTCGCTCGATGGCCAGGTGATGCTGTCTCGCAAGCTGGCCGATGCCGCACATTACCCAGCAATTGATTTGAACGGCTCGATTTCGCGGGTCATGCAGAACTTGCTGAACCCAGAAGACCTCAAGGCGGCGAACCGGTTTCGGCGCATGTGGTCGCTGTACCAGCAAAACCAAGATTTGATTCAGGTCGGCGCCTATGAGACGGGCACCAACCCGACGCTGGATGAAGCCATTCGGCTTCGCGATGCGATGGAGAATTTTCTGCGGCAAGACATGCACCTGGGCGAAGACGAAACGGTCACCCGCGACAGTCTGCGTGCGCTGCTGGCGTCATGATCACCGAGCGCAATTGCTGGACCGTACTGGCGCAAAGAGCGCAAGACGAGACCAGCCTAATTCAAGCCGAGATGGGGCAAACGCTGGCGAGGCTAGAAAGCCTGAACGCCAGTAAGGCGCGTTTGGAAAAACTCTACGAAGATTACCGTCAACAAGAAAACAGCACCAATCACAACTTGCAAGGCATGCGCGAAGTGATGAACCAGCGCCAGTTCATGACGCAGTTGCTGACCTTGATGCAACGCGTGGCCAACGATGTGGCGCATGCTGAAAAAACATTGGCCGAAACACGCAAACGTCTGATGGCGGCCGAGCGTGAACGCCTCAAAATGCAAACGCTGGCCGATCAAAATGCGCAAGCGATTCTGACTCAGGCCGAGAAACGCGACCAACGCAAAATGGACGAGCTGGGTGTGATGCAGTTCAATTTAAGATCAGCATCATGATGTTCTCGCCATGAATCTTACCGGCGGTTTGCATTGGCACTGGCGTGCCTGGCGTGCGCAAGCGCGATGGGCGCAAACCCGTGCCGACATTGAAGCCTGGCTACTCGCCCAGCCCGTACCGACCGAACACCTGCTGTTGATCGGTGCCAGCGCCGGATGGATGATGTCAGCGCCCTGGTTGGGGCGCTTTAAGACCGTGCAGACCTGGGACATTGACCCGCTAGCGGGGCCTTTGTTCAAGTGGCGCCATGGACGCGCCCTGAAGGCGCAAGGGGTGCAATTGCAATGCCATACCGGCGACGCACTCACCTCATTGCCCACTTTATTGCGCGAACAACCGCAAGCAACCATTTTTTTTGACAATGTGCTGGGGCAAATTCGCTTCCAAAATCACAGTATTCCTCAGGCCGAAAAGCGCCTGCGTTCGATCAGGCAGGCTTTGCGCGGCAGGCACTGGGGCAGTGTGCACGATCGCATGTCAGGACCGGTGATGCGCGCCTGGCCTGAAAACGCTCTTCCCCAGACCCCGTTCACCGAACAGGCAAGCCCCGACGAGGAGGCCGCAACACAAGCATGGTTAGGGTTGATGGGCGCACAAAGCCCCTGGCTGGATCACCTGACGGGTTCAGTTTTCCCAGCAGGCACCACACTGACCCATATGGCTTGGCCCATGAAAACTCAGTACTGGCATTGGCTGCAAGCCGGATGGGTTAGCCCAGAAAGGGCTTAACAGACCGCATTGAAGAAACTGACTAAGGGCGTGTCTGGCGGAATCGATTGCCATTCGCGCATCACGCCTTGTTGGTCAATCTGCTCTCCTGACAACTTACGCCCCGTGTGCCAAGACAATTGCAGAAAACGGACATTTTGCTTTTTACAATCCATTTGCAAATGCGTGCGGGTCGACAAATAGCTCACGCCGCGGGCTGATTTTTGCTGCATGGGGTAATCCAGCATGGTCCAAAAATCTCGCAGACTGCCCGTTTTTTCAATCGTATTGGCCTCGATGTAGTAGGTCCCTGCTTCAAAGGTCCCTATGATCTTCCAATCTGCATGCGCAGCCTGAAAACCGAACAAGGCAATTGCCACGACCAGCGATTTGTGTAATAAGTGCATGCGCAAACTATAAATCAGGCTTGAGCCAAACACCATGAATTTTCGATACTTATCTGCTTTGTGTTTACTTTGGGCTACGGCTCTGAGTTTGCTGGGGTGTGGGGGTGGCTCTTCAGGGAGCGGTGTCGCCGTGCAACCGCCGGTTGTCGCGGCCGGGGTCTACAGTGGGAGTGTGAACCAACGCAATTTTGTCGGCGCTCTGACTTCGGACAATTTTTTGTACGGTCTGCTGGAAGCGCCCATTGACGACCTCTACTCTGGCCAAGTGAAAGGCATTGGCACGACGCGGGCAGACGCCACGGCACTTAAATTTTTTAGAAATACCAGTGCCACTTTGGTTTCGGTCAATGCCAGTTTCACACCACCTACAGACGGTACCGTGAATGTGCGAATGAGCCAACCCGATCTGAATGCGGATCTAAATTTCGCGACACACAAGCCCTTACTTCAAGCCACATCATTGAGTAATGTGGCACCAACTTGGTCTGGCAAGCTGTCTTACGGGCTTGGTTCAAATCTCAATTTTTCCATCAACATCAATTCAACCGGGGACATCACAGCCCCCAGTGGATTTGGTAACAGCACCGCGTGCCAATTGAGTAGGGGCAGCAAAATAACCCCAACAAGCTCGACAGCCAATGTCTTCAATCTCACTTTGGTGATTGCAAACATCACATCGTGTACTTTATTCACAGACCAAACGCTCACTGGCGTGGCGTTCGTGTTTGCTAACCCTGAGGCGGGGGTGACACAACGCATGGTTTGGATCGCCACCGCGGCCAATGGCATCGGCATCACCTTCAAAGCCGACCACTAAACCACACTCCTCGGCACATCAATGCTCAAGTTTGCATTTCTGGTGCCGATCATATAAACGCCTCTTTGTGTTCGGGTGCAGCGCGCCCGACCCTTCGACCCCATTCAGGATAGAGATATGACAAGAATCATTGCAGAAGTAGTACTGGTACTGGCCTTGCTAGGCGCCGGTTTCTTTGGCTGGACACAGCACAAAAGCGTGGGCAGTTCCACGGAACAAGTCACCGAACTGGAATCCCAAGCCAAAGAAGCTGAAGAAAAACTCGCCTCCGCAGCCGAAGAGTTGACCAAGGTCCAAGCCGAAGCCAAAGAGCAGGCCGAAGCGGCCGCGCCTTTGAAGGGCAAGGCCCAGGAACTGGACGCTGTGAAAATTGCTTTCTCGGGTGGCGAGATCTTGAAAGATCTGGACGCCAATTACAGCAAGCAAAAAGGCCTGTCGACCGAGCGGCAATTGGGTTTGGCGGCAGTTCGTTTGCTGACACTGGGCAGCAAAGACCCGAGCACGATTGCGGCATTTCGTAAAACGCTGGAGTTGACGGACTGGAAGGGTAAGTCCAAAGCTATTTGCGCTGCACAAAATGCCTTGGCTGCCGCGGGTGAAAAAGTCAGCGTGTTGTCTGAATGCGAAGGCATCAGTGCCGGCAAAGAAGCGCCCGCCAAGGCGGGTGGCGATGAGCATGGCAAAGGTGATGCCAAGGATGCCCACGCCGCACCGCACTGGGATTACGAAGGTCCGATGGGGCCTGAGAACTGGGGCAAAGAATTCCCCACTTGCGCCAAGGGCAAATCACAGTCGCCGCTGGACATCAAAGGTCCGTTTGAAAAGGTGAAGATTTCGATCGCCACCGATTACAAAAACGGCCCGCTGAAGATTTTGAACAATGGCCACACCATTCAAGTGAACGTCGAAGCGGGCAGCAAAGTTCGCATTGACGGCATTCCTTTCGATCTGCTGCAGTTCCACTTCCACAAACCCAGCGAAGAGTTGGTGGACGGCAAACCGGCAGCCATGGTGATCCACTTTGTGCACAAGAACGCCGCCGGCCAATTGGCGGTGATTGGTGTGCTGCTCAAAGAAGGTAACGAAAACCCCGGCATCAAAACCCTGTGGGCCAACTTGCCGGCCAAAGAAGGCCCTGAAGTCATGCCTGAAAACGTGAGCTTCAACCCGACCAACTTGCTGCCACGCGAAATGGACTTCTTCAGCTACGAAGGCTCATTGACCACGCCGCCTTGTACTGAAAAAGTCAGGTTCTTCATTCTCAAGTCGCAAGTCAATATTGCGCGCGAGCAAGTCGGCGCCTTCCCGTTCAAGAAGAACGCGCGTCCGGTGCAACCACTCAATGAGCGTGTGATTCAGAGCAACTGATCCTCACGCGAGTGAGATCTTACAAGCGGCGGATGTCTGTAAAGCAGGCATCCGCCGCTTTGCTTTGGGGGTTTACTTTAGGGGTTGCGTGTTAAAGCGTAGCGCGCGTAGCCCGTGGACCTAAGCTCACAGGCGGGGCAGCTGCCGCAGCCATAACCCCAGTCGTGGCGCTGCGAGCGCTCGCCCAAGTAGCAGGTGTGGCTGTGCTCCACAATCAAGTCCACCAATTGCGCCCCCCCATTGGACCGTCCGCTGGCTTGGCCAAGGTCGTAGGCCATTTGCCAGGTCTGGGCTTTGTCGATCCACATCAAGGGCGTGTCGATGCGCTGTCGCTTGTCCATGCCCAGCGACAACGCCACCTGCATGGCTTTCATAGTGTCGTCGCGGCAGTCGGGGTAGCCCGAGTAATCGGTCTCGCACACGCCGGTGACGATCACATCCAAGCCTCGGCGATACGCCAGGGCCGCCGCCAAGATCAAGAACAGCAAATTGCGCCCTGGCACAAAGGTGTTGGGCAGGCCATTGGCCTGCATGGCAATGGCGGTGTCACGCGTCAGCGCGGTGTCGCTCACCTGGCCCAAGACCGAGGCATCGAGCAAGTGGTCTTGTCCCATGCGCTCGGCCCACACGGGGAACTGCGCACGCAAAGCGGCGACTACGTGCAAGCGTGCATCCAGCTCCACGCGGTGGCGTTGGCCATAGTCAAACGCTACCGTTTCAACACGGTCGTAGCGTGACAAAGCATCAGCCAAACAGGTGGTGGAATCTTGACCACCCGAAAACAAAACCAAAGCAGAGGTGTGCATAGGGTGCACATGCTAGCTGATTTCAGTGGCCCGCATTCGCGGGGGACTCAATTTATAAACCCGCCACAGCAAGCCGGTGGCGATGCTCAGGTTGAGCAAATTCCAAGCCAGTCCATTGATAAATGCGGCGTGGTACGAACCGGTTAAATCAAACACCTTGCCCGACATCCAACCGCCCAGCGCCATACCGATCATGGTGGCAAAGATCACACTACCCACTCGCGCGCCCGCCTCTTTGGGCGGAAAGTACTCGCGCACAATGATGGCGTAAGACGGCACGATGCCGCCCTGAAACAGGCCAAACATCGCAGAGATCACGTAGAGCGAGACCAAGCCATCAAAGAACAAAAACATCAGCAAGGCCACGCCTTGCAAAATAGAGCCCAGCAGCAAGGTGCGCAAGCCACCAATGCGGTCGCAAATCACCCCCGAGATCAAGCGACTGGCAATACCGCAGGCGAGCATGAGCGAGAGCATCTCGGCCCCTCTGGCGGCGCCAAAACCCAAATCCGAGCAATAGGCCACGATGTGCACCTGCGGCATGGCCATGGCCACGCAACAAGCCACACCGGCCACACACAGCAAGGCCTGCGCGTGAGACAGTCGCAAACCAAACGGTCGCTCCGAGACCCAATCTGAGGCGCGTCCGGCCACAGGCGCAGCCAGTAAAGGCGGGCGTTGGCGCATGAAAAAGCTCAAACCCACCATGCCCAAGCCACACACCACCCCCAGCGCCATGTAGGTGGAGCGCCAGCCCCAAGTCTCCACGCCTCTTTGCGCCAAGGCCGGCCACACAGTGCCCGCCACATAGTTGCCGCTGGCACAAATGGCCACGGCAATCCCCCGGCGCTTGTTCCACCACAAGGAGGTATCAGCCAACAAAGGCGCAAACGTGGACGAAGCGCCGAACATGCCCAGCAACACGCAGTGGGCCAACGCAAACAGCCAAATATTTTGAGATAGCCCCGCCAAAATAAAACCGGACCCGACCCCTAAACCGCCCCAGAACAAGGGGACATGCACGCCTTTTCGATCCGCCCAGCGGCCCATGTAAATTCCGCCAATGCCCAAGCCGAGCATCATGACGGTATAGGGTAAAGAGGCGTCCGCACGCGACACTCCAAACTCCAATTGCACCGCAGGCAGCACGACGGCCACCACATACATGCTGCTGCTGCCCAAGGTCACGATCAGCAAGGTGAGCATCAGACGCTTGAACGCATAGCGGGAATCGATCAGATCGGCTGAAGCGGGTTGGTTGTGCATAAGAGTCCGAGTTAGTGGCAGACGTGGATGCCAGGCCGTTGCCCGTTGTTCCACTGGCCGTTCAAGGCCCGTTCAATTTGCGCCGCCAGTTGCAGCAGCAAGCCGTCATTCGCTTGCCCGGCTTGCGCTTGAATGCCCAAGGGCAAACCGTTTTCTTGCGTCGCCAGCGGCAGAGAAATGCCAGGAAGGCCGCACAGATTGGACAGCGGTGTGTAGGCAAAGTTTTGCCACAGATTTTCAAACCAGTCGTAGACCGACGGGTTGTCGCTGCGCGTCAAATAGTCCATCGTGCCAATTTTGGGGGTGGGCAGCGCGGTAATGGGAGTCAGGATGATGTCCCAGGCTTCAAAGAACTGGCCAAAGGCGCGTGACGTGGTGTTGAACACGGCTTGCATCTGCGCCCGTTCGGTGTAGCTGGTTTTCAGGCCCTCTTCCCAAATTTTGATGTTGATCGGCTCGACCAAATCAGCCGGCGGTCGCTCTAGGCCCATGGGTTTGAGCAAGTTGGAAATGGTTTGCGCAAAGTTGCTGATGTAGCAAGTCGTCTGCGCCGCAAACGCAGCCTGAAAATCCACCGCAGGCAAGGCCCATTCCACGTGGTGACCCAAGCCTTCTAGAAAGCGCCCCACCCGCTCCAGCTCAGCCACAAAGTGTGGCAGCGCGCGGTACCGGCCCCACTCATGCGACAAAGCAATGCGCAAGCGACTGGGGTCTCGTTGGATCAATTGGCTATAAGGCTGCTTGGGCTGCCAGTAAGGCATGAACTCGCCTGGTGCACCACCACGACAATGGTCCACAAACGCCGCCGTGTCGCGCACGGTGCGGCTGTGGCAGCCCTGGGTCGACACCAGCCCGGTCAAATCCGAAGCGCCGGGCGCTATCGAAAAAACACCGCGCGAGGCCTTGAGTCCGATGTGGCCATTCACACCTGCGGGAATCCGAATCGAGCCGCCGCCATCCGTGGCATGCGACAGCGGCATCACGCCCGACGCCACAGCTGCGGCCGTGCCCGCTGACGAACCGTTTGTGGTGTAGGACAGGTCCCAAGGGTTTCGGGTGACGTACACCGCGGGGTTTTCGGCTGAACTGCACACGCCAAATTCAGGCGTGGTGGTGCGGCCCATTACGTTCAAACCGGCTTGCCGGATGCGGCCAGTCAGGTAGCTGTCGTCTGTCGGTCTGTTGCCCTTCATCAGCAGCGAGCCCATTTCCTGCAAGCGCCCCTTCAAGGTGGGCCCGAGGTCCTTCATCAAATAGGGCACGCCGGCAAAAGGGCCTGCGGGGTTCATGCCATCGCGCAAGGGGTCTGCCACCACATCGTCGAATACCTCGACCACGGCGCTGAGTGCAGGGTTGACCTTGGCAATGCCGGCTGCGGCCTGCTGCGCCAGTTCTGTCGGCGTGACATCGCCGTTTCGAACCCGCTCAGCCAAGCCCACCGCATCGTGCCTAGCCCACTCATCCCAACTCATGACGCATGACATATTGACGACCCTTTTTCACCAACGGGAGTTGTACCTCTTTTTAGATTACAACAGAGTCACGCAGGCTCAGTGGGTCGGGGTAGGGTGCGTCACCTTGGTCATTCAGGCTGGCCCCGTTCACCCCGGGGTCTGACTTTTTAAATAGCCATCGGTCGCAAACCGCCGAGCAACCAGTCCATCAGGGCTTTGACGGGCAGAATGTCTTCGCCAAACGGCAAACGACCCGCTCCGCGGAAGAACAAACCTTTGTCCAGCTCACCCTTCAAGGCATGGCCCAGTTGTTGGTCAATGCAAAACTGACCGACATCGGCATTGCCGTCACGCAAACCGCAATGCGTTAAGCAGTCAAATGACATATTGCATTTCTTTTTGACGTGTGCAACGCCTTTCAGTTTTTCTTCAAGGCGCAAATACTTGTCAAGCCAAGGCGTGCGCACCGCACGTGCAGGCAGTCCCGCCACACTCACGAATTCCACCAAATCTGAGGGTTTGGCCCGCGCCAGCACCTGCTTGAAAGCCAGGTCGGCATCGCACTCTTGCGTCACGGCAAAAGCGGTGCCCAATTGCACCGCGGCAACGCCCATGGATTGCAATCTGGCAATGTCCTCACGGCAGTAAATGCCGCCGGCCGCAATCAGTGGGATTTTCCCCTCGATGCCCATGGTTTGAAAGAAGCTCAAAATTTGCGGCACCGCGATCTCAAAGTTAAAGCGCTCATCTTGTAGGTCGGCCACCTTGGCCGCCCCCAAATGCCCGCCTGCTAAGCGCGGGTGCTCCAACACAATGGCGTCAGGCAAACGTCCTTTTTTGGCCCACTTCTTCACCACCAATTGCACGCCACGTGCGTCCGACAAAATCGGGATCAACGCCACGCGGGGGTGATGCGCCGTCAGGTCAGGCAAGTCCAAGGGCAACCCCGCGCCCACGACCAGTGCATCGGCGCCACTTTCGACCGCCTGTCGCACGCAGTCTTCATAGCTGGTCAGCGCCTTCATGATGTTGACCGCCACCAAACCGCGCCCATTGGCGATTGTTTTGGCTTTTTGAATTTCTCGGTCCAAGGCCACCAAATTGGCCGCATTGATGCGCGCCCCTGCATCCGGCTCTTTGTCGAGATGCTCGGTTTGGGCCATTAAGTCAGGATGCAGGCGCCGCAGATCGACGGATGATATGGTCCCCACCCCGCCCTGACCCGCCACCGTTCCGGCCAGTCTGCCCGCCGAAACCCCGACCCCCATGCCGCCTTGCACCACTGGCAGCAAGACTGCGCCGGCCAGTGTCCAGGTCTTGAGTCCCGATTGCTGAGCCATCAGCGCCAGTTGTTGTGCGATTGAATTGTGTTCGTCCATGCCGTCCCTTGTGAGGTAGTGCGGCATAGTAGGTCTGTGTCTGCTGCGGTGGGTTAAGCCAGATCAACCCATAGCCATATAGTCGGCGCTTGGGGCATGACCCGCCCTTGCTTTAGGGTACGCACACATCATCCTGGGATAAGTCTCACTGCGTGATGTAGAGGTAGCCTACGCATCATTACGCTTTAAGCTCTTCAAATCGGGCTCAGCCAAGCAGCGGCAACTCAGCGGCCAAAGCGCGCAGATGCGCTCACCAACGCACAAGCCCAAACGGCTCGACATTGAAAAACAGCCCTCAACCCATCCGGCCTTGCACGCCTCATTTGAAATATTTATTGCCCCCCAGGCGTTTTTGACGCGTTTTTTGAAAAAGCACACCTCTACCTACCTTCGCAACTCTATTTGTTCACACTCATGAACTCATCCTCTGCCCCCGTAGCCTACACACTCAAAAAGGACGTCGCCTGCAAACTCCAGGCCATTTCCGAGAGAACGCTGGAGAACAGGGTCAAGGCCAGAGACTTTCCACCACCGGTGTTCATCGGCAATTACTGTGACTGGTCCGAAAAAATCGTGCCACAGTGGTACCAACGAAAATTTGGCCCCCAAACGACTACTGCCTCCGGTGCTCGACACGCTTAATTTGCATTTGCCAACAAGACAGAATTGATAAATATATTCATCATTAAGCGATTAAAGCTCATCAATTCACTCATTAAACTTGCCGTAAAACCGTACGAATGCTAAGCTTAATTATCATGAATGAAGTAAAGCACAATTTAATTAGCCTAATTGAGGAGCTGGAAGCTCTTCGCACCCAGGCGGGCATGACCCAGGCGGACTTGGCTAATGCGGCCGGCGTGAGTCGGATGACGGTGTCCCGTATCGAAGCTGGTTACGACCCGCGCCTGTCCACGCTGTATGAGTTGATTCGAGCTTTGGACATGGACGTGTTGTTGGTTCCCAAGGCGCTGAGACAAGAGGTGAAGGGATTCATTCAGTCGGGTGGACGGGTACTTGGCCAAGCACCGGGCATCGATGCCCCCAAATCTGTCGTGGAGTTGCTGGCTGAAACAGCCCGCACATGAGCACCCCAATATGAGCACCCAAATCAAATATCTGCGGCTGTACCTGCACACGCCAGAGGGCACCAAAAGGGCTATGGGCTATCTGTCTGCCTACGGGGATATCTTGCGGGTGTCGTTCGATGACGACTACATTCAAGACCCGCAGCGACCAGTCTTGTCACTCAACTACAGGGGCGCCACGGAGCAAGACACCCGGGCCATTTTGAGCGCTGCCCGGGACCGGCGCCTGACAAGCAACGATGGACGCTGGCCCGCTTATTTTCAAAACCTGCTGCCTGAAGGCCACAACCGTGACCGTTTGGCCAAAGAGCGCGGGTGCACAAAAGACGATGAGTTCGAGTTACTGGCCGCGGCAGGCCATGACCTCATGGGTGCGATAGAGGTCGAGCCCGTACATCGCGATGAGAGCATTCCCCAAAGTGTTCGCCATTGGCACGTTGCCATGGGCCTGGATGTCTTGGATCCTGGCTTTGTGGAGTTTCCGGTAGAAGACGCAGCAGCCTTACCTGGAGTGGTGACAAAATTCTCGGCCATCCAAGAGGGGCGGCGCTATGTAGTCAAGCGCCATGGCAGCGCGGGCAGCTACATCCTGAAGTTGCCCAGCACTCGCCACCCTGACTTAGCAGAGATTGAGGCCATGGGATTCGCGCTTTGCAACAACCTTGGCCTCGATTGCGCACAGGCCCAGCTCATCTCCCGAGAGCAAGCTGAGTTGCCTGAACACATCCAGTTTGAGACGCTGCTGGCGGTCAAACGCTTTGACCGCACCGACGATGGCCGTCGCGTGCACATGGAAGAATTCGCACAGGTGCTGGGCTACACACCCAAGCAAAAATACGGCACCGACATGCTGCGCGACTACGGTCAGATGCTGCGCGTGCTGGACCAATTGTCCAGTCGGCCGGCACCGGACACGAAAGAATTTATGCTGCGCTTTGTGACCTACATCTTAATGGGCAACACGGACGCGCACCTTAAGAACTGGGCCCTCATATACCCGGACGGCACAACGCCCCGCCTTGCACCGGTCTACGACCCGGTCAGCGTATCGAGCTTTTTTGCTGGTGCCGCAGCGCTGGACTACGCGCTCAACCGTGCGATTGACGCCAAGCTGAGTGTCCTATCGTGGGAGGATGTAGAAGGCCTCATGAAGGCGGGTGGCCTGCGGCGCACCAGCAACTTGCTGCGGCAATGCAAGGCGTTGGTTGCACAAGCCAAGGCTGACTGGCCAACGCTGCTCAAAGACGCACCGCCCGCCATGGACGCAGAAGTGATGGCGCGTCTGGGCGGGACAGTGGCGTTGTGCGCCTGAAATATTAAAAAACAACAGTGCATTGGAAATTGACTACCCAGTAATTAAGTTAAACCCCGAAGCCTTTGCCAGCAGCATGGAAAAGAATAGATTGGTGCAAACAGCCTCATTTCTGCGACAAGCTTTGCAATTGATCTGACTAAAAGTCCGAGCCAAATGTTCAACGTCACTGAATGTAGAGGCCGCACTGTTCAGCAAGACTACACAGTTGGCCAAAAGCTCGACCAATGGCGGCTCTTTGCGGCCAAGTGCCACAGGCCTATTTGGAACCGGCGCGATAGCTGATTTAAATTGAGCGTGTAGGGTAATTTTCCTGATCGGCCGATACTGCCGCTGCAGCTTTGGTTAGCCATCAGGGGTCAGCGCAACGTGGTGTCGTGAGGAGGTGAGTTTTTCCTTTACAGACTTAGGCTAATGCGTACAATAAAAACCACTACTTTTCCTTAGCCGGGTCATTCAGTTGGCTCTGGTCTAGGACGAAAAAGCCGCCTTCATTCATGCGGTTTTTTTACTTGTGCATCCGGAATGATCAAATATGAACGTAAATTCGGATTTCAGCCTCAAAGCCGTGATCAACACATATGACACGTCTTGGAAAGCATCGCCGGTGGCGGGCATCGCCAGAAAGCTACTGGACCGAATAGGCGATGAGGTCGCCCGGGCCAGCACCATCGTCAAGTACGAAGCTAACAGTGCATTCACCTCCCATGCGCATGGCGCCGGTGAAGAGATCTTGGTCCTCGATGGCGTCTTTGCAGACGAAAACGGGACCTACCCCGCCGGCACTTACCTTCGCAATCCACCAGGCAGTCACCACGCCCCATATTCAACCGAGGGCTGCACTCTGTTTGTGAAGCTCAGGCAGTTTCACCCCGAGGATCTCGCCACCATTCGGATTGACACCAAAACTGCCTCTTGGTATCCCGGGATGGTCCCCGGTCTGTCCGTCATGCCGCTTCATGAGTTTGATGGTGTTGGGTGCGCCCTCGTTCGCTGGGCGCCGAACACCATCTTCAATCCCCACGTGCACCCTGGCGGAGAAGAGATCTTGGTTTTAGAGGGTGTTTTTCATGACGAACACGGCTCCTACGGTGCTGGCACGTGGATTCGCAGTCCTCGGTACAGCAGGCACGCACCGTTCACGAAATCAGAAGGCGCCATCATCTACGTGAAGACCGGGCATCTGGACTATGCCCTTACTTAGATGTGTAGTTCACTTTTAAAGCTTCAAAAAAAGTTGCCTGTTACCCGGTTAACAGTTAATATCTAGCATGGCCATTCAGAGTTTCTCGTGCGTTGACACGCAAGCGTTGTTTGAGACAGGTAAATGCGCCCGTTTTGCCAAGATCAAAAAGGTCGCGGAGCGCAAGTTGGCTCAGCTCGATGCGGCCCCTTCTTTGAACTTCATGAAGGCGCCACCCGGAAATGATCTTAAAGAGTACGACGGCGCCTGGCATGTGCGAATCAATGGACAGTGGCGGTTGACATTCAAGTGGAGTGAGAGCGGACCATTTGCCGTGTTGATTGAAGACCCGCACTGAGGCAAGTTTTTTATTTGAAAGTTAGGTGTGCATCATGTTTAAAAATGGCATGCGTCCGGTCCACCCCGGAGAAATTCTCTTTGAGGATTACATCAAGCCCATGGGCATCAGTGCTCATGCCCTGTCGTTGGCTTTGCATGTGCCTTATTCGCGGCTGCGTGAAATTGTGGATGGCAAGCGCGGCGTGTCAGCAGATACAGCACTGCGCCTTGAGCGCTATTTCGGCAGCGAGGCCCAAGGGTGGTTGAATCTGCAGGCCGCATACGACCTGCGCGTCGCTGAGAAGATGAGCGCTAAAGCCATTTTTAAAGAGATTGAACCGTTGGCAATGGCGGCATAACCTTCCATGAAGGAAGTAAGCATAGACAAAGAAGCCACCAAGGACGCCGTCGCCGTTCTTTCATTGATGGGGGAAATGCCAGTGGACGCCAGTGGACCTCACAACATTAAGCGCTGTGCGCGGACATCCACTGGCGATAGTTTTTTGCTTGTCGACTCGTCACCACTTGCTGAGCAATTAACGCCCACAGTGGAGAAATGTCGGCTTTTGTGGTCTTACCCTGGCTCAAACGCTTGAGCTGATATTTCACTCGCGCCATCGTAGCAAGGGACGCCATCATTTTATTTTTCCAAGCGATGGGCGTCAACTCTGGAGCTACATCCTGGCCTGAACGCCATGCGTTTGGCAGTGAAGGGTTGATGGCCAATGCCGTCGCAATGCCTACCAGCGCAACTCCGCTATCGACCACGTTTTTCGCAACGGCTTTGCGGCGAATGCCACCGGTTAGCATCAATGGCATTCGTGCCGTGGCCATCATGCTTTGAGCGAACTCCAAGAAATAAGCCTCCCGCGCCAAAGTTCGACCGTCCCTTGCTTGCCCTTGCATTGCAGGCGCTTCATAACTGCCACCAGACAACTCCACCACGTCGACGTTCAAAGCATTGAGCATATGCACCACCTGCTGGGCATCCTCCGGGCTGAATCCGCCACGCTGGAAATCGGCTGAATTCAACTTGACGGCCACAGCAAAGTGCGGCGACACCACGGCCCGCACAGCTTTGACAACATCAAAAAGTAGTCGGGCACGGTTCTCGATACAGCCACCCCAGGCGTCCTCACGCTTATTTGAAATTGGCGAAAGAAATTGGCTTATCAGGTATCCGTGGGCTGCATGGATTTGCACGCCATTGAACCCCGCCCTTTCGGCCAGTTGGGCTGTGTGGACAAAACGCTGCTGAATTTCTTCAATGTCCGCAACGCTCATCGCTTTAGGCACAGAAAACTTATTCGACAATTTGCCCATATCCAAGGGCACCGCAGAGGCTGACCAGGTTTCTTGCCCCAGTGCGGCCATCATTTGACGACCCGGATGGCTGATTTGCATCCACACCTGGGCACCGCCCGAGCGCGCCACTTTCGCCCATTGCGTAAATCGCTCCAAGTGGCTGTCGTCTTCCAGAACCACGCCCCCCGGTCCCGTCATGGCACGGCGGTCCACCATCACATTACCCGTCAACATCAACCCAGCACCACCGACAGCCCAAGCCCGGTAAAGACGCAACAACGCATCCGAGGGCGCGTGGTCGGCGTCGCACATGTTTTCTTCCATGGCCGCTTTGACGATGCGATTGGGAATGCTGGTGCCGTTGGGCAGTGTGAGAGGCGAGAAAAGATTCATATCAGGGGGGTAACCACTAAAGAGATGAATAGCTAATGCCCCGATTACTGCGCCGAGGCAAGATACAGCCAAATTTCGTTTCGCCGCATGAACCAAGGGGTAAAAGGTGCGTTGTAGCGAGAATACACGGGCTCACCCTTGGGCTGCAGACCATTGGCCGCCAGCGTCGCTCTAATCTGCTGCAAATGGTCGAGGTAATTGGCATCTGACCAAAAACCTGAATAACGAATCACCGCCATACGGCTGGGCGCGATATTGCGCAGAATGACCCGTGGGTCAACAGGCTCAGGGGCATTGTCGCTTGTAACCCCCTTTGGAAGTACAAATTGCACAAGGAATCCACCTGGGGCTGCCGATTGAGTGACCGGTGCCGTCATCTCGAGCTTGACCGGCGTCGGCGATTGTGTAACGGGCGCAGTCATCGCAAACTTGCGCTCGCCCTTGTTCTTGCCAAAGATGTAGCCCGCCAGTATCGGAAAAGCCCGATTGCCCGCCTCCTCTGCTGGTCCGGGGACCACAACTTCAGCGACGCTGTAGGCAGCGTACTCTCGCACCTCGATATTGCCGATGGCTTGGGCGATCTTGAAGTCTGGCTCTTCAGTGGCGTGACTGCTCATTGGAAAGGAGAGAAGCAAGAAGCAAGGCAGCATCGCGCGCCAGGCCAAATTCACGATTAGATTCAGACGGTCTACGTTGAAATTTGGGCGGTGTCGAAACTGCAACATGATCAATGCTTCGGGGAGTAAAGATTTTCTAGTATGACACTTGCCCCGAGCACGGGCAATGGCGTGTTCTAAAGCGGCTTTGCCCGTCGTCTGTCTTACCCAACTGCCGTCAGCCAATCGGTAGCGACACAGCAACCTGCGGCTACGGCGATACAAAACAACTTCGCCGTCGCGTAGGTAGATGGCTTTGGGTTGTGCGGGTTGGATGAAGAAGTTAACGGGCCGAGAGCTTCTTTGCGACCTTGGAGTGCGAACTCATCGACAGGCGTTCTTGGAAAACAAAAGCCGAGGCACGCTTGGCGATCTTCAACTGGATTGAGGCTTGGTACAACCTACTGCGCCGTCACAGCGTTCTGGAACAACGTTCACCCAACATATTTGAGAGGAGTTTGAAGAAACAGAAATCAGACATCGATATCATTGATGCCGATGACCTTGTTCAAGAAGGTCAAAGTGTCCGGTGAATTGAGGCAACACCAGTGATGGGCTACCCTGATGTGTCACTATTTGTTGGCGAGCCCACCATTGGGCTTGGCGCTGGGCGTGGGCATGACGGCCTTTGCGGCTGCTTTGGTAGCGCTGAGCCGCTGCACGTTGGGCGCAACTTCTGGCCAAGCGCGAACAAGCTGCGCTGCAATAGCGCTGACCGCGGTCGCAGCAGCTGCAGATGGTGACAGCGCTGCGGCAGCGGGCGCACAGAAAGAGCCTGAGCGGCGGCTGAGTGGTTGGCATGGGCGTTCATGCCTATGCGTAAAACCACCATCTGGACAACCATTCCCGCTTCGTGAAATACTATGCTTGCAACGTTGCTCTCCAGTAGGGTCTCGGGGCGCGGCAGTGGGTTGACCGGCTAAGTTATTGACACTGTCGCGCCTGCTTCATACACAGGCATGGCGATTTGTAGCGCAAAAAAGCGTGTACGCCATGCCAGAGCAAATCAGGACAGCCCAGGGCACCTTAGTGCCCAATAGAGCGGGCACTCCAATTCGACTCAAGAGAGGTTCAAAAAGCTGACAGCCTTAGCTGGTGCAGGCGATCGCATGTTTGCTGACACCAGATTTACGCGGAAACCAACAGCCGTTCACATAAGGAACTGAAGAAAGAACTTTGGCGATATCTCCAGTTCTTTAATCCCGGCAAGACCATGGCCTCAGGGGTCGCATCAGCCATGAAATATTGACAATGAGCGAAAAACAACGATAATTTCTAACATGCGTACTTCTGAAACAATCCGGCAAGCCATCGCAGACCCGCCCCAGGGGGCAGTGTTCTCCAGTGCTGACTTCTTGTCGGCAGGAACACGTGCAGCCGTTGACCAGGCGCTCTTTCGTTTGATGAAGGCCGGGACCATCGTGCGGGTGGCCAGAGGGCTGTACGCTGTCGCTGGTCAGCAGGTGGATGCGCAAACCGTGGCCAGCGCCCTTGCGCACAAGACCGGCGAGCGCGTGGGGATTGCACCAGCCAAAGCGCCCGGCAATGTGCTGTTGGTGCCCACCTCGGGTTTGTCACGCACCGTCAAGGCTGCGGGGCACACCGTGGAGTTTCGCCACATGAGTCAAAGGAAAGTCCAGCTCGCCGCCAGTGCCAAGGGCCGGGTGTTACTTGAGCTGTGGACCCGGGGCATGCAAAATCTCACGACACTGGAGATCCAGCGCGCCATGGGTGACTGGGCCGAAGGTGAACTCGACAGCTACGCAGCGCTGATCCCGGCGCGGCTGCGCTCCGCCATCCAGCAAGCCAATGCGCCACGCAAGTCCGTCAAGATCGGTTTGTCAGGTGCGTATGACTGGTCCAACCCGAACATCAGGGACGATGTGTTGATTGGCAAGGTGCTCGAGAAGCACAAATTCGAGGACGTTGCCCGGCTGTGCTTTTATTACGGCGTCCCCAAGGTCAAGCGCGTGTTCAAGCGACGAGCGTTTGAGCCTATGACCAGTGCCAGTGTGACCCGGATGCTGAGCAACATCAGCAAAGTCCTGCGGGCATCACAGGAGCTAGCCCATGACAGCTGTCACGGATCGCCGTAATGGATCCACTTTGTGATCGGCGTATTGGTGCCACCTAATGATCGCCGTATTGGAGCCACGTCATGATCGGCGTATTGGTGCCACCTAATGATCGCCGTATTGGAGCCACGTCATGATCGGCGTATTGGCGCCACCCAATGATCGCCGTATTGGAGCCACTTAGGCGAAGCATTTAGGGCATTTCGAATCCATTGCTGTGTAGCATGACAGCAGAGTGGCGCCAGCGTAAACGTCGATTGAATTGACGCCCCAGAAAGAGAAAAACCGCCGTTCTACAGAGTAAAACGACGGTTCTAATTGGTGGCCTGGACTGGAATCGAACCAGTGTCACGCGGATTTTCAACGCAGAGTTGAAGTTATTTTCTATTTTAAATCAATAACTTAAAAGAATAAAATGCTTCCGTGCAAAAAAACGTGTAATGAACCTCATCCAGGGCCGGTTTCCACCCCATACACTTAGGCTTGAGGTTTGAATGGATTCAATCGGACCGCAAAAGTGATCTCAATCGCTGCTTGACCTACAACTTTTAAGTTTACAACATTATTTTTTAAGTTTACAATGTTGTCTTTTAAGTGTGAAGCAACTGAGCTATGGCCAAACCCTCACGCATCAGCCGTCTGACTACGAACGTCACTCGTGACATACTGGCACACCCGAAAGACCTCACAAAGTTTTATGCTACTCGTGAGGGGATTTCAAGGACAGCAGCAGCACGCTACGTCCAGCAGTTGGAACATGACGGTTGGATTGCACGAAGCGGCCCCGCAACTCATCCTGTCTTCAGTCCTGGTTATCGCCGTCGTGTGTCTCAAGTCTATGACTTGGTCAACCTTGAAGAGGACGTGATTTGGGAGCAGGATTTTCGTCCTTACTTCAATCTCAAAGCAAATGTGACCGGCATTGCGGCACACGGGTTCACAGAAATGGTCAACAACTCGATTGATCACTCTGCCGGATCATCGGTGTTTGCCGCTGCTTCACAAACAGAGAAGCATCTAACTCTAGTCGTAGCAGACAACGGTATCGGAATTTTCGAAAAAATATCTGCCGCGCTGAACCTGGCAGACAAGCGTCAAGCACTTTTCGAACTCTCTAAAGGCAAGTTCACCACTGATCCGAGCAGACATAGCGGTGAAGGGGTGTTCTTCACCTCTAGGATGTTTGACTACTTTGAAATCGAAGCGAACGGACTTCAATTCAGCCACGATGACAAGCATGACTTCTTGATTGAAGAACCCAGTCCGTTTGTCAACGGAACTCTGGTCATCATGAGAATTTCACTAGACAGTGACTGCACGACCAATGACGTCTTTCAGCAGTTCATGAACGCGCCTGAAGATTTCGACTTTTCCAAAACGATTGTTCCTATGAAGCTTGCGCGCTTAGGCGATGAGCAGTTGATCTCCCGATCTCAAGCTAAGCGCCTCATCGCAAGATTCGATCGCTTCAAGAAAGTGATCTTAGACTTCAAAGGTGTCAATGAGATTGGCCAAGCATTTGCCGACGAATTGTTTCGGGTATACGCCAATGCACATCTACAAGTGGAACTGACGCCAATCCACATGACGGAACAAGTCGAACGCATGTGGTTACGCGCCGTGGCGCCAAGACTCCCCGAACAACACCATTCCTCGTCGAAGTAGTCACCCAACCAAGCGCATTGGCATGCGTTGCACCCATCACAGGTGATGACCACCGAAGAATTGCAAAAGATTTGTCTCAGTATGCGACTTGGACAAAGATATTGAGTCAAGTGCATCTTGCAAATGCACAGATGCCCAATCGCATCCCTCATTCAAAACTAGTCAAACCGCTAACTTGGTGAGTCAATTCAAAACGCTCTAGTTAGTGCTGCTGACGCCGACCGAAAACTGACCAACCGGAGCGCCTTCTCAAAATTGACTTGGGTGTTCAACTGGCCTGCTGAATATTTCAGCAGGAGAGAGCAAGTCGGAACAGCGTGGCAGCAGCGTGTCTTACGCTAGACAGAATGAGAAAAACCGCCGTTCGACAGAGTAAAACGACGGCTCTAATTGGTGGCCTGGACTGGAATCGAACCAGTGACACGCGGATTTTCAACGTAGAACTTCGGTAAATTTCATATATAAATCAATGACTTAAAAACATAAAATGCATCCGTGCAATAAAACGTGTAATTCATGTCAGCACAAATACCTGGCTTCCCAAAAGGACATTTGCTTCATTTGTTGCACTTATTTCACTTATGGGGTTATAGTAGCAACGTGCCTAGTAATTGATGAAACACAGTAAAACAGAACACCACAAGAGAGCACCATGAGCACAACCATCGACAGGGACAGACTTGTCCCTCCCCCCTTGAACGACAGCGAAACAGAAATGGTAAAGACTGCGGAACGAATGATCATGGCCTGCCTTGATCACTCGCGTGCAGCGACCATCACCATTGAAAGTGATGATGGCTCAAGTCCTAGCGTCCAAGTTCCACCGCAAATTTTGCGTGTTCTTGGGCAAACGCTTGGACTAATGGCTCGCCACCAACCCATCATGCTCGTTCCTGAAAAGCAGGAGTTGAGCACGGTTGAAGCAGCCAACTTCTTGAATGTCTCTCGACCATTTGTCATTAAAGAGATAGAAGCAGGCAGATTGATACATCGCATGGTTGGCACGCACCGTCGCATCAGGTTTGCAGACTTGATGGACTACTCGAAAGCAATGAGAGCAAAACAACAAGAAGCCCTCGACAAGAAGGCCGACAACGCACGCGAGCTCGGCCTCGAATATTGATAAGAGCAAATCATGGCTGGGCACAACCAATACACCGCACTTCTAGACGCAAACGTTTTGTATTCGGTTGCCATTTCCGATGCCCTGATGGAAGTCGCGGCAACAGGAATTTATGCTGCAAAATGGTCTCAAAGGATCGATCAGGAATAGATCAAAAATTTAGCCAAAAATAGAAACAGATCGGAAGCTGACTTCAATACACGACGTGATCAGATGCATGACACCTGTCCTGACTGGGAGGTGCCAGAAGATGGTTGGACAGTTATTGAGCAATGCCTTCACCTTCCTGATCCCAAGGACCGACATGTCTTGGCTGCAGCCATCGCGGGCCATGCAGACTCGATCGTGACCTTCAACATCAAAGACTTTCCAGCGAAAGTGCTTGATCCGCTTGGGATCACGGTTTTGCACCCGGATGAGTTTTTGTTGCAACAATTAGAACTCGATCCTTTGGTCGTACTGCCGTAAGCGGCTAGCCACGGCACCTTGACCGTTGCACCGACTCAGGGTTGCGGTTGCCAGTGGTGAGGTAACAGCTCGTCGATCCGACTGTTCATGTGGCCAGGCAATCGCGTCAGCACATCCTTGAGATAAGCCCACGGATCATGCCCAT
>CANGDZ010000030.1 GCA_947452785.1 Comamonadaceae bacterium | reverse complement strand
GCCAAAAAAGTTGTAGCGCACCAGCACCCAGGCCACCAGCAGGCCAAACACCACATTGACCAAGGCGGCGATCAACGACGCACCAAACGTCAAGCGGTAAGACGCCATGACGCGCGGGCCCGTGACCGCAGCCCAAAACTGGTCCCAGGTCAGCGTGAAGGTTTTAAAGACGAGCGCAGACAAGGGAATCAGCACGATCAGGCTCAAATAAAGAACGGTGTAGCCCAGGGTCAAATTGAACCCGGGCAAGACACGCTGTGGCTTGCCGCCTACTGTGGATAGCAAATTAGTCATGAAAAAATCGAACTTGCGAAATGCGTTAAAGAACGTTCTGAGGCGTCAACAAAGGCACGCAAGATCCCATCAAGGATTGCAACAGTGCCAATCCCAGGGGCCAATCACCCAACCCAGAATCGGCATTGATATGGCCCGCGTTTTGTAGCCGAACCATTTCACTGCCCCATGCGCGGGCATAGGCGCCAGCCGTTCGGACAGAACAAAAGGGGTCATTGCTGCTGGCCACCACAATGCTGCGATAGGACAAAGGTTGATAAGGCACTGGCGAAAAATCGGCTAAGACGGCCCTGCGTTCAGGATCGGCTGGCGCAACCAACAGCGCCCCCTGAATCCGCGCCACCGCTTCAGGCGGTAAATAGGTGGTGGCAATGCATCCCAAACTGTGTGCAGCAATGACCACGCGGCCAGGCTGTTCCAGAATGGTCTGCGTCAGGTTCTTGACCCAAGCCAACTTGGTGGGTGAGATCCAGTCGTCTTGTTGCACACGCACGCTACGCGGCAAGGCCTCAGTCCACAGGCTTTGCCAATGACCAGGACCGGAGTCCTTCCATCCGGGAACGATCAAGAGTGTGGGTTGTGAAGACATCGGTGACAGGCACAATAACGAAATCAACTTACTTCTTGATGTAAATTTCATCAAAGCTGGCGCCGTCAGCAAAGTGCAGTTTGGTCGCTTGCGTCCAGCCGCCAAAGGCCTGGTCGATGGTGACCAGATTCAACTTGGGAAACTGCTTGGCGTATTTGGCTTGGGCTTTGGGCGAGATGGGTCGGTAGAAGTTTTTACCCGCAATGTCTTGGCCTTCATCGCTGTACAAATATTCCAAGTAAGCCGTGGCCACGGCGCGGGTGCCTTTTTTGTCGACGTTCTTGTCGACTACTGTCACAGCAGGTTCGGCCAAGATGCTGAGCGAGGGGTAGACCACGTCGAACTTGGCTGCAAATTCTTTTTCCAGCAAATAGGCTTCGTTCTCCCAAGCGATCAACACATCGCCTTGGGCGCGCTGGGCAAAGGTGATGGTCGAGCCGCGCGCCCCGGTGTCGAGCACGGGCACGTTTTCATAAAGCTTTTTGACAAAGTCTTTGGCTTGCACATCACCGCCGTATTTGCGTTTGGCAAATTCCCAAGCGGCCAGATAGTTCCAACGCGCGCCGCCCGAGGTTTTGGGGTTGGGCGTGATCACTTTGACGCCGGGTTTGATCAGGTCGTCCCAGTCCTTGATGCCTTTGGGGTTGCCTTCGCGCACCGCAAAAATAATGGTGGAGGTATAAGGCGAGCTGTTGTGCGGCAGGCGTTTTTGCCAGTCTTTTGGGATCAAGCTGCCGATTTGGCTCAATGCGTCGGTGTCGGCCGCCAAGGCCAAGGTGGCCACATCGGCATCCAAGCCGTCAATGATGGAACGCGCCTGCTTGCCCGAGCCGCCATGCGAGGCTTTGATGGTCACGTTCTGACCGGTCTTGCCTTTCCAGTACTTGGCAAAAGCCTGGTTGTACTCGGCGTACAACTCACGGGTGGGGTCGTAAGAGACATTGAGCAAGCTCACCGGCTGGGCGATGGCCGTCAGAGTGGCGAAAACACCCCCGATCAGGGTCAGGGCAGTGGCAAAGAAACGGCGATGTGTAGTCATTTTTGAACTCCAGAAAGACATCGGAAAAGTCGATGCATTGGATTCTGGGTTCAAAGTCTTAAAACTAGAACTACCGTTTTCCTACTTGTTTATTACCTAAACATCTATAAACTCCCATCAAGCGGGGAGCAAGCGCATTGAAGATGCGAATTGATCAGGCAGTTAAAGCCGCGATCACGGCCTGTGGGTTGTGTTGAATGACATTGAGCAACACCAAAGCAGGGCCGTGCGGCACACGGTCACCTCGTTCCCAATGCCGAAGGGTGGCGGTCGAGAAGCCAAAGCGCGCAGCAAATTGTTCCTGCGTCATACCGATCTTGGCGCGTACAGACTTCACATCCACAGCATGTGGGCGGTAGATCCGGGTTTTCGGCAAACGGCCTTCGGCATGCTCAATCGCTTCGAGAAAACCCAGTTTGATGCTTTCGAATTCAGTACTCACTTTGCTTCCTTTGCCACGCGTTAACCAAAAGAGCGGTCAATTCAGCCAGCTCATTGCGCTGCGCTTTCGTCAAATTGGCAAGCTCATTCTTGGCAAAGATAGTCAGCAAGTAGAGTGGCATGAGTTCATTGTGAAAGTAATCAATCACGCGAACCCCACCACTTTTGCCTTGACTTACCCTGCGCCAACGCAGTTTGCGTACACCGCCTGTGCCCTCCATCACGTCGCCGGCCTTGGGGTGTTCAGCCAGATAGCTGATCACGTCTTGGCGCTCACCTGCATCCAACAGCTTTTCAGCGCTGCGGATGAAGGTGGACAGTTCAGCGATGGTTAACATCGCCTGCATTGTAATCCAATGGGACGGTTTAGGTGTTTAAACGCATCACTTCTTCGCGCAGATCATGTGCCCAGGCGCGTCGCCCCCGGCCTTGGGCGGTTTGCGGTTCACCAAAGTTCACCACCGCCTCAATACCCTCGGACGTCAAGGTGCGCCACACCGAGCTGAGCAAGGTGTCATCGCCGATGTAGCAAGGCGCCAGGCTGATCTGGCCGCTTTGCCGATCGACAAATTTCATGGCCATGGGCTGCACGGGTGCATCGGCGGAGATCGCGGCTTGGATTAGATTGGCATGAAAAGGAAGCAAGCTCAAGCCGTCGCTGGTCGTGCCTTCAGGAAAGATCGCCACCACATCGCCGTTTTGCAGCGCATGGGTCATCTCATGCACCACCCGCATGGCGTCGCGTCGGTTGGTGCGCTCAATGAACAAGGTGTCACAGCCAGCAGCCAGCGTGCCGATCAAAGGCCAGCTCTGAACATCAGACTTAGAGACAAAGCGGCAGTGGCGCGCGGCGTGCATGACCACGATGTCCAGCCATGAAATGTGGTTCGCCACCAAGAGCATCGGTCCTGCGGCAGCGGGCTGCCCCACCACCTTCAGGTGAATGCCCCACAGTGCCAGCAGCTGCAGCGACCAGACCTGCACCCGTGCCTCGGTTTGCTCCGGCGAGAGCTTGGGAAAGTGCGCATGCACCCACCACACGCCCTTGAGCATATGGCCCAGGCCGCGCAGCAGTTTGTATAGGGCGACGAGGGTCTTCACACCTCAAAAGCCACATGGCCAGCCACCAGCGTGGCCAGCACGCGGCCCGGCAATTCGTAGCCTGAAAACGGCGTGCTCTTACCCTGGCTGCGCAAGGACATCTCAGTCACCGGCCAATGCCCTTCGGTGGACAACACGCAAACATCGGCCACGCCGCCCACCGCCAGCTGGCCCACCGAGCCTTGCAAGGTGCCCAAGGCCGCACCCAGCACCCGCGCAGGGTGTTGGGTGATGCGCGACAACACAGTGGCCACATCCAAGCCCGAATCTTGGCCCCATTTAAGGGCCAGACTCCACAGCAATTCCATGCCGGTGGCGCCAGGCTCGGCCTCGGCAAACGGCAAGGCTTTGGCGTCGGCGTCGACCGGGGTGTGGTCGGACACCAGCGCGTCGATGGTGCCGTCAGCCAAGCCGGCGCGCAAGGCGTCGCGGTCGCGCTGCTGGCGCAGCACGGGCGTCAGACGGGCGCGGCTGTCAAAGTAGCCCATGTCGGTATCGGTCAGGTGAAGCGAGTTGATGCTCACGTCGGCCGTGACCGGCAGCCCTTCGGCCTTAGCTTGGCGAATCAGCTCGACACCAGCTGCGCTGCTGATGCGGCACAGATGCACGCGAGCGCGGGTGCTTCGCACCAACTCAAAAATCGTGTGCAGGGCAATCGTCTCGGCCGCTACCGGCACGCCCGACAAGCCCATGCGCGTGGCCAGCGCACCACTGGCCGCCACGCCCTTGCCCAAGAAAAACTCTTGCGGCCGCAGCCACACGGTGTAGTCGAACGAACTGGCGTATTGCAAAGCGCGTTGCACCACCTGGGTATTGGCCAGTGCCACTTCAGCCTGGCTAAAGCCCACACAACCGGCGGCGGTGAGCTGGCCCATTTCGGTCAGCACATCGCCCTTGAGGCCCACGGTGAGTGCGCCCAAAGGCAGCACGCGGGCCAGGTGCAATTTCTCGGCGCGGTAGCGCAGCATTTCGACCAGACCAGGCTCATCGAGCACCGGCTCGGTGTCGGGCGAGCACACCAGGCTGGTCACACCTCCGGCCACGGCAGCGGCCATTTCAGACTCCAACATGCCCGCATGTTCTTGGCCGGGCTCACGCAAGCGCGCGGCCAGATCCACCAGTCCCGGGGCCACGATATGACCTTGGGCATTGATCACGCGACTGGGACTAAAACCCGCCGGAGCCTCGCCAATGGCCACGATGCGGCCTGCGGCAATCGCCACATCGGCAGTTTGGTCCAAGCCGCTGGCGGGGTCGATAACGCGGCCGTTTTGAATCAGAATTTTCATGGTTTTGTGCTCCAGCTCACGCCTCGTTACCGGCGACGATGCTCATCACCGCCATGCGCACCGCGATGCCAAAGGTCACCTGCGGCAAGATCACGCTTTGCGCACCATCCACCACGGCGGAGTCGATCTCCACACCGCGGTTGATTGGGCCGGGGTGCATGACGATGGCGTCCGGCTTGGCCAGTTGCAGTTTCTCGGGCGTGAGGCCAAAGCTCTCAAAGTATTCTTGGCTGGACGGCAACAGCGCACCGCTCATGCGCTCATTTTGCAGGCGCAGCATGATGACCACGTCGCAGCCCTTGATGCCTTCGGCCAGGTTGTTGAAGACGCGCACGCCCATTTGCGCCATATCGGCCGGCACCAGGGTTTTGGGGCCGACCACACGCACTTCAGCGCAGCCCAGCGTGGTCAGCGCGTGGATGTCAGAGCGCGCCACACGCGAGTGCAGCACGTCGCCCACGATGGCCACGGTGAGGTTGGAGAAATCTTTTTTGTAGTGCCGGATGGTGAACATGTCCAGCAAGCCCTGTGTCGGGTGGGCGTGGCGCCCGTCACCGGCATTGACCACGTGCACATGCGGCGCCACATGCTGCGCAATCAAATACGGCGCGCCCGACTCGCTGTGGCGCACCACAAAAATATCGGCAGCCATGGCCGAGAGGTTGGCAATGGTGTCAAGCAACGACTCGCCCTTGCTGGCCGAAGAGCGGGCAATGTCGAGCGTGTACACATCGGCCGAGAGTCGCGTGGCAGCGATGTCAAACGTGGTGCGGGTGCGGGTGCTGTTTTCAAAAAAAAGGTTGAACACGCTCTTGCCGCGCAAGAGCGGCACTTTTTTCACTTCCCGGTCGTTCACGCTGGCAAAGTTGGCCGCCGTGTCCAAGATGTGGGTGAGGATGTCTTTGGACAGGCCCTCGGTGGACAAGAGGTGAATCAGTTCACCGTTTTTGTTGAGCTGGGGGTTGTTGCGTTTGTAGAGCATGTTGTCCTCGCCTGAATCAGGCTTTGTTCTCCACGTCAAAACTGAACAGACCCGCCGCATCGCGCGCCAGCGCCAGCGACTGGGTGGCCAGCAAGACCACACGGGCGGCGGCAAAGTCAGCCTGAATCGGCAGTTGACGCCCGCCACGATCAACCAATACTGCCAGTTTGACGCTGGCCGGGCGGCCGTAGTCAAACAGTTCGTTGATCACCGCGCGGATGGTGCGACCGGTGTAGAGCACGTCATCGAGCACGACCACATCGGCGTCCTTGATCTCAAAGGGCAGATGCGTTTGTCCGCCCGAAGACAGGCCCCGTTGCGCGAAATCGTCGCGGTGCATCGCCGAGGTGATGGTGCCGTGCTGCCCGGGCAGACCCAGATCTTTTTGCAAACGTTCGGCCAACCAGGCCCCGCCTGACGTGATGCCCACCAAGCGGGTTTGGGGGCCGACCATCTGTTGCACACCGCGCAGCAATTCGCTGTACAGCGCTTCCGCGTTCAAAGCCAAAGCACTCAAGGCAGACTCCTCAAAAACTGTTCCAAAATAATGCAGGCCGCAGCCGCATCGGCGTCACGTGCACCGGCCTGCAAGGCCTCGGTGGTGCTGTAACGTTCGTCCACTTCATAGACCGACAAGCCAAATCGGCCACGCAATTGGCGTGCAAATTTTTTCGCACGCAAGGTGTTTTCATGGGCCGCACCATCGGGGTGAAAAGGCACCCCCACCACCAGCGCGTCGGGCTGCCACTCGGTAATGCGTTTTTGCACCTGCACAAAGCGGGCATCGCCCTCGGCGGCAATCGTGCCCTGGGGGGTGGCGCTGCGCAGCATGCGGTTGCCCACCGCCACACCGGTGCGCTTGAGGCCATAGTCCAAGGCCAAAAAAGTCTGATGGCGGTCCAACACCGGTTCGAGGCTCAAAGCGCTGGCACTCACGCTGGTGCTCATGCGTGCCCCGCATCGGGCGAGAGCATCCAGGGCTGCAAGCCGAGCAAGCTCAAAGCGCGTTCATAGCGCTGTTCCAAAGGTGTTTCAAAAATGATGTTCGGGTCGGCCTCGACCGTGAGCCAGCTGTTTTCGCCAATTTCAGATTCCAACTGGCCTTCACCCCAAGAGGCATAGCCCAGCGTCACCAGCACCCGCCGAGGCCCCGAGCCGTTGGACAGGGCTTCGAGCACATCGCGCGAGGTGGTCATGGCCAAACCGCCGGGCACGCTCAGGGTAGAGGCGTAGATCGCTTCGTCTTTGTCTTTGTTGTCAAGGACCATCGGATCGTGCAGCACAAAACCGCGCTCGGTTTGTACCGGCCCGCCGTGCAGCACCTGGGATTGCATCAGGTCGTCGCGGCGCAGTGGCAACTCGACCTTGTCAAACAACAGGCGCAAGCTGATGCTGCCGGGTTTGTTGATGATCAACCCCATAGCACCCTTGGCGTTGTGCTCACACATGTAGACCACACTCTTGGAGAATGTTTCATCCTCCAAACCGGGCATGGCGATCAAAAAATGATGCGTCAGGTTAATAGAGGGAGAATCAGGCGACATACTCGCATTTTAAGGGTGAAGTCCCTTTCGACTCGGGTTACGAACAAGAGACACCCCATCAATGAACAAAGCTTTTTCTTCTGGACTGGTCTGGTTTCGGCGCGATCTGCGTGCCGCAGACAATGCCGCGCTGTTTCACGCGCTGAAAAACTGCAGCAAAGTGCATGCAGTCTTCGTGTTTGACACCGACATCTTGGACCCCCTGCCCCGGGCAGACCGGCGGGTGGAGTTCATTCGCGAGTCCTTGGTCGATCTGGACGCGCAGCTGCGCCTGCTCGCCGGCCACGAGGCCGCCGGCTTGATCGTGCGCCACGGCAAGGCCAAAGATGAAATGGCCAAACTGGCACACAAGCTGGGCGTGCAAGCGGTATTTGCCAACCACGACGACGAGCCCCAGGCGCAGGCGCGCGACGCCCAGGTGCGCGGCGCCCTGGCCGACCATGGGATTGCCCTGCACACCCACAAAGACCATGTGATTTTTGAACGCCAAGAAGTGATGACCCAAATGGGCCGCCCTTACACCGTATTCACCCCCTACAAAAATGCCTGGCTAAAGAAGGTCGACGCTTATTACCTCAAGGCCTACCCGGTGGAGCAGTACGCCAGTGCCCTGGCCCCGAGGCCCGAAGCCGACCGGCAACCGGTGCCCACTCTGGCTGATTTAGACTTTGAAACCACCAACCTGCAAGCCTTGCACATCCACCCCGGCAGCGCGGCAGTGCCGGCCCTGCTGGCCGATTTTTGGCCACGCATTGACCATTACGACCATGCGCGCAACTTCCCCGCCGTCAAAGGGCCGAGCTATTTGAGCGTGCACATGCGCTTTGGCACGGTGTCGATCCGGCAATTGGCGCGCGAGGCCCTGGCGCTGACGCAGGCGGGCAACCACGGCGCCAGCATTTGGCTGTCGGAGCTGATTTGGCGCGACTTTTACGCTCAGATCATGGCCAATTTTTCGCACGCCATGACGAAAAGCTTCAAACCCGATTACGACGCCATCAAGTGGGAGCACGGGCCGCATGCGCACAAATTGTTTGACGACTGGTGCCAAGGCCGCACCGGCTACCCACTGGTGGACGCGGCCATGGCGCAGATCAACCAAACGGGCTATATGCACAACCGGCTGCGCATGGTGGTGGCCAGCTTTTTGGTGAAAGACTTAGGGATTGACTGGCGCTGGGGCGAGCGCTATTTTGCCGAGCACCTGAACGACTTTGACCTGTCGGCCAACAACGGCGGCTGGCAATGGGCCAGCTCAACCGGTTGCGATGCGCAGCCTTATTTCAGGATCTTCAACCCGGTGAGCCAAAGCGAAAAGTTTGACCCCGAAGGCAAGTTCATTCGCCGCTACCTGCCGCAGTTGGCGGCGCTACCCAACGCGGCGCTGCATGCGCCCTGGGCAGCCAAACCCATGGAGTTGGCCGCAGCCGGCTTCAGCCTGGGTCGCGACTACCCGGCACCTATCGTCATGCATGACGAAGCCCGGGCCAAAACCTTGCTGCGGTACGCAGTAGTCAAAAAGACAGCGCTTTGAGTTCGCGCTGACTTGAAGCGTATTGAAGGCCGCCTTAAAAGGCGACCATCTCAAAGTCTTCTTTGCGTGCGCCGCACTCGGGGCAGACCCAGTTCATGGGCACGTCGGCCCAGGCTGTGCCTGGGGCAATGCCGTCGTCGGGCGAGCCCAAAGCTTCGTCGTAAATCCAGCCGCAAATCAGGCACATCCAGGTTTTAGATTCAGTCACAATGGCTCACATGAGTGGAATAGAATGAATCGATTGTATCGACGCTTGTCACCTCTTTCCTCAAAGCGCATGACCCACCCCAGCCCCATTCCTGTATTGAGCAACGACGAAGACGAAGACACCGAAGAGGTGATGGCCTGCGTTTTGGTGTTCAATGCCAGCGACCCCAGCGGCGCTGGGGGCCTGAGTTGCGACACCTTGGCGATTGCCTCGGTCGGCGCCCACGCCCTGCCCGTGGTGACCGGCGCCTACGCCCGCGACACCCGCGAAATTCTGGATTTTTTTGAGCTCAGCGAAGAGGCCGTGGCCGACCAGGCCCGCGCCATCGTTGAAGACGTGCCCCCCCAAGTGATCAAAGTCGGTTTTGTCGGCAGCCCCGAAAACATTGGCGTGATCGCCGAGTTGGCCGCCGATTACGACGGTGTGCCCGTGGTGGCCTACATGCCCAATTTGTCATGGTGGCAAGAAGACAAGATTGACGAATACCTGGATGCATTTCGCGAACTGTTGCTGCCGCAAACCAGCATCTTGATGGGCCACCACAGCACCTTACGCCGCTGGCTGTTGCCCGACTGGTCGGGCGAGAAAAACCCGGGCCCACGCGATATTGCCAAAGCGGCCGCCGCCATGGGCGTGCCCTACACCTTGGTCACCGGCCTGCCTTTGGCGGATCAACACATTGACAACGTCCTGGCCACGCCCGAGACGGTGATTGCCCACGAAAAATTTGAACGCATCGAAGCAGTGTTTGCCGGCGCTGGCGAAACCTTGTCAGCCGCACTTGCCGCACTCTTGGCCACTGGCCTTGAACTGCCCGAAGCCTTCAGTGAAGCCCTGAACTACCTGGACCGCAGCCTGGACGAAGGCTTTCGCCCCGGCATGGGCCAAGTCATTCCCGATCGTTTGTTCTGGGCCCAGCCCGAAACCGACGACGTCCCCGACAGCGAAGACGGTCTGCATCCGACCGGCGATTTTTTTGAGTTCCCCTCCAATGAAACCAAACACTGACCTGAACGAAACTTTGTTCGAGCGCGCACGCCGCGTGATCCCTGGGGGCGTGAACTCGCCAGTACGCGCTTTTCGCGCCGTGGGCGGCACGCCGCGTTTTGTGCAGCGCGCACAGGGCGCTTATTTTTGGGACGCCAATGGCCAGCAGTACATCGACTACATCGGCTCCTGGGGCCCGATGATTTTGGGCCACGGTCATCCGGCTGTGCTGGAAGCCGTGCAGAAAGCCGCCGTGGACGGGTTTTCTTTTGGTGCGCCCACCGAGCGCGAGATTGAGCTGGCCGAGGCCATTTTGCAACTCGTGCCCTCGATGGACATGGTGCGTCTGGTCAGCTCCGGCACCGAGGCGGGCATGAGCGCATTGCGCCTAGCGCGCGGCGCCACTGGGCGCAGCAAGTTCATCAAGTTTGAAGGCTGTTACCACGGACATGCCGACGCGCTACTGGTCAAAGCCGGCTCGGGCTTGGCGACCTTTGGCAACCCCACCAGCGCCGGCGTGCCGCCCGAGGTGGTGCGCGACACCTTGGTGCTCGAATACAACAACGTCCAGCAGTTGGAAGAGGCCTTCAGCTTGTACGGCAAAGAACTGGCCTGCGTGATGATCGAGCCGATTGCCGGCAACATGAACTTTGTGCGCGCCAGCGTGCCCTTTATGAAACGCTGCCGCGAGCTGTGCACTGAGCACGGCGCGCTGTTTGTATTTGACGAAGTGATGACCGGCTGCCGCGTGGCGCTGGGCAGCGCGCAAAGCGTGTATGCCAAAGCCATCCCCGGCTTTGAGCCCGACGTGACGGTGATGGGCAAAGTGATTGGCGGCGGCATGCCGCTGGCGGCGTTTGGCGGCAAGCGCGCCGTGATGGAACAACTTGCGCCCCTGGGCCCCGTCTACCAAGCCGGCACCTTGAGCGGCAACCCGGTGGCCACCGCCTGCGGTTTGGCGACTTTGAAAGAAATCAGCCGCCCCGGCTTTTTTGACGCATTGAGCGCCAAAACCCGCCAACTTGTGGACGGCTTAAGCAGCGCCGCTGCGGCCGAAGGCGTGCCCTTTGTGGGCGACTGCGAAGGCGGCATGTTCGGCTTTTTCTTGCTGCCCGAGCTGCCGTCGAATTACGGCCAAGTGATGAAGACCGACGGCGCAAGATTCAACACCCTGTTCCACGGCCTGCTGGACCGCGGCGTGTACATTGCGCCCGCTTTGTATGAAGCCGGCTTTGTCTCCGGCGCGCACAGCGACGCCGACATTGCCCAGACTGTGGCGACGGCGCGCGAGATTTTCAAAACGCTGTGAGCTTCATGCTCCTGAGCTTCTTACGCCTGAGCCGTATTCATCTGAACGCTTCGGCGCTGGCGGGCTTGGCGTTGCTGTGCGGCGCGGCACAGGCGGATGAAAACACGGCATTTGATGCGAACCACCTGTGGCTCAACGCCGGTTTTTACTCGGCCCACTTTGAAACCGACAAAGGCCTGCGCAACGCCAATCCGGGCCTAGGTTTTGAATACCGATTGAACAACGACTTGAGCGCCACGGCCGGGCGCTTTATCAACAGCGACAGCGCGCACTCCAGCTATTTGGGCGCGTACTACCAACCTTGGACCGTTTCAGGCGTGAAGCTGGGCGTGGTCGGCGGAGTATTCAACGGCTACCCCAAAGCCTTTGACGGCGGCTGGTTCCCCGCCGTACTGCCCGTGGCCACGCTGGAGCAACGCCACTGGGGCCTGAATGTGGCGCTGGTGCCACCGCTGAAAGACCGGCTTTATGGCGCGGTGAGCTTTCAGCTCAAATACCGCTTCAAAGACTGAAGGCTAAGAGGCTTAAGGCCAAGGTCTTGCGCAGCGTTGAACGCGCGCAAGACCCCATCAGGCCCAAGCAGTTCAATGCCTAAAGTGCCGCACTCCAGAGAACACCATCGCCACGCCGCGCTCGTTGGCGGCATCAATGACTTCTTGGTCTCGCATCGAGCCACCGGGTTGGATCACGCAGGTGGCACCTGAGTCGACGACCACATCAAGGCCGTCACGGAAGGGGAAGAAGGCATCGCTGGCCACGGCTGTGCCTTGCAGGCTCAGCTTGGCGTGACCGGCTTTAATGCTGGCAATGCGCGCCGAGTCCAAGCGGCTCATTTGGCCTGCGCCCACGCCCATGGTCATGCCGTTGGCACAAAAAACAATGGCGTTGGACTTGACGTATTTAGCGACCTTCCATGCGAATAAAAGGTCTTGCAGTTGCTGCGGCGTGGGTTGCACGGTGGTCACCACTTTCAGGTCAGACAGGCCGAGCTCGTGGTTGTCGGCCGACTGGATCAACAGGCCTGAGCCGATGCGTTTGATCTCTTGGGTGTTGCGACCGGCGTTGCCTTCGGGCAAGGCGATTTGCAACACGCGCACATTGGCTTTGGCCTTGAAAATGGCCAGGGCTTCGGCGCTGTAGCTGGGCGCCATCAGCACTTCGACAAACTGCTTGCTCACGGCTTCGGCCGCGGCTTTGTCCACTGGGCGGTTGAAAGCGATGATGCCGCCAAACGCGCTTGTCGGGTCGGTCTGAAAGGCTTTGCTGTAAGACTCCAATGCGTCTTTGCCCACGGCCACGCCGCAAGGGTTGGCGTGCTTGACGATCACGCAGGCGGACTCGTTGAAGCTCTTCACGCATTCCCACGCGGCATCGGCGTCGGCAATGTTGTTGTAGCTGAGTTCTTTGCCTTGCAGTTGCTGGGCCGTGACCAGCGAGCCGGCGGCCGGGGTCACGTCGCGGTAGAAAGCGGCAGTCTGGTGCGGGTTTTCGCCGTAACGCAGGTCTTGCAGTTTGATGAACTGGCTGTTGGTTTGCGCGGGGAACTCGCTGCGGGTGGGCACGGCAGCGGCGGCGTCAAAAGCAATGGACGACAAGTAGTTGCTGATCGCGCCGTCGTACTGGCTGATGCGGTTGAACGCGGCGACTGACAAGGCAAAACGGGTAGCATCAGACACTTTGCCAGCGGCTTTGAGCTCGGCAATCACGCCGGGGTATTGCGCGGCATCGGTCAACACGGACACGTCTTTCCAGTTCTTGGCTGCACTGCGCACCATGGCCGGGCCGCCGATGTCGATGTTCTCGATCGCGTCGTCCAGCGTGCAACCGGGCTTGGCCACGGTTGCTTCAAAGGGGTAGAGGTTGACCACCAACAGGTCGATGGTTTCGATGCCATGCGCCTTGAGCGCGGCCATGTGCTCGGGCAGATCGCGGCGTGCCAGCAAGCCACCGTGCACCTTGGGGTGCAGGGTTTTGACGCGGCCGTCCAGCATTTCAGGAAACTGGGTCAGCTCGGCCACTTCGGTCACGGGCAGGCCGTGCTCGGCCAGCAGTTTGGCGGTGCCGCCGGTGGACAGCAGTTGCACATTCAAAGCGTGCAGGGCTTGCGCCAACTCGACGATGCCGGTTTTGTCAGATACAGAGATCAGTGCTTTCATGGGGTCTTTACTTCAAAAGTTGGTGTTCAAGGAGTTTCTTGCGCAGCGTGTTGCGGTTCAAGCCCAGCCATTCGGCGGCACGCGATTGGTTTTGGTCGGCTTTTTGCATCACCACGTCGAGCAGCGGGCGCTCGACCAGGCGCACGAGCATGTCGTGCATATTGGCGGGCGGGGTGCCGTCCAGATCGCGAAAGTAGTCATGCAGACTCTCGCGCACGCATTCTTCAATGCTTATTTTGCTCATGCCATCATCTCCAAATCTGCAGGCTGCCCGGTCGCGGGCAAGCGATCCATGGTGTCGGCCAAGCCGTGCCAATAATCGGCCACGGCGCGCAATTGCGCGGTGGCATCGTCTAAAGTGTTCATCGTGTCGCGAAAGGCTTCTGCGCCCGGCAGACCGCGCACGTACCAGCCGATGTGTTTGCGCGCCGAGCGCACGCCAGTCAGCTCGCCATACAGGCTGTAGTGATCTTGCAAATGCGCCAGCAAGGCACGGCGCACTTCGGCCACCAAGGGCGGGGCCAAATGCTGGCCTGTAGCCAAGAAGTGCGTGACCTCTCTGAAAATCCAAGGCCTGCCTTGCGCGGCGCGGCCGATCATCACCGCGTCGGCGCCGGTGAAGGCCAACACATCACGGGCTTTTTCGGGGCTGGTGATGTCGCCATTGGCCACCACCGGAATTTTTACAGCCGCTTTCACGGCGGCCACCGTGTCGTATTCGGCAAAGCCGGTGTAGCCCTGCTCGCGGGTGCGGCCGTGCACGGTGAGCATTTGCACGCCCGCGCTCTCAAAGCTGCGCGCCAGGGACAAGGCGTTCTTGTTGGCTTGCGACCAGCCGGTGCGCATTTTCAAAGTCACCGGCACGCCGTGCGGTGCGCAGGCTTGCACCACGGCCTCGACGATGGACAGGGCCAAAGGCTCGTCTTGCATCAAGGCCGAACCGGCCCATTTGTTGCACACTTTTTTGGCCGGGCAACCCATGTTGATGTCAATGATTTGCGCGCCGCGCTCGACGTTGTAGACGGCGGCCTCGGCCATCATGGCCGCATCTGTGCCGGCAATTTGCACGGCAATCGGGCCCGGCTCGCCGTCGTGGTTGGCACGGCGTGAGGTCTTCAAGCTCTGCCATAAATCCTTGCGCGAAGTTACCATCTCGCTGACCGCGTAACCCGCACCAAACTCGCGGCACAACTGGCGAAACGGCCGATCGGTCACCCCCGCCATGGGGGCGACGAACACGTTGTTCGGCAAGTCATAAGCACCAAGCTGCATGAAACAGGGCAATCAGAAAAAAGTGGGTTTGCTGAAAAAGGAGGCACGATTGTAATTGCTTAAAATTTCAGCAACTGAAAGGTGAATGTGCTAGGCAATCTAAGCACGTTGGCGCACGCTCTGCCCGTCATCGCCAAGCTACACTGGTGCGACCATGGAACTCTGGTTACACGCTCATATCGCCCTGTTGCTCGACTGGTTGTCGCTGGCGCACAACGGGCTGCCCACGGTCTTCATCGTCTCGCTGATCTCGGCCACCCTGCTGCCCCTGGCGTCAGAGCCTGTGGTGTTCGGTCTGGTCAAACTCAACCCTGAATTGTTTTGGTCAGCCATTGCAGTGGCCACAGCGGGCAACACACTGGGTGGCTTGATCAGTTGGGGAATGGGCTATGGCGCCCGCCATGCGGTGCGCCACCAGTTGCACAGTCGTGCCGATGTACGTGCCCTGAAGTGGTTGGAGCGTTTGGGGCCCAAGGCCTGTTTGCTGGCGTGGTTACCCGGGGTGGGCGACCCCTTGTGCGCCATGGCTGGTTGGCTGCAACTGCCCTTTTGGCCCTGCACGCTGTACATGGCCATTGGCAAGTTTTTGCGCTACATGAGCATGACAGCCGCGCTGCTGTGGATTTTCCCCGGACTTGCCTGAAGCACCGTTGCGCATCACGCGCAACGGAGGGGATGACTTACGAGCTGAACAAGAAGTTCATCACGTCGCCGTCTTTGACCACGTAGTCCTTGCCTTCGGCGCGCATCTTGCCGGCGTCTTTGGCGCCTTGCTCACCTTTGCAGGCGATGAAGTCGTCAAACGCAATGGTTTGGGCGCGGATGTAGCCTTTTTCAAAGTCGGTGTGGATCACGCCCGCCGCCTGTGGGCCGGTGTCGCCCACATGGATGGTCCAGGCGCGCACTTCTTTCACGCCGGCGGTGAAATAGGTTTGCAGGCCGAGCAGGCTGTAAGCCGAGCGAATCAGCCGGTTCAGGCCCGGCTCGTCTTGGCCCAACTCTTCCAAAAACATTTGACGGTCTTCGTCACTCATCTCGCTCATCTCGGCTTCGAGCTTGGCGCAAATGGCCACCACGGGGGCTTTTTGCGCTGCGGCATAGGCTTTGAGGCGCTCGAGCAGAGGGTTGTTTTCAAAACCGTCTTCTGCCACGTTGGCCACAAACATGGCGGGCTTGGCGGTGATCAAGAAAAACTGGGTCAGCAGGGGCAACTCTTCTTTGCTGAATTCGATGGAGCGCACCGGCTTGGTGTCGTTCAACGCGATCTGGCACTTTTCCAAAATCGCCACCAGCTTGGCCGATTCTTTGTCACCAGAGCGTGCCGTTTTGGACACGCGGTGCAGTGCTTTTTCAACCGCCGACAAGTCAGCCAGGCACAGCTCGGTCTGAATCACTTCAATATCCGAGATCGGGTCGACCTTGCCGGAGACGTGAATCACGTTGTCGTCTTCAAAACAGCGAACCACATTGATGGTCGCGTCGGTCTCGCGGATGTGGGCCAAGAATTTATTGCCCAAGCCTTCGCCCGTGCTGGCACCGGCCACCAGGCCAGCAATGTCCACAAACTCCACGATCGCCGGCACGATGCGCTCGGGCGTAATGATCTGAGCCAAAGCCTGCAAGCGAGGATCGGGCACTTCGACCACGCCCACATTGGGCTCAATGGTGCAAAAGGGGTAGTTCTCAGCCGCGATACCGGCTTTGGTCAAGGCGTTGAACAGTGTGGACTTACCCACGTTGGGCAAGCCCACGATGCCGCATTTCAAACTCATACAAAAATATCCTTAAAAATCAAGACCCCAGTGGCCAACTCGCGCACCACGTGAGTGGTCGAGATGCCCAGCGCTGCAGTGAAAGTGCAGGGCAAAGCGCATAGACATACCGACCAACATCTCGATCGACACCGAGATGAGGATCCTGGCTTTGTCCTGGGGTGAATGGCTGTGATTGTACTAATCAGCGTTGCGCTATCCCAAGATGCCTGCTCAACCCCACGAGCGGGTCAGCAATTCGTCCAGTGCATCGGAAATAAGCGGGCCCTGTTCGGCCAGCGAGGCTATTTTTTCGCCCAACTGATCCATGGCCACCGACACCATGTCCAGTGGGTGCAGCACCACGTCGACCCCTTGCACCTGAAACACGGGATTCAACCGCGAGCCCACTGTGGCCGAGGGGCCCGGCAATGCACTGCGCAGCACCAATGGCACCACCATACGACGGCGGTAATGCTCAAACAGCGCAGACTGCACCAGCAACACGAAGGGAATGGACTCGCGCAACGACCCCTTGTTGCGATGAACGTCAAACTGCGCCATTACAGGGTGGAATGTTCGTCGGCAAATGAACCCACCGAGGCATGCACCGCGTTCCAGTCGGCAGCACAGGCATTGGCCATTTGCTGACGCAAGGCATGGCTTTGCTGCTGCTCAGCGACATAGTTGGTGAGCAGCGCCTCCATGGTGGCAGACAGGTTGCTGGTGTAGGTCTTGGCCTGCGCGACCAGGCCCTCGTTTAAAGTGAGATTGACAGCGCGTTTACGTTTCGAGGTAAGGGCGAGTGTGAGCATCTGGAGCGCTTCCTTGTAAAGGATATGCGCATATTATGCGCATGAATTCCATTTCGCAATGCCCATGCTGTAATCCATAGACCTCCCGCCCCCTATGAAAAGCCTGAAAGACACTCACCCCTTGCACGCCCCCCCGCTGCGCGTCGGCGCGGTGCTGCTCGCCGCCGGGTCGGCTTCGCGCATGGGCGGGCAGCCCAAATGCCTGCTGCAGCTCGACGGCACCAGCTTGATTGAGCGCCAGATCAGTGCCTTGATTGCGGCGGGCGTATCGGACATCGTGGTTGTTTTAGGACATTACGCCGATGTGATCGCGGCTGCCGTGCGGCATTTTCCCGTTCGCATCGTGCACAACCTGCATCCCGACGAGGGCCAAGCGTCGTCACTGCGCATGGGCTTGGCCGCATGGGAAGCCACGGCACAGCACGAGTTCGATGCTTATTACATCGGCCTTGCCGATCAACCTTTGATTGGCACGGGCGAAATCACCGACCTGCTGGCCGCGCACCAGCAACGGCCAGCAGGCTGTGAATTCACCCAACCCCTGGTAGACGGCTTGCCGGGCAATCCGGTGGTCTTCACGCCCCAGGTGCGGCAAGACCTGCTGCAGGCCACAGGCGAATGGGGTGGACGGCAATGGCAAAAAGCCCATGCCGATCAGGTGTACCGATGGGCCACCGCCAACCCGCATTACCGCATCGATCTGGACAGCCCCGAAGACCTGAAGTCTTTCACCTTGCGCACGGGCCGTGCATTGCATTGGCCGGCGTCTGCCGAGCATTGAGCGCTCCTACAATCAGGCCTATGGCGCAAAATTTTGATATTGCTATTCGCGGCTGCGGCATTGTCGGCCGCACGCTGGCTTTGCTGTTGGCCAATCAACGCCTTCGGGTGGCGCTGATTCAAACCAGCCCCCCAGCAACGACAACCGGCCACAGCGATGTGCGAGCCTATTCGCTCAACATGGCGGCCCGCAAGCTGTTGGAGTCCGTTCGCTGCTGGCCCGAAGGCACGGCGGTGACCCCGGTGCTGCAGATTCAGGTGTTCGGCGACAAGGGCGGCGAGTTGAACTTCAGTGCCCGCGAGCAAGACGTGGACGCGCTGAACTGGATGGTGGACGTGCCTGCGCTGGAAGCCCAACTGGCCTCAGCAGTCCGCTTTCAACCGCTGATCACAGAATTTAACGATGACCACGCCGACACACAAACGGCACCCCTCACGGTGATTTGCGAAGGCCGCGCCAGCCGCACCCGGGCAGAGCTGGGCGTTGCGTTTGAAGTCAAGGCCTACGACCAACATGCGGTGGCGGCGCGCTTGCGCTGCGCCCTGCCCCACGGACAAACCGCACGGCAGTGGTTTCAGTCCGGCGCAACGGCCGCGCAAGCGGATATTTTGGCGCTGCTGCCCATCGGCGGTGAGGCCAGCCATGAAGTGGCGTTGGTGTGGTCCGTGCCCCCGGCCAAAGCACAAGCGCTGATGGCCTTGACCGACAGCGATTTTGCGCAGGCCTTGGCCGAGGCCTGCCAGCACAGCCTGGGCGCAATGGAATTGACCGGCGAGCGCGCCGTGTGGCCCTTGCAACTGGCGCAGGCCTCCCCATGGATTGGCGCCATGCCCGGCCAAGCCCAGCGCAGCTTTGCGCTGGCCGGTGATGCCGCCCACGCCATGCACCCCTTGGCGGGCCAAGGTCTGAATGTAGGCCTGGCCGATGTGGCCGAGTTGGCCCGTGTGCTGGCTGAGCGTGAATTTTGGCGCCCCTTGAACGATTTGAAATTACTGCGCCGCTATGCCCGGGCGCGGCAAGCCGATGTGCAGGCCATGGCCTGGGTAACGGACCATTTGCAAACTCTGTTTGCCCAGTCCGGCGCCGTGCTGCCCCCACTTCGAAATTGGGGCCTGAGCGCCTTTAACCAACTGGGCCCGATCAAACGCTGGGCCGCAGCCAACGCCATGCGTTGAGCTCTTATTGAAAGCAACACTGAATGACGATGACTTCCCGTTGGCTGAAACACCTCTTGGGCTTGAGCGCCTGTCTGGCCATGACGCTGAGCCTGAGCGCCCAAGCGCAAGAGGCGAACCTGCGCAAAATATTGGCCGAACGCTTGCCGGCGCTGGCCAAAATCGATGAGATCAGCAAAACGCCTTTGACGGGAATTTTTGAAATCCGGCTCAATGGCAGCGACATTTATTACACCGACACAGAAGGTAACTACCTGATCCAGGGCTCTTTGATCGATCTGAAACAAAAGCGCAACCTGACCGAAGAGCGGATTGAAAAACTCTCGGCGATTGACTTTGACAGCCTGCCCTTGAGAAACGCCTTCACCCAAGTGCGCGGCAATGGCAAACGCAAGCTGGCCATTTTTGCCGACCCCAACTGCGGCTACTGCAAACGCTTTGAAAAAGACCTGAGCAAAATCGAGAACGTGACGATTTACCACGTGCTGTTCCCCATCTTGGGTGAAGACTCGCAGGTTAAGGCCAAGAACATCTGGTGCGCCAAAGACAAAGCCAAAACCTGGAACGACTGGATGCTGAACGGCATCACGCCCCCCACCCTGAAATGCGATGCTGCCGTGGTGGACGCCAATGTCGAGTTTGGCAAGAAAAATCGCATTACCGGCACGCCCACTTTGTTCTTTGCCGACAACACCCGGGTGCCGGGTGCGATCGACGCCAAGCAAATTGAAAAACTCCTTTCCGCTGTCCACTGAGTAAGCCCATGCACCGCACCGAAGACTCCACTTGGTTGTTGATCCGCCGCCTCGGCTACGCCGGCTTGGCACCTTTTGTAATCCTGGCCTTTTTGCTTTGGTTGGTGGATGCCGAATTACACCCCTTCATCGCCTTGTCCATGGCCGGTTACGGTGCGGTGATCGTGTCGTTTCTGGGCGGCATCCATTGGGGTATTGGTTTTCGCAACGCCATCACCATGCACAACGCGCCGCCCGTGCATTTTGTGTGGGGCGTGATCCCTTCGCTCTTGGCCTGGGTCGGCATCATGATGCCGGCCTTTGCCGGCCTGCCCTTGCTCGGCGCGGTGCTGATCGCCTGCTACGTCATGGACCGCCGTACCTGGCCAGCAGCCGGTTTGGGCCAATGGCTGACCCTGCGTTTGCACCTGACCATCGTCTCATCCTTGAGCTGCTTCTTTGCCGCTGGGGCAACTTGAAATGCAAGCTGCAATAAAAGCCGCGTTGTCTTCCACGATACTGCACTACCAGGTCGAGGCGGCCAGCCTTCACGCCCATCTGTTCAGCGTCACGCTGACCATTGCAGCGCCAAGCGCAAAGCAGTTCGTCTCGTTGCCGGTGTGGATTCCGGGCAGTTATTTGGTACGTGAATTTTCCAAAAATTTGCAGCAACTCCAAGCCCAACAACTGGGCCACAAATGCGCCATCACCCAGCAGGACAAATGCACTTGGCAGATCGACTGCATTGAAGGCGCGCCGCTGACTCTGCGCTACGAGGTCTACGCGCTGGACAACTCGGTGCGCACCGCTTGGCTCGACGCCGCACGCGGATTCTTCAATGGCACCAGCCTGTTTTTGCGTGTGCATGGACAAGAAGCGCAGCCGCACCAAGTGCAGGTTTTGCCGGTGGCGCAACAACCGGCTTGGCAACTGGCCACGGGCTTAGCGCCCGTGAAAGTCAATGCCCGTGGCTTTGGCCTGTATGCCGCAGCAAACTACGACGAGTTGGTGGACTGCCCGGTGGAAATGGGCGCCTTCTGGCGTGCTGAGTTCACCGCCTGCGGCGTGCCGCACCAGCTGGTGGTGGCTGGGGCCCTGCCGTCGTTCGACAAAGACCGGCTCATTGCCGACACGAAAAAGATTTGCGAAACTGAAATCATGTTTTGGCACGGAGATAAAGCCTCCACCAAAACCGCTGGCAAACACACGCCGCACCAGCGCTATGTCTTCATGCTGAACGCGGTAGATGAAGGCTTTGGCGGGCTGGAGCACCGCAACTCCACCGCGCTGATTTGTGGCCGACGCGATCTGCCCCGCGTGGGCGAAGCCAAAACCAGCGACGGCTACACCACCTTGCTGGGCTTGATCAGCCACGAGTACTTTCACACCTGGAACGTCAAGCAACTGCGCCCCGCTGAATTAACACGCTACGACTACAGGCAAGAAAACTACACCGAGCTGCTGTGGTTCTTTGAGGGCTTCACCAGCTACTACGACGACCTGCTGCTGCGCCGTGCGGGCTTGCTCGACGACGCGAGCTATTTCAAACTGCTGAACAAAACCATCAACCAGGTGATGCAAACCCCTGGTCGCCTGATTCAGTCCGTGGCTCAGTCGAGCATGGACGCTTGGGTCAAGTACTACCGACAAGACGAGAACACGCCGAACGCCACGGTGAGCTACTACACCAAAGGCGCGCTGGTGGCTTTGTGTCTGGACCTGAGCCTGCGCAGCGAAGGAAGCTCCACTCTGGACGATGTGATGCGTGCCCTGTGGCAGCGCTGCCAGGGCGGCCCTATGCAGGAGGCCGATGTGCTGGCGGTGTTGCAGGAGCTCACGGGGCGCAGTTGGCGCAAAGAAATCAAAGCCTGGGTGCACGGCACGGCTGAATTGCCGCTGCGCGCCCTGCTTACCGCGCAAGGCCTGGTGATTCACGACGATGAAGCGCAAATGGCGCAGCGCCTGGGCTTGCGCGCGGTCGATGGCCCGACGGGCGTGCACATCAAAACCGTGCTGCGCGGCGGTGCCGCCGAACAAGCCGGCTTGGCGGCCGGTGACGAATGGCTCGGCGTGGACGTGGGGGCACGCGGTCAAGGCGGCAGCTGGCGTTTGTTCAAGCTGGACGATTTGAAAAACCTGCTGGGCACCGAAAAGCGGTTGACGGCTTTGATCTCACGCGACAAACGCCTGCTGCGTTTGCCACTCTCCCTGCCGGCCAAGGCCGTGACCTGGCGTCTGGCAGTTCCTGCCCATCACAAAGCAGGGCTTTGGCCTGCGGTGTGATACGCAGGCTGATTCACCGCCTGATTATTTTCCGCGCAAATCCACCACGCGTTTGGCCTTGCCCTGGCTGCGTTCCACGCCGCCTTCGGCACGCAGCTCGATCTCGACACTGGAGCCGATGTAGACCTTGATCTCGTGCTGCAGCTGTTTGGCGGCGGCGCGCGCTTCGATGCTGTCTTTGCCCATGCCAGCGCTGGTTTCCACCACCACTTTCAGGCTGTCCATCGGGCCCTCACGGGTCAGCACGCATTGGTAATGCGGAGCCAGTTCGGGGCGCTTCAAGATCAACTCTTCGATCTGTGAAGGGAATACGTTGACGCCGCGAATGATCATCATGTCGTCGCTGCGGCCTGTGATCTTTTCCATGCGGCGCATGGTGCGGGCGGTGCCGGGCAACAGGCGCGTCAAATCGCGCGTGCGGTAGCGAATGATCGGCAGTGCTTCTTTGGTCAGGCTGGTGAACACCAGCTCGCCCATCTCGCCGTCCTGCACCGGCTCGCCGGTTTCTGGGTTGATGATTTCGGGGTAGAAATGGTCTTCCCAAATCGTGGGGCCATCTTTGGTCTCAATGCATTCGCTGGCCACGCCAGGACCCATGACCTCAGACAGACCGTAAATGTCAACCGCGTCAATCGCCATGCGCTTTTCAATCGCCACGCGCATGTCGTTGGTCCAAGGCTCGGCACCAAAAATACCAATGCGCAGTGAACTGGTTTTGGGGTCAATGCCTTGGCGCTCGTACTCGTCGGCAATCGCCAGCATGTAGCTGGGCGTGACCATGATGATGTTGGACTGAAAGTCCTGAATCAACTGCACCTGGCGCTCGGTTTGGCCGCCGCCAAAAGGCACCACCGTGAGGCCCAGTTTTTCGGCGCCATAGTGCGCACCCAGGCCACCAGTGAACAGGCCGTAGCCGTAGCTGATATGCACCATATCGCCCGGCTTGGCACCGCCTGCGCGGATGCTCCGTGCCACCACGGTGGCCCAGGTGTCGATGTCGCGCGCGGTGTAGCCCACCACGGTGGGCTTACCGGTAGTACCGCTGGAGGCGTGGATGCGCGAGCATTGTTCGCGTGGCACGGCAAACATGCCAAACGGGTAACTGTCGCGCAGATCGAGCTTGGTGGTGAAAGGGAACTTGGCCAGATCACTCAGGCTTTTGCAGTCATCGGGGTGCACGCCTGCCGCATCAAACTTGGCGCGGTACACCGGCGAGTTGGCATAGGCGTTTTGCAGCGTGGACCGCAAGCGCTTGAGCTGCAGCGAACGCAATTCGTCAATGCTGGCCTTTTCAATTGGCTCTAAGGGGAAAAATTTTTGATTCATGAAAGAACTCCACTTGATCAGTTGAGGACAGCGTTATAGCTCTGACCCCAAAGTTATTTACGCCGGGATGACAGTGCCCTGAATTTGCGCGCTCTTGCCACGAAACAGCGCGATCACTTCGCCGCGCTGGTTGCTGACTTTCATGTCGTAAATGCCGTGGCGCCCGCTCAGAGTTTGCTCCAGGCCTTCACAGGTCAACACATCGCCCAACTGGCCAGGCTTTAAAAACTCAATGCTGCAACCGGCAGCCACAGCGGCCTTGTTGTAGCTGTTGCAGGCAAAGGCAAAAGTCGAATCGGCGAGCGTAAAGATAAATCCGCCATGACAGATTTGGTGCCCGTTCAAATGCAGCGCCTTCACTTTCATGCGCATCACGGCACGACCTGGCTCGCAACCCACAAGCTCCATGCCCATGGTGTCTTTGGAGGCGGTGTCCACCGCGAACATGGTTTGTCCGACCTGGCGGGCCAGGTCTTTCGCTTCTTGACTCATCATTCGCCCTTCTTTTTCGCTTGGGTTTATTCGCCTGTGAACTTCGCCGGGCGTTTTTCGAGAAAGGCTTGCACACCTTCAAAATAATCGTGCGTGCGGCCCATGGCCGACTGGGTGTCGCGCTCCAGATCCAGCTGCTCGGACAGACTGCGGGTGGTGGCGCCTTGCAACAAGGCGCGGGTGGCCACCAAGGCCTTGGTGGGCATGACGGCCAGGCGCTCGGCCATGGCCAGGGCTGCGGCCACCGGGTCGTCAGCCACCTCCCAAATCACACCCCAGTCCTTGGCCTGCTGCGCGGGCAATTTATCGCCCGTCATGGTCAAAGCCAAAGCGCGGGCTAGGCCCACACGCTCGACCAACAACCAACTGCTGCCGGCATCGGGAATCAAACCGATTTTGCTGAAAGCTTGAATGAAACTGGCTTGCGGCGCGGCAATCGCGATGTCGCAGGCCATGGCCACCGAGGCCCCAGCGCCAGCGGCCACGCCGTTGACAGCGGCAATGATGGGCATGCGCAAGGACTGAATGCGGCGGGTCGTGGGGTTGAAGGCCTGGTCAATGATGGGGCCCGGATCGGCACGCTCAACCATGTCTGGGCCAGGCGTGAAATCGAACGAGGATAAGTCCGCACCCGCGCAAAAACCGCGTCCGGCACCGGTCAACACCATGGCGCGGATGGCAGCATTGGCTTCGGCGCGGTCAAAGGCGAGCCATAAATCGTGGTGCATTTGGCGATCAAAACTGTTCAGCGCTGCAGGGCGGTTGAGCGTGACCAGCGCCACGGCGCCGCGCTCTTCATACAAAACAGTTGAAGTGTTGATATCGGTCATGAAAATCTCCTGAGTTCAAAATGTACCATTAACCGACCGATCGGTTGGTTAATGTTTTCCCTTGGTTGGGGCTCTGGCGACAGGGCGCTGTCAGCCGCTTGGGTATAGTCAAGCCGAACCCTTATTCACCCATTCACCGAGGAGACAGGCCGTGGCCTATCAGAACATCGAAGTCCGCACCGAAGGCGGCAAAGTTGGTATCGTGACCTTGAACCGCCCCAAAGCCCTGAACGCGCTGAATGGCGCTTTGATGGACGAATTGGGCGCCGCGCTGAAAGCCTTTGACGCCGATGAAGCCATTGGTTGCATGATCATCACCGGCAGCGAAAAAGCCTTTGCCGCTGGGGCCGATATCTCGGCCATGGCGCAACTGTCCTTCACCGACGTCTACAAAGAAGACTTCATCACCCGCAACTGGGAAACCATTCGCAGCATCCGCAAACCGGTGATTGCCGCCGTGAGCGGCTTTGCCTTGGGCGGCGGTTGCGAGTTGGCCATGATGTGCGACTTCATCATCGCCGCTGAAAACGCCAAGTTTGGCCAGCCGGAAATCAAGATCGGCATCATTCCCGGCGCCGGCGGCACGCAGCGCCTGCCCCGCGCCATTGGCAAAGCCAAAGCCATGGACCTGGTGCTCACGGGTCGCATGATGGACGCGCAAGAAGCCGAACGCGCTGGACTGGTCAGCCGCGTGGTGCCGCTGGACAAAATGATGGACGAGGCCCTGGGCGCGGCGCTGATGATTTGCGGCTACGGGCAGTTGTCGGTGATGGCCGCCAAAGAAAGTGTGAACCGCGCCTTTGAGAGTGGTCTGTCTGACGGCGTGATGTTCGAGCGCCGCATTTTTCACGCGCTGTTTGCCACCGCCGACCAAACAGAAGGCATGGATGCGTTTTTGAACAAACGCGCACCGCAGTTCACGAACCGTTAATGACAGTCACAACCGCGCAAAAGGATCGAAGATGAGTCTGAAGGGCATCGCACTGGGCGTCCTGTGTTTGCTGGTCTCAGTGTTTTCGAATGCAAGCGAGTTATCCGAAAAACTGCAGTCGACTGATTACGTATTATTGATGCGGCACACCCTCGCCCCTGGTGTGGGTGACCCTGTCAACTACACCTTAGACGATTGTAAAACCCAGCGCAATCTCAACGGGGAGGGGCGTAAACAAGCCTCAACTGTGGGCAACTGGCTCAGAAAGCAAGGCATTCAATCGGCCGAGGTGCATTCCAGCGCATGGTGTCGATGCAAAGACACGGCTGAACTATTGAAGTTTGACGGGTTCACAGTCGAGCCTGCCTTGGCTTCTTTTTTTGATGAAATGCACCAAGCGCAGGAAAGAACCCAGGAGCTGCAGCGCTTCATCACAGGAAAGCGCAAAACCAAAGGCAACAAGGCGCTTATCTTGATCACTCACCATGTCAACATTCAGGAATTCACGGGCGAAAACGTCGCCTCGGGCGACATGGTGCTGGCCAAAGTGGACGCCAGCGGCAAGCTGACCTCTTATAAAGTCATTCCCAGACCCCATTGAACCTTTGTTGCGCCAGGTTTGCCACGGCCAATCAAACAGAAGGCTCGTATGCGTTTTTGAACGAACGCACATTGCAGTTCACCAACCAACAAAAAAACAATTCAATCAGTTTTATCGCTTTTGACTTGATGGAAGTCAATACCAGAAGTCTTTATAAAAAACAAAATCCAGTTTTGCCTCTCAACCAAGACTAGATTTTCATGAACTTATTTCAGTCTCGGACCGACAGAGTTCGCCCAGCGGGTCCGGCGCGACGCATTTGGGGGGCATGGGCCATGGCGATCATGTCCATGGCCGTCACGCTGCACAATTCAGCAGCCAGCGCCACGACCTTGTGGCCCACCATCCCGTTCATTCGCGGCCAAGACCTTTGCCAATACCAAGATGCCTACGGCCGTAGCCGCAGCGCAAGCCGCAAAGAAATGATTTTGGACGTGAGCCAGTTGATGGCCATGGGCGCGGAGACACCCGACGCCGTTCAGGCCATCGTCACCATCGACAAACTGATCAATCAGCAACGCCAAATGGCCCGCGTAGGTGCGGGCATGGACGTCACCCTGGAGAGCGTGATCAAAGCGTCGCTCGACCAGATTTACCGCGATGTGCACCCCAAAGAAAGAAAGCTGAGTTTTTTCAACCCCACCACCTTGATCGAACTGCTCAATGAATTGAAGGAGCAACACCGGCAAGAACGGGTGGATGAAAAACAATTGGCGCGCCTGTCCGGCATCGCTTGGGGCACTTACGCTTATGGGCCCAGTTGCAGCGACGATATTTTGCTGACGCTGCACGTGACTTTGCACGGCGGCGAGACCCATAACTTCAGCGCCAAGGGCGAACCCGAATGGGCCGCCAACGCCATTGCGACCAAGCTGTTTCAGCAGTTCCAGGCCACGCATTTTCCATCCGTGGTCAACGTGAACGGTCGGTCATTGACCTTGGTGGGTGCCCCGGGTACGCCAGTCAGTCATGCGCCTTCGCCGGCTTTAGCAGAAAAGGCCTGTGCATCAGTTAAAGCGCGTTTACCGACTTGGGAGGAATACGAATTGCTGGCCATGCTGGGGGACTGGAATGGTGGCGTCAGCCTGAACCATGATGTCTGGACGTTGACGGGTGGCAAAGTGCTGTCGCCCAACCTGCGCAACCCCTCTCCGGTGAGACAACCCGAAGAAGCGCGGGGCGAAGATTTGCATTTTTATTGCGTGCGTTGAGCACCGCCATCGTTGCACTCCATAAAAAAGCCCGCAACGGCGACGCTGCGGGCTTTTGTATTTGGTGGTGATAGGTGGATTTGAACCACCGACATCAGCATTATGAATGCTGCGCTCTAACCAACTGAGCTATATCACCTTGTAAGCCCAAAATTATAAACCAGTTTTTGTGGCGCTTTGTGCCTACTCAGTCTTTGGACGGGGGGTTGAACTTTCCTTCGGGAAGGCCAATCCGATCAACCGCAGCTTTCATGATGCCCACGCCAATGAGGCAACCAACCCAATCGCCCACCGCCATGGCCACTATTTGCACGGGCTCGTGCCATTGCAGCGGGTCAAAAAAGGTCCAAAAAAGGTGATGCAACAGCGTTATGAACAGACCGTAGACAAATGTCAACTGCAGCAAGTCGCGCAGTGACGTCAAATCGATAGGCCGACGCAGCCACCGCGTCATGAGCGTATAGGCCAATATGGGCGCTAAGGCCGCGCAAACACTGTTGGTAACCCAAATGAAATGCGGTTCATCAAGGGCATTGCCCACCATCAGGCCACCCAAAAAAATAGCTATGAATCCATTGAGTCGGCCCAGTACCAAGACATAGAACACCTGCAAAAATGCGGGTAAATAAATCCAGTTGACATGGGGGGAAACTTCAAAAGACTGAAACAACCACCCGTTGGCCAAATGCACCAAAGCGTAAATGGCCGAGGCCGCGAGGATCAGTACGAATTCCAAAAAAATCACATTTTCAACGGGTTAAGGCCACTTTGCCGTAAATACTAGAAATTTCTAATAATTGTATTTGATGCGCATCAGAAGTCTTGCAATATTTGTTGCAAAACCTTGCGCTACATGAGTCACAACCGTGGCTTGTCTGTACCCGCCGGTGCTGGCGTGTCAGATAAAGGAAATCGGGTATCTGGGGGGGCTTGCCGCAGTTCATCGCGCTGAAAGAAGTCCGCCACATCATCGTGGGCTGGAACGCTGGGGTCAGCCTGTATGCATGGCTGGTGATTTAGCGTTTCCGGGTCAGCATCCACCGAATTTTGGCGGCTTTGTACACTTTTCCTCTGTCATTGGCACCTCAGGACAACCCACCAATGGGAGCTGACGCGCGCTTACTGGGAGCCGGCTTCCTTGGGCACCCAGGCATGGGCTTTCAATTGCGCTAGGGTGACAACGTCCAAGGCCTTGACGTGGGTTGAGTCCAAAATCACCGGCGGCGCGACGCCGGCCTCCAACGCCTCCTTCCAGCGCAGCGCGCACAGACACCAGCGGTCGCCGGGCTCTAGGCCGGCAAATCGGTACTCTGGGCGCGGGGTCATTAAATCGTTGCCTCGCTGCAGCGAGAAAATCAAAAACTCCTGCGTCATCCGAGCACACACCACATGGGTGCCGTGGTCGTCCTCATCGGTCTGGCAGCAGCCGTCGCGGTAATAGCCGGTCAAGGGGTCGTAGGAGCAGGGCACCAGATCGTCTCCCCAAACATTCACAGCTTGCATGTGGTCTTTCAGGTAATTAAATAGCCCCCGTCCACAGGCAGGATCACGCCCGTGACGAAGGCGGCAGCCGGACTGGCCAAAAACAACACGGGCCCGGCGACATCGGCCGGCGTACCCCAACGGGCCATGGGTGTACGCCCCAAGATCACGGCAGACCGCGCCTCGTCTTCTTGCAGGGCCTGGGTCAAAGGGGTGGCAATCCAACCTGGGGCAATGGCGTTGACCCGCACACCATCGGGTGCATACGCAATGGCCAGCGACTTGGTCAGCTGCGCCACCGCTCCCTTGCTGGCGCTGTAAGCCGGCACCAAACCGCCGCCAAAGAAACTGAGCATGGAGGCCGTGTTGATGATGCAACCCCGACTTTGCGCCAACAGCGCACGGGCCGCGGTGCATAAGCGCATGGTGCCTTGCACGTTGATGTCCAACACCTCCCCAAACACTTCGGGATCATGCTCCTGGCCGCGGCGAATCACGCCTGCGCAGTTGACCAATACACCGAGTTGCTGAAACTGCGCCACACACGCTTGCACCTGATCGGCCTGCCGCACGTCCAGCAGTTGCACCGTGGCCCCAGCCAACAACGGGTCGCTGCGTGCACGGTCCACTTCTGGGGCCGTAGCACCGGTGAGCGTGACCTGGGCACCCGCTTGCAAAAACGCGTGGGCAATGCCGGCACCAATGCCGCTGGTGCCGCCAGAGACCAGCACCTGACAGTCTTGGAAGGGCAAAGAAGAAGTCATCGTTGAACGCATGCCCTGAGGTTACACCGCATACCGCTGGCGCAAATCGCGCTTGAGCAATTTGCCACTGGGATTTTTGGGCAATGCGTCGGTAAACACCACCCGCTTGGGCGATTTGAAAGTCGCCATGTGGCTGTTGCAATGCCGTATCACCTCGTCCTCGCTCAAAGTCTGGCCGGCCTTGACCACGATGACGGCGGTTACCGCTTCCACCCATTTGGGATCGGGCAAGCCAATCACCGCCACTTCGCTGACCTGCGCCAAGCGGTAAATCATTTCTTCAACCTCACGGCTGGCGACGTTTTCGCCGCCGGTCTTGATCATGTCTTTCTTGCGGTCCACCACGGTGATGTACCCCTCGTCGTCGATGGTGGCCAAGTCACCGCTGTGGAACCAGTCGCCTTCAAACGAAGCGCGGGTGCGCTCATCGTCGTGAAAGTAACCCAGCATGAGGTGCGGCGAACGGTGCACGATCTCTCCCACCTCCCCTCCAGGGGCCACGTCTTGCATCTGATCGTTGACCACCCGGGTCTCCACATTCAGAACGGCTTTGCCGCAGGAACCCGGCTTGCGCAGTTGGTCTTCAGGCCCGAGCATGGTGGCCAGGGGTGCAATCTCGGTTTGACCATACAAGTTCCACAAGCGCACCTTGGGCAAGCGCGTGGCCAGTTCTTTCAGCACTTCCACCGGCATGATGGACGCACCGTAATAGCCCTTGGCCAAACTGACCAACTTGACGGGGTCAAACAGGGGCGAGCGCAACAGTGCAATCCACACCGTGGGCGGCGCAAAGAAGCTGGTGATCTTGTATTTTTCTATCAAGGCCAGCAGGTTATCGGGCACCGGCTTGGCCGTGATGACATTGGTGCTGCCCATGTAAATGGCCGGACCAAAGAACACATCAAGTTGCGCGCAGTGGTACAGCGGCAAGGCGTGCAAGGCCAGATCGTCTTGCGCAATGGCCGCATCGACCACGCAGCTGACGTACTGCCACAGCACCGCATCGTGCGTCAGCATCGCACCTTTGGGCGTGGACTCGGTGCCGCTGGTATAGACAATCTGCGCCAGGGCATCGCTCTTCAAATGCACGTCGGGCAAAGGGTCTTGGCAAGCGGCCAGCGTGTCAAAGTTGTGCATGCCTTCTACCGGCTGACTGGCGTCTTCCGAAGGCAGCCAGATGAATTGCTGTACCCGCGTATCCAGCGCCGCCGCAGCGCGCGCCAGATCGGCCAGCCCACTGTCGGTGGCCAAGGTTTGCGCCCCGGCATGGCGCAAGATGTAGGCCACCTCGTCGGCTTTGAGCATGAAATTGATCGGCACCATCACGGCACCGCGCCGCGCCAAAGCGAAACGCAAGGCGGCAAAGCCGTGTGAGTTGCGCGCCAGCACCGCGACCCGCTCGCCTTCGGCCACACCCATCTGCGCCAAACCCGCCGCCAAGCGGGTGACCAGCGCGTCAAACTCGGCATAGGTCCAATGCGTATCGCCGCAAACGATGCCCGTTTTGGCTGGCAAGCGGATCGCGGTGCGGCGCAAAGCGTCAGCAATGGTTTGTCGTCGCACGATGGGATGCAGTTTGGGGTGAATGGTGAGGGACATGAGGGGCTCCAATTCGAATCGATAATCGAGGTCTTAGACGCAGGCACCGACAAGTCGTGGGCTTGGCGTCCGTTGGATCAATTTGAAAAGTATTTTGGAGCGTAAGCAATTGGCACTTCCACCCCCCTCCCCCCGAAAACTGTCACATACGCGAACCGTGGTCTACCAGGGCTTTGACCGTGAAGACGGCCTGTGGGACATTGAAGCCGAGCTGACCGACGTCAAGAGCTTCACTTTCAAAGTACCCAATGAGCGCGCGTTTCCAGCTGACGAGCCGATTCACGGCTTGAAGATCCGCGTGACGCTGGACAACAAAATGGTGATTCAGGACATTGCCACCTCCATGGACAACATCCCCCACGCCGAATGCACAGGCGCACCGCACGGCATGCACAAACTGATTGGTTGCACCATGGGCCCAGGCTGGCGCAAAGTGATCAACCAACATGTGGGCGGCACCGACGGCTGCACGCATTTACGCGAAATGCTGTCCAACATGGCGACAGCCGCCTACCAAACCCTGCCTGCAGGGCAATGGATGCGGCGCGAAGTCGCGGGTCTCGCGCAACCCGAAATCACCAAGCAGCCTTTTTTCCTGGGGCAATGCCACAGCTGGGCCTTGGACAGCCCAACCGTGCAGCGGGCATACCCGATGTTTTACAAGCCGAAGGTCACCGGTTTGGCGTGATTCAGTTTTGCACACAGGCCATGCAAGGTGCAGACCCCTGCGATAATCAGGGCCGTCTCAAAGCGCCTCGGCGCTTTTTCCCTTTTTACAGCCTCTGGACATAAACCATGAACCGCTGCACTTTGGCCCCCACCGGGCGTGCTTTGCTTTGCTTTGATCTCATCACCTCGTTGGAGGCCGCATGAGCAAAAAAGTCTTTATCAAAACCTTTGGCTGCCAGATGAACGAGTACGACTCGGACAAGATGGCCGATGTCATGCACGCCGCAGAGGGCTATGAGCCTACACAAAACGTGGACGAAGCCGATTTGATTTTGTTCAACACCTGCTCGGTGCGCGAGCGGGCGCAAGAAAAAGTGTTCAGTGATCTGGGCCGCATCAAGCACCTGAAAGCCAAGGGCGTGTTGATTGGCGTGGGCGGTTGTGTGGCAAGCCAAGAAGGCGCCGAGATCATCAAACGTGCGCCTTATGTGGACGTGGTGTTTGGCCCACAAACCCTGCACCGCCTGCCCGATCTGCTGAACGAGCGCGCGCGTGCGAACCGCCCGCAGGTGGACATCAGTTTTCCGGAGATAGAAAAATTCGACCACATGCCGCCCGCCAAGGTCGACGGGGCCACGGCCTATGTGTCCATCATGGAAGGGTGCAGCAAATACTGCAGTTATTGCGTGGTGCCGTACACACGCGGTGAAGAAGTCAGCCGCCCGTTTGAAGATGTGCTGGTGGAAATTGCCGGCCTGGCCGAGCAAGGCGTGCGCGAGATCACGATGCTGGGGCAAAACGTCAACGCCTACCGCGCCCCCATGGGCGGCACGGCCGAAATCGCCGACCTGGCCACGCTGATCGAGTACGTGGCCGACATGCCCGGCATTGAGCGCATTCGCTTCATGACCAGCCACCCCAACGAGTTCACCCAGCGCCTGATCGATGTGTACGACAAAGTGCCCAAGCTGGTGAGCCACCTGCACCTGCCGGTGCAACACGGCTCAGACCGTATCTTGATGGCCATGAAACGCGGTTACACCGCCATGGAATACAAGAGCACGATCCGCAAGCTGCGCGCGATCCGCCCTGATTTGGCGATGAGCAGCGACTTCATTGTGGGCTTCCCGGGCGAGACGGACGAGGACTTTGCCAAGATGATGAAGCTTATTGACGATGTGGGCTTCGACACCAGTTTCAGCTTTATCTTCAGTCCGCGTCCGGGCACGCCGGCGGCCAATTTGCACGACGACACGCCGCACGAGGTCAAGCTCAAACGCCTGCAACACCTGCAAGCCACGATTGAAGCCAATGTGCAACGCATCAGCCAGAACATGGTCGGCTCCACGCAGCGCATTTTGGTGGAGCGCCCATCGCGCAAAGACAAAAGCGAGTTGGCGGGCCGTACCGAATGCAACCGAGTGGTGAATTTTCCCGCAGGTCCGAATGCTGAGCGTTTGATCGGTCAGATGCTCGACGTGCGCGTCACCGAGCCGCTGGGGCACTCGCTGCGCGGCGAGTTGATCTTGAAATAAAAGCGTCTTGAAGTCAAAGTGGGCCGGGCGGTGGGTCCGCCGCCCCATTCGGCGCTCTTTCGGATCAGCGCATGCCCGGAAAGCCGCCGCCCATACCGCCCATACCTCCGCCCATGCCCTTCATGCCGCCTAGGCGCTTCATCATTTTCATGAGGCCGCCGCCCTGCATTTTTTTCATCATGTCCTGCATTTGCTCAAACTCTTTGAGCATGCGGTTGACGTCTTGCACCTGCACCCCCGCACCGGCTGCAATGCGGCGCTTGCGCGTGGCCTTGATCAGCTCGGGCTTGGCACGCTCTTTGGGCGTCATGCTGTGGATGATGCCTTGCTTGCGGCCAATGTCTTTCTCGGCTTTGCCCATGTCCATGCCGGCTGCCTTGGCCGTGAGTTGACTGGGCAATTTATCCATCAAACTGGACAGGCCACCCATTTGCTTCATCTGCTGGATTTGTGACAAGAAATCGTTCAAGTCAAAACCCCCACCGCTTTTGACTTTGGCGGCCAGCTTTTGCGCAGCCTCCATGTCCACACCGGCGGTAACCTGCTCGACCAGCGCCACAATGTCGCCCATGCCCAAAATGCGCCCGGCATGGCGCTGCGCATCAAAGACCTCCAGGCCGTCGAGCTTTTCGCTGGTGCCGGCAAACTTGATCGGGGCGCCGGTGATTTGCCGCACCGACAGGGCTGCGCCACCGCGTGAATCACCATCGGTCTTGGTCAAGATGATGCCGGTCAGCGGCAACGCATCTTTGAACGCCTTGGCGGTGTTGGCCGCGTCCTGGCCTTGCATGGCATCCACTACAAACAAGGTTTCCACCGGGTGGATAGCCTTGTGCAGCGCGCTGATTTCGGCCATCAAGGCGTCATCGATCGCCAAGCGGCCAGCCGTGTCCACCAGCAACACATCAAAGAAATGCTTGCGGGCATAGTCCAGTGCAGCCAGGGCGATGTCCAGTGGCTTTTGATCGGGTGAACTGTGGAACCATTCGGCCCCGGCTTGCGCAGTCACGGTTTTGAGCTGCTCGATCGCCGCCGGGCGGTACACGTCGGCCGAGACGGTGAGGACTTTTTTCTTGCGCTTTTCAATTAAGTGCTTAGCCAGTTTGGCCGTGGTGGTGGTTTTACCTGCCCCCTGCAAGCCGGCCATCAAAATTACCGCCGGGGGTTGCGCGGCCAAGTTGATGTCGGCCACGCCCTCGCCCATGGTGGCGGCCAACTCTTGGCTGACAATGCCCACCAGGGTCTGACCGGGCTTGAGCGAGCCCATGACCTCTTGGCCCAAGGCCTTGTCTTTCACACGGGCAATGAAGTCGCGCACCACAGGCAGCGCCACGTCAGCCTCTAGCAAGGCCATGCGCACCTCGCGCAGCATGTCGGCCACGTTTGCTTCGGTGATGCGAGCCTGACCACTGATCTGCTTGACGAGTCGTGAAAGTTTGTCGGTAAGGGCGGAAGCCATGGTCAAAATCTTCAAAAAAGCAACGCCATACAGACCTTATCCCTGCGACAGGATCCGAAACGCTAAACTTGGGTTCTATGATTTTAGCCAGTACCTCCACTTGGACCTTGCTTTTGACGGTGTTAACCGCCTGTGGCTACGCCTTCCCCGCTTTGGCGGCTTCGCATTGGGGTGAGCAAAGAGCCCGTCAAAGCCTGATGCTGACCGGCTTGCTGCACCTGTTGACGCTGTCTTGGGGTCTGTGGGGTGATGAGCCTCGGTTTGGCTTTGCACCGGCACTGTCGGTCACGTCTTGGTTGGTGCTGGCCACCTATGTGGTGGAAAGCCAGTTCTTCCCGCAATTGAAGGCGCGCTGGGCATTGGCCAGTTTGGGGGCCTTGGCGGTGCTGGCGGCATGGTTCTTCCCCGGTAAACCTTTGCATGCCGAGGCCTCTGCTTGGTTGCCGCTGCATTGGGCTTTGGGCATTGCCTCATATGGCATGTTCGCCGCAGCGGTCGTGCATGCCGGCCTGATGAGCCACGCCGAGCGTCAAATTCGCCTAGCCCATGAGGGCGCCAGTGGCCTGCCCTTGTTGACCCTGGAGCGCCTGACCTTCAGGTTTGTGAATGTGGGCTTCATCTTGTTGTCTGCCACCTTGTTGGCGGGTTTTTTCTTTGGCGAAACCCTGTATGGCAGCACGGGTGCCAACTGGAAGTGGGACCATAAAACTGTTTTCTCACTCATGGCCTGGTTGACTTTTGCCATGCTCCTGATCGGTCGCTCGCGCTTGGGTTGGCGCGGCAAACGGGCGGTGCGCATGCTTTACATCGGCTCCGGTTTGTTGTTGCTGGCCTATGTGGGCTCACGCTTCGTGGTGGAAGTTTTGCTCGGACGCACCAGCTGATGAAACTGCTAGTGCTCTTGCTTGTCTTGTTTTTTGCCTTGTGGCTGTGGCGTCGTGGCCGCAGCGGGGCGTCCAAGCCGAAGTCGCAGCAACCGCCCTCTGCACCTCAAATTCCCCAGATGGTCCAGTGCCTGCATTGCCAGGTGCATTTGCCACTCGAAGAGGCGGTCCAAGGTGCGCTGGGCAGTTATTGCAGTGCGGCCCATTGCAGCGCCGCAGGGGACCGACTCCCAAGTCCTTGACCTGTTGAGCCTTGTTGATTTAGAAATCAATCTTCTCAAGCATAAAAATTTCAAAAAACAACAACCCTAACTAAGGTTTTCCTCTATTCTGGCCGCGCCCCATTCCAGTGCATCAAATATTTTTTGCTCACGCTCACTGGCCATCTTGCTCCAGTCACCGTTCATGGCCAAATCAAAAACCCAGAAATGATGAGGCTTTCAAGGGATAAATATGCTGCAAGGCTCAATTTTGGCCTTGAATTCAAAAAGAATGTCGATTTCACAAGCCCCGAAAGCGCCCCTTTTCGGTTACCGAAAAACGCCGCCCCCCTGACCCAAATTGTGCACGCTTCAAAAAGTTGTGAATTTGAGCGGATACACTACCGGTAGTGGCTTGTAATCGAGCCAGACCCCATATATAGTGTCCCCTCAGAATTCAATTTTCCATGAATGACCCCCTTTAAAGGGCGATCGCCTGCCTCAAAACGCCCTTTGTATTCGCAGCTAAACCCAATCAAAAATTAACAAAAACATCAAAATGCAAATCAACATCGCTACCTCCTCCAGCCCCTCGAATGTGATGGCCCCTGCGGCAGATGACACTGTTCACAGCAGCCCTTCCAGCACCTTGGCGCATTACCAAATCATTCGCCGTAACGGCGCAGTCGTGCCGTTTGAGCCGAACAAAATCGCCGTTGCCCTGATGAAAGCCTTTTTGGCGGTGCATGGCACCCAAGGCGCCGCCTCAGCCAGCGTACGCGAGGTGGTCGACAGCCTGACCCAGGCCGTGGTCAAGGCGCTGGTGCGCTCGCGTCCGGGTGGCGGCACCTTCCATATTGAAGACGTGCAAGACCAAGTGGAACTGGGACTGATGCGCAGCAGCAACCACGAAGTGGCCCGCGCCTACGTGCTGTACCGTGAGCGTCGCACCCAAGAGCGCGCTCAGGTCAAGGTCGAAAAAGCGCCTGCCGCACCGGTGTTGCATGTGATCGACGGCGGCCAGCGCGTCGCTTTGGACATCCCTTATTTGCAAAAGCTGATCGAAAACGCCTGCGCCGGTTTGGGCGCTGACGTCAAACCCGATCCGATCGTGGCCGAAACCATGCGCAACCTGTACGACGGCGTGCCCATGGAAGAGGTGTACAAGGCGTCCATCCTGGCTTCGCGCACTTTGCTCGAAAAAGACCCAGACTACACCTACGCCACCGCGCGCTTGCTGATGCACACGATTGCCAAAGAAGTCTTGGGCAAAGAAGTGACCCAAGCTGAAATGGCCGAAGAGTATGTGAACAACTTCCCGTTGTTCATCAAAAAAGGCGTCGAGAACAGCCTGCTGGACGAAAAGCTGTTGCAGTTCGACCTGAAGCAATTGGCCCAGGCCCTCAAAGCCGATCGCGATTTGCAGTTTGATTTCATCGGCCTGCAGACGCTGTATGACCGCTACTTTTTGCACGTGCGCAAAACCCGCATCGAGTTGCCACAGACTTTCTTCATGCGCGTGGCCATGGGCTTGGCGCTGAACGAAGCGGACCGCGAAACACGCGCCATCGAGTTCTACGAAATCCTCTCGTCTTTCGACTTCATGTCGAGCACGCCCACCCTGTTCAACAGCGGCACTTTGCGCTCACAGCTCTCCAGCTGCTACCTGACCACCGTGCCTGACGATCTGGGCGGCATCTATGACGCCATCAAGGAAAACGCCTTGCTGTCCAAATTTGCCGGTGGTTTGGGCAACGATTGGACGCCCGTACGCGCCTTGGGTGCCCACATCAAAGGCACCAACGGCGAATCCCAAGGCGTGGTGCCGTTCCTCAAAGTGGTCAACGACACCGCCGTGGCAGTGAACCAGGGCGGCAAGCGCAAGGGCGCGGTCTGCGCCTACCTGGAAACCTGGCACCTGGACATTGAAGAATTCCTGGAACTGCGCAAGAACACCGGCGATGACCGCCGCCGCACGCACGACATGAACACCGCCAACTGGATCCCCGATCTGTTCATGCGCCGCGTGATGGAAAAAGGCAGCTGGACTTTGTTCTCGCCCTCCGATGTGCCTGATTTGCACGATCTGTACGGCGTCGCCTTTGAAAAAGCCTATGTGGCCTACGAGCAAAAAGCCGAGCGCGGCGAAATCAAGCCCAGCAAAAAAGTGGCCGCCACTGACATGTGGCGCAAGATGCTGTCCATGCTGTTTGAAACCGGCCACCCTTGGATCACGTTCAAAGACCCTTGCAACATCCGCTCGCCACAGCAACACGCCGGCGTGGTGCACTCGTCCAACCTGTGCACCGAGATCACACTCAACACCAGCGAGACCGAAACTGCGGTCTGCAATCTGGGCTCGGTCAACCTGCCCCAGCACTTGAAAGACGGCCCCAACGGCAAAGTCATCGACCACGAGAAACTCAAGCGCACCATCCGCACGGCCATGCGCATGCTGGACAACGTGATCGACATCAACTACTACGCGGTCAAAAAAGCGCGTGATTCCAATATGCGCCACCGTCCGGTCGGCCTGGGCCTGATGGGCTTCCAAGACGCACTGTACGAAATGCGCGTGCCCTACGCCTCGCAAGAAGCGGTGGAGTTCGCCGATCAATCGATGGAAGCCATTTGCTACTACGCCTACTGGGCCTCTACCGAACTGGCCGCGGAGCGTGGCAAGTACGCCAGCTACAAAGGCTCGCTGTGGGATCAGGGCATCATGCCGCTGGACACCTTGGACCTGCTCGAGCGCGCACGCGGCGGCTACGTCGAAGTGGACCGCTCCATGACCTTGGATTGGGACACTTTGCGCAACAAGATCGCCAAGGACGGCATGCGCAACTCCAACTGCGTGGCCATTGCGCCTACCGCCACCATCTCCAACATCATTGGCGTGGACGCTTGTATTGAGCCTTGCTTTGGCAACTTGTCGGTCAAGTCCAACCTGTCTGGCGAGTTCACGATCATCAACAGCTACCTGGTACGCGACTTGAAACGCCTGGGCCTGTGGGACGATGTGATGGTCATGGACCTGAAACACTTTGACGGCTCACTGCGCCCCATCGATCGCATTCCACAAGAGATCAAAGCCTTGTACGCCACGGCTTTTGAAGTGGAAACGACTTGGCTGGTGGAAGCGGCGGCACGTCGCCAAAAGTGGATCGACCAAGCCCAGTCGCTGAACATTTACATGGCCGGCGCCTCAGGCAAAAAACTCGACGACACCTACAAACTGGCTTGGTTGCGCGGTTTGAAGACCACTTACTATTTGCGCACCACCAGCGCCACTCACGCTGAAAAATCCACGGTGCAGTCGAGCAAGATGAATGCGGTGTCTTCAGGCCAAGCGGCCAGTGGCATGAGCGCACTCGATGCGGCAGCCGCTGCGGCACAAGCGCAAATGAATGCCGCTCCAGCCACCGATATCAAGTTCTGTGCGATCGATGATCCCGGTTGCGAGGCTTGCCAATAAATTCCCTCATGCGGCGACGTCATTCAATGACGTCGCCATCACGCACTTACAGCGTCAATGCGATGCAATTGCACAACACTTGGGCTTTGCACGGAGCGTGAATGTCAATGAAGTCTTTTCTTTTCATTCACATGCTTTCATAATTTGCGAATTGGAATATTTATGTTGTCTTGGGACGATCAATCTAAACAAGCAGTGCCCAGTGCATTGCCTACTTACCCTGCCAGTGATTCATTCATGAACACTGAAGCGCCAGCGTCTCCAGCGCCCACCGCGCACCGCCGCACGAACGCGGCCGACAAGCGCATCATCAACGGCCAGACCGACGTCAACCAACTGGTGCCGTTCAAATACAAATGGGCTTGGGAAAAATACCTCGCCACTTGTGCCAACCATTGGATGCCGCAAGAAGTCAACATGACGCGCGACATC
>CANGDZ010000029.1 GCA_947452785.1 Comamonadaceae bacterium | reverse complement strand
GCCGTGCCATGGAATTGGCCACCCTCAAAGACCTCCGCAAGGCAGCAGAGCAAACCCAAGAAAGATTAGCCGTATCACATGGGGTGGGGCAAGACACGATTTCGCGCTTGGAAAAGCGCAGCGACATGCTGCTCTCCACGCTGCGTCACTATGTGGAAAGCATGGGCGGCAAGCTAGAGTTGGTAGCTCAATTTCCCAATCGCCCGCCCGTGGTCATAGATCATCTTGGCGTTGAAAAATCCTCAAGCGACCTTGGTTCGAGTCGAACTGGCCGTACCCGTTCCGCTCGGGCTGTTGCTTGATTTTTTGGACGAACGTTTCATCAGATTCACTGTTTTTCGCCGGGCTTGACGTTGGCATTCATATTCCTGCTTGCCACCAATACCTTAAAAGCCAACCCTAACCCCAGCATGAACCCCAACAGCAACGCCCAACCCAAAATCGCCGAGATGTACCCCGGCATTTATCAGCCTGCGGAACACTTGGAAGGACGCGGCCCAGATCTGCCCATTCGGCCCCTGAACACCCTGCTGGGCTTTGACCTAGAGACCTACCAAGTGCCGCTAGACCATTTGCTGCCCAGCAAAAAAATCATAGACGGCACCATGAGCACCCGTAAATACAAACAGGTGGTCTCATCAATTCACGAAATCGGCCTGATTGAACCCCTGTCCGTCATCCAACCCGATCCTAAAAAGTCAGAGTTCTTGCTGCTGGACGGCCACTTGCGCGTGTTGGCCCTCAAGGAATTGGGGATGGAAACCGCCCCCTGCCTGATGGCCAAAGACGACGAAACTTCTCCTACAACCACCGAATCAATAGACTTTCAACGGTGCAAGAGCACTACATGCTGCGCCGCGCCATAGACCGTGGCGTCAGCCGCGAGCGCTTGGCCCGGGCCTTCAACGTCAACCTCAGCTCCATCAACCGTCGCATCAACCTGCTCGAAGGCATCTGCCCCGAAGCCATCGACCTGCTGCAAGACAAGCAGTTCACCCCCGACGTCACTCGCATACTGCGCAACATGAAGTCAGCCCGGCAGGTGGAGGCGGTGGAACTGATGGTGACCAGCAACACCATCACCGTGGCGCACGCCGAAGCCCTGCTCAAAGCCACGCCGCCAGAGCAGCGCACAGACGTCAAACCCACGGAGCACGACAAAAAGACCTCGCCTATGGAGCAGATCGTCAAGCTTGAAAAAGAAATGAGCCAGGTGCAGACCCAGTACAAAGACGCGGAGCAGAACTACGGCTCAGACCTGCTCAACCTGGTGGTGGCCAAGGGCTACCAGTTGCTCATAGAAAGCCCATTTCGCTATAGTTTTGAGTTCTATTTTAGTTTCTATGCATGACGTGAAAATGACAGCCTAGATACTGCGCTGAAACCCCGCTCGGTCCCAAGGCCAAATCTGTACCCCATATCGGTTGTAGATTTTGCGGGCCAGCTTTTTCGAAAGTGTGTCAGAGACAGTGCCCAAAAATAAGCTGCTTTTGTGGGCATACAGCTGTCTTTGTTCAGGGGCCCGTTCGTAAGTCAGCCCTTCGCGTAAAGCAGCGATTTTGGCGCGCTCTTTCAGCACTTCGGCTGAGTTGAACACCCAGTCAACGAAGTCGACTTCTTCTGGCGTCCATTCGCAAGCGCCCTTGTTTGGGGTTGCATTCAAATAGTCCACCGCCCACTCTGGGCCGTATCTGGTGCTGCCATGCCAGTACAGATGCTCATTCAAAACCGTTCTGCCTGTGAGCCCCTCCGCAATGTAGGGGTTGGCCGCGATCCCGCGCCGTATGTAGGTGCAGGCAGAGACGTAATTTCCATCCCTGAACGCAATTTGCCCAGCCTGATACCAGTGCGCTGGTGAAGATTCGGCTTCTTTTAAAAAGCTTTTAATAGCGGCTTTGCTATCGCCCTGCATGAGGCTGATGTCGCCCATGAGCATGCGAACGCCTGTGTTGTCATTGGGGTTCCAAGCCAGCATTTTCTTGGCCAGCACGTGCGCTGCTTTGCCGTCAAGCTGGTGCATGAGCCCCAGCAAGTGGCCATGGCACAGCCGCAAAAACGACCGGTTGTCGGTTTCTAGCCAAGGGATCAAACCTTTAAAGCCTTTGGGAATCAGGCGCGAGGCCTGTTTGAAACCCTTGGCCCAAACCTCGGCAGCCTCGTCGCGCATCTCCAAGGCCCACATGCGGTTGCCTAAGTAGTTTTGGAGTTCGAGGTTTTCTGGAGATTGTGCGAGAAGCTTTTGAGCGTGCAAGATCGCTTGCTTGGGGCTGATGGAGCCAGAGTCCACCCGGTCCATTAAGTTGTCGAGCTCTTTTTCATCCTCCCAATCTCGAGAAAACGTGCCGTATTGAACGAGGGAGTCGCTGTCGTCCTCAAAGCCTTCGCTGATGGTGAAAGTCAATGGTGTGCTCATGGGGCAGAGTCCTGGCTAGGTGAGTTGAGTGCGGTGGAATGAGTGGGGGCCACAAACACCCGACCATTGGTTGCGATATAGCGGCGGATGTCAGGCGCCATGTGCTCGGGCACCAGCAACAGCGCCAACCCCAAAGCATCGGCCATTCGCTCGATGGACGATAAACGCGGATCGCGCTTGCCACTCTCGATTTCAGACAAATGCTGAGGCGACATGCTGGTCATGGCCGAAACATCGTCCAGCGTGAGGTGACGCTGATTGCGCTGGCGACGCAGGGCAGATGGTAAAAAAGAGTCCATGCCCGAAGGATAAAGCCATTGAATGGAAATTAATCATACGATCGTATGATTTGTGAATTTAATTTTGGTTTCACCGCCGATTGAAAATTGAAAGGTTTGCGGCTTCGATGGAGGCACGCCGCTCCAAACTTACTGGGCGCTACCGCCTAGAGGAGCGATTGCCCATTGATGCGGGCTAACGCTAATTTCGGACTGCTCGACGCCAGCGGCTCTGGGTTGCAATGCTCAACAAAGGTGCCTTTCAGGCTTGCTACTTCAAACGCCTCGATATCGACATGCCGATAGAGCACACGGCCCCGAATTTTTAGAAATACAGGGCCAATGCGGTCGCTGCGCCAGCGCTCCAATGTCGCCTCACTCATTCGCCAGCGTTCAGCCAGCTCTTTTTGACCCAAGTGAATGACTTGCATGGTGGTTTTCTCCGTTTTGAGTAAAAACCAATGAACGCGTGCTTCTGGTCGTAAGTCAAGTCTTGAGGGGCTTCGAGCTTTCTCGGCTTCGCTCGTATTGGACCTACGCGCACATTGGACATCAATTTGCAAAATGTCAGAAACTAATTTAGAATTCTGACAAACAGAGCCTGCATATGAGCCAACTTGTCCAATCCATCCTTGCTGCTGCTCAGGCCTTGCCTGAAGGCGGTCTACTTTCGCCTAAGGAGTTTTTGCATCTAGCTTCGCGAGCCGCTGTAGATCAGGCCCTGACACGCCTGACGCGTGAGGAAAAAATTTTGCGCGTAGGCCGTGGCTTCTACGCCTTGCCGGTGCAGGGTCGGTTTGGGGCGCGTCCCCCGTCCACGCAAACTGTGGTGGAGGCGATTGAGGCGGCCAGTGGTGAGATGGTGGTGCCCAGCGGCGCTGCTGAAGCGAATGCCCTCGGGTTGACGACGCAGGTGCCGGTGCGGGAGGTTTTTCTGACCTCGGGTCCTTCGCGCAAGTTGCGCCTGGGCCACCAGGACGTCGAGTTCAAGCATGGCACGCCTTGGCAGTTGCTCATGGGCAAACGCCCTGCGGGCATGGCCATTCGTGCTTTGGCGTGGTTGGGGGCAGAGCAGGCCCCTTCGGCACTCAAAATCCTGCAGTCCAAGTTGTCCACGGCCGAATGGGAGGCCATGCGCGCCGCTCGCGCTGCGATGCCAAGTTGGATGGCACGTGCCGTCAGTGAGGTGGCCTTTGTCTGAGTCATGGTTCTCACTCGGCCGCGCAGATCAGGCCGAAGCCCTTGAAGTGGCGGCAGGCCGAACTGGGCGACCCGCACATTTGTTGGAAAAAGATATCTGGGTAGTCTGGGCCTTGTCGGCCATCTACGGTTCACAGTTGGCCGAAAAATTGACCTTTAAAGGCGGCACATCGCTCTCCAAGGTTTACAAAATCATTGATCGGTTTTCTGAAGACATTGATCTGACCTACGACATCCGGGATGTTGGTCCCAGACTTGTTGCAGGGCGGCAATCCGATTCCTGTTTCGGCAAGTCAGGAAAAGAAAATCACAAGCGCCGTTCGGGCACGATTGCCGGAATGGATCGCAGGCTCGGTCAAGCCGGTTCTTGAAGATGCATTGATCAGCAGCAGTGCGCAAGCCGAGTTCCGAGTTGATGGCAAGGACCGCGAAAAACTGATCATTGACTATCGTGCTGTGAAAACCGGCACTGGCTATGCTGAGGCATCAATACAGTTGGAGTTCGGTGCCCGCGCCACTGGCGAGCCGAACAGCAGACATATGGTTCATTGCGACATCGCCCAAGTCATTGAGGGCGTCAAATTCCCAGTTGCGGCACCTCTGGTCATGGCTGCCGAGCGCACCTTCTGGGAAAAGGCAACGGCTGCACACGTCTATAGTTTGCAGGGTCGCTTGCGTGGTGAGCGATATTCTCGTCATTGGTACGACTTGGCCGCTATGGCTAAAACAGATCATGCTGCGCAGGCCGCAGACGATCACCAGTTGGCCAGAGCGGTGGCCGAACACAAGTCGGTCCTCTTCGCCGAGAAAGATGCCAGTGGATTCAAGGTCGACTACCTTAAAGCCGTGACCGGCGGACTTCAGCTGGTGCCCACCGGTGCAGCATTGGCCGCACTGGAAAGCGACTACGCCGCGATGCTGGAGGACGGCTTGCTGGCGCTTCATCAGCCATCGTTTGATGAAATTATGGAGAAGTGCCGGGCCATACAAGATGAAGTTAATGACACGGCTCGAGACGGGCAATAGCGGCTCAGTCGAAAACGGAGGTGATTCACGGGTTTGAACCGCCATCCGCAAATTTGTAAAATTGACCGCATTGAACTGGCCGTTCTCATTAGGGAACAACGAACGAATTGGGGATTGTTGGCAGAAGCTAGACGGGACCCGCAGGGGCTACTCTGAGGCTGTTTGCTTCGTGGTTGCACCCCACCACCACCAATACCTTAAAAGCCAACCTTAATCTGTTGGCTTTTTTTTGCCTACTAGCGCGTGTTTGCGCGGGTTCCTGCGGGTTCTTGCGGACTGGTGGACACACGCAAGTGATTGCACATGGCTTGGATAGGAAGGTCGGCCTGATTCGCCTGGATCAGCGCATAGATGTCTTGTCTATGGCGCTGTCCTTGTTGGCAAACCAGGCCGTAGCCTTTGCCAAGATGTCGCGCTCCTGAGTAACTTGGCGCAACTGCCTTAGCAACTGAGCCAACTCTTGGCGCTCAGCCGTTGTGAGCGGCGTATCGAGCCTGGCGCCGCCCATCTCATCAGCTTTGGCCTGACGAACCCAGGTGCTGATGCTGGTTTCGTGACATCCAAACTCCTGTGCCAATTCGCTCGTCTTGCGTCCAACGCGAACCAACTCAACCATTTTGTTGGCGAAATTCGGGCGCGTAAGCCCCTCGTCTTTGACTCATCTTTAACTCCTTTGACAGAACAATAATCTGTCCGGACTAAAGGGGCAACTTCAACTTCAATGACATGCACAGAAACCGTCGCACATTCCCAAGCGCTTGCAAATGCAACTATCTATTTCTGTGGTGCGATGGTTCGTAAAGCCTCAACCAGAACGTCCATATCAGAAGCAGGACTTCGGGCTCCGGTATTTTCCGAAGCTGTCCGAAGTCGAGGGATGTGTAGCAGTGCACGCTGCAGACCTTCTCCTCCGCCGACTCTCGAAAAAATGTCCCGATCCGCCTTGGAGTATTCCGGTAGGTGAACTCGCAGTTCTGGCAGAACGTCAGTGAAGACTCTGAACGGTTGATCGCAGTAGCGAAAATGTAGTAACAGCCACACCTCGAAACAGGGCGTGTTGATGATGGGCTCAATACGAATCTCGGGTATTGCCTTTTTCTGGTTGCCTCGCTGCAATGGAGTTTCGCATATTTTGAGTGCCTGATCCAGATCGGCTTGCTCTGCATCGATCAGAACAAAAACACGATCACGTGGAACTTGTTCAAAGCGTTCGCGAGCTCTGTTGACCACGGCTACTGCATTGCTGTTTGATTGACCGGGCAATACCTCCACGCTTGCGCTATTGATACCAAAGTGATGAAGTAGTCCCCTTAAATAATAGGGTTCGGTGCATTCTCCCTCGCAAACCAACAAGGCAGAACCAGTTTCGCGGCGTCCGGCTTTCTTGCGTTCTGCCTTTGCGCGTTCCTTTGCTAGCCGTCCGCGTTTTGCATTTTTTTCCTGCATACCGGCCTCTCAGAAAAGAAAGTCGCTGAGGAATGGAATGGCGCCGTAACGTCCCTGAAGGTAGCCACGCTCAATAGCTTCGTTTTTCCGTGGGCTGAATTCCATCAGCGCGTATAGCTCTGTGCTTTGGTCCTTCTTTTTCTCGACAAACCAAACCTGGTCGCGCCGCAAAAGATGGGGATCTAGCAGAGAAGTGTCATGCGTGGTCATCCACATCTGCGCACCCTTCGTCGAAAGCAATGGGCTGTGCAACATTCGCAGGATGTAGCGGGTCAGAAGTGGGTGCAGGCTGGTATCAAATTCGTCAACTACGATGAGCTTCCCATTTTCAAGCGCATCGAGCAGCGGTGCCGCGTAACCCAGCAGTCGTAGAGTTCCAAAAGACTCAAACCGGGCATCAAACCACTGTTCTTGCCCATCACTGGTTTTGTGTCCAAATTCAATGACAGGCATTTCGCCATCGAATGATTGAAATTCGGGGCTTTTGCCAGGTTCCAGCCTGAATTCAATCTGTGGTCCTTTTCGTTTTTCAACCCGAATGTCACTGATGTGAATGTCGGCAGCGTTCATCAGGCGAAGAACCCATTCTTTGTAATGTGGCTCATCCAAGCGCTGCAACGTGGGCATGAGGTTAAAAGGTGCTTGAGCAGGAAAAACGATCAGGTCATTGGCAAACCAATTGAAGAGAGGCTGCAATTGAAGACTGTTGGACTGCGAAGCCTGGGTGAGAAAGAGTGAACGAGCACTTGTATTTGCCTTCCATAGTTCTCGCTGCCCCTTCTTTTCGCCTTTGAAGTGCACCGAGAACGGCTGCCAGTCGTTTTCACGGGTTTCTGGGTTGTAGTGGTATTCGAACCATCGCTGGGCTTTACTCGACTCATATACAAGTAACCATTCGCTTTGGATCCGATCGACGTCAAAACTGAATCCGTACTGATAACGCAGGTCACCGATGACAACTGTTATCTCGAACTGGGTTGGTGCCTGGCGGGAATCGCTATCAAGCAGAAAGGGTGTGAACTGCTCCCTGAATTGGGACTCAAGCAACCGCGTTGAGTTGAGGACGAGCTGTTGCATCGTCATCAAGGCAAAAATCATGTTGCTCTTGCCGCTGGCATTGGCACCATAGATCACCGCCGATCGCAGGAGCCTAGAAAGTCCTGGCCTACCGGTCTCCAGACAGTGGGTGTCTTCGTGCGATTTATCGTTCGATGCAGCGAAGCTCAGGCACTGCTCCTCGCGGATTGAGCGGAAGTTGGCAACCCGAAATTCGACCAGCATTCTTTGCTCCAATAAAAAAATAAAAGCTATTTTGGCGTAAAAAACGCAAAAACTCAAGTGAATTTTCATTCTGGCTCATAGCATGCCTGGAGTCACCAGAGGCCGCGCATGTGATCCAGCAGTCTCTATAGGCCAACATGGGGGCGAGCGCACGGTCGTTTTCGACAACCGCAATCTATTGATCGAAGTCACGTCGTTCGTGAAGAAATTCAGCCGCCGATCCACTTCCTAACCTGTTTGCGAGTGGCCATGTTGCCGTAGTTGCCTAATGCCGCTTGGAGTCGGGGTTGATTAAAAGACATCAGCTTGTTACGGGCCTGGCTGAGCACCGCGTCATGGTCTTCGGCCAATTCGCCTAAGTTGTTCAGCAGATCTACGTACAGGAATTCGGGCGTCAGTTTTTTGGGAAAGCGTGGCTTCACTCGGAAATCAAATTGTCGGTTGCCCAGTTTGAAAACGCCATGACGTTTGTGGTTGTAGACCAGTGTGCTGTTGTACAACTGGGTGGTGCCTAGGCCCACCGTGTTGTATGACGACGGAGAAAACACCAAAAAGTCCTTGTCACGCAGAAACACTCTCACCACCTGTTCGTCAGTGGGTAGCAAGGGACCAAAGTTCGATTGCTTGGGTGCGTAGTAAAGCCCCTGAGCCAGTTTTTTGAGTACGCCTGTGGACACCAGTTCGCGCAGATGCCGATCAACTGCATTACTTAGGCGAGCAAGATCTTCACGCCGATAGACACGGCCTGCCTGCAGTTCGCCCGCAAGGTGCGCAGTGGCACCCTTTAGGGGAGGCGTTAATAGTGTGGCGGCTGCTGACATGAAGGCTTTTTCATTGAAATTTCATGCATTTTAGCGCTTCTTGCCCGACGTGTCACCCCCTTGATTTGAGTGCATTCTTGGACTGCGGACGTAGATTTACGGGTGATTTGCGGATTTGAACCGCCGTCCGCAAATTGATGGAATTGCTCACATTGAAGTGTCTGTTCTTATTTGGTGCGTTGCCTACGAATTGGGGATAGCTAGCCTGAAAACGGCCGTGACAGTCGTGGCAGGTCCTGAACGAACAGGTTCAGTGCTGTTCCTCCCTTCATTGCAAATCGAGGGGTTTGAAACACTGTGGGGGCGATGTCCAACAGCAGGTTGACCGTTTGTACGTAGGTGGGGTTCATTTTTTGAGATGAAGAATTTTCTTGTCCCTGGTCACGGCAACCCAACGACTTGAACTTCCGAGTCGCTCGCTGTGTTTCTTTGCAATCTCAAGCCAGGGCAGCTCAAGGCTCTTGGCCAACGATTTGGCCAACCGCACTACCTTTACACGTGTCGTGTGGGCCAACAATGTTTCAAGAACATCAGGGCGTAGGTGCCGAACGCTTTCAGCGACGTTCAACGTCTCTTCCAGTGATTGAAGCTTGCCCGTGTCGCTGAAGAGTTCGAGTAACGCTCTCTCCGGCACGGAAACCATCACTTTCGGGTTGCCTGCCGGGAGTGGTGCAAGACCGAACCCTTGGGGCAGGGTGTTGTCAAAAATCCTGGTTGACTGGTAGGTGACATTGAACAGGTCGGTAAACCATGCAGGGAGTCGTCCCGCCTTGAGGCCCCACAAGTTCAACCGTTCTTGATGTGCAAGGTTGTGGCGTGTCCCTCGCCAAGCCAGGGCGGTTTTCCCCCCGACGTGCAATTCCGGAACTTCGAGTGACAGGTAAGCCAATGCCTTGTTCATGTCCAGCCTGGCGTTTGGCACTTGGTAGACGCCACGTCCCAATCTCTTGAGCCAGCCTGACTGGGCCAAACGGGCTGCAGCAGTCGAAGGTAAGCCCAGAGCCTGCAGGTCGCGGGAACCGTATGGCGTGTCCCACTCCAGCTTGCTCAGCAGCTCTTTGATTGAAATATTTTCAGAAACGCGCATTTGAGATGAACTATCGCAAATATTTCAAACAAAGGCAAGAGGTCCTTAGCTTGGGTGTTTGAAATATTTCACTAAAACAACATTCTAGAGTGAATTTCTCGAAATATTTCAAACAACTGGAGATGCATGCATGAGATCTGGAAATAAGGAACTGGAGATATCGCCAAAGTTCCTTGATCAGTTCCTTATCAGTTCCTCGTTGATTTACTGAAATAGCAGCGTTGTCCCTCAACTTCAAAATGGCATGGAGCGGCGGTATCTTGCTGGCGGTCCCGGCGCATCACACCAGTCAGACATGCCCATGTTGTGGCCACCTTGCGAAAGAGAATCGACAAACACAAGCCAAGTTTCTTTGCGTCGATTGTGGCTATGGCGAAAATGCCGATGTCGTCGGCGCGATCAATGTTTTAGAGCGCGGACAGCGCTTGTTAGCCTGTGGAGAGGACGGCTGTGGCCGGGGTCGCAAGACCACGGCGAAACCAGCCTCAGTGAAGCAGGAACCCACCGAAGCGACTATGCACGAGGTTTCTCATGCGTAGCGCCGTAGGAATCCACCTCCTTCCCGCGCAAGCGGTGGCCGTAGGCCAAGGTGGGGGAGGATGTCAACAACCTTCTTGTTGTTTTCGGTGTGCCTGCGCTTGCACCGCAATGGCCTCACGTTGCTCTGTGGTCAGCCTGTTGAGGTTTTTCAGTTGCATCAGCATGCGCGGGTTTTTGGCCAGCATGTCGGCGTGCTGGTTCATGTAGTCCCAATACAGGGTGGTAAAGGGGCAGGCCGATGTGCCGGTGGACAGTGCCGGGTTGAATCTGCAGCCTTTGCAGTGGTTACTCATGCGGTCGATGTATTTGCCACTGGCGATATAGGGCTTGCTGGCCATCATGCCGCTGTCGGCAAATTGGCTCATGCCCAGCGTGTTGGGCAACTCAACCCACTCCACCGCGTCCACATACACACCTAGGTACCACTCGTGCACGGCTTTGGGCTCGACGCCCAGCAGCAGGGCGTAAAGGCCGGTCACCATCAGGCGTTGAATGTGATGCGCATAGCCGTGCGCCAAGGTTTGCTGGATGGCGTCTCGCAGGCAGGCCATGTCTGTTTGCCCCGTCCAGTAAAACGCGGGCAAGGGCGCGTGGGCCTCTTGTTCATTGCGCTGCGCGTACTCAGGCATGTGCGTCCAGTAGATGCCGCGCACATATTCACGCCAGCCCAAAAGTTGGCGCACAAAACCCTCGACCGCCTGGAGCGGCGCGTGACCTGTGCGAAAAGCGTCTTCTGCCGCCGCCACCACTTCGCGCGGGTTGAGTAGCTTTAAATTCAAGGCGCTGGACAGGTGCGAGTGGTACAGCCACAACTCGCCTTCCCACATCGCATCTTGGTACAGACCAAAACTGGGCAGCCTGTGCGCGATGAACTCCGACAGTGCGACCAGCGCTTGCTCGCGCGTCACCGGCCAGCCAAAGGTGGCCACCGAGCCGGGATGCTGAGCAAAGCGTTGATTGACCAGCGCAATCACTTCTTGTGTGATGGCGTCCGGCGCAAACCGGCTGGGCGGGGGCAGCAAGCCGGGGCCTTGCTTACCAAAGCTGCCGCGATTCTCCTGGTCAAAGTTCCATTGATCGCCGACAGGTTTTTTGCCGTCCATCAAGATGCCGGTCTTGTGGCGCAACTCGCGGTAAAAATATTCTAATCGCAGTTGCTTGCGTCCCTGAGCGTGTTCGGTAAATTCCCGCACCGTGCTGAAGAAGTGGGTGTCGTCCCGAATCTCCAGGTTCAGTTCGTGTTGGCGCGCTACGGCGCGCAAACTTTGCAGCACACGCCAATCGCCAGGGGCTGTCATCACCAGCTGCGCGGGCTGCGTCTGCAATATGGTCTTGTCCAATTCACCCGCCAAGGTCCCCGCGTTGTTCGCTGCGTCCAGGGCGGTGTAAAGCACCGGCCAGCCTCGCGCCCTCAAGCGTGCCGCGAAGTGACGCATCGCACTCAAGAACACGGTTGTGCGCTGTTTGGAGGACGTGACATGCGTGGACTCTTCATCCACTTCGGCCATCCAGATCGCGTCACGTTGGGGGTCGAAATCGCGCAGCGCCGATGCTTCTTCGTCGAGCTGATCGCCCAAGATCAATACCAGGTGCCGGAGTGGGGATGTCATAGAGTATTCTGTTAAAAATCAAAGCCAAGCTGCTGCTTGGCGGCTTCATTGGACGCCTGGGCGCTTTTGCGCTGGACCATGGGTTTTCGCGATGCGTGTTTATCGACCACCGCTTTTTTTCCCGCCTTGACTTCGGCGTTTTGCCGTCTGGCGTGCAGCCGTTGTTTGGCTTCGCGGGTGGCCTGAGCTAGCTCCACCACGGGCTGCGCGATGTCCGCGCTCGTTTGCACGCCTGCGTTCAATTGCAATTGATGCGACATTTGCCAGGGCTCAAACAAGTCGCAGTCCGAAACGATGCGCATCGCAGGCAGCCATCGACGCACAAATTTACCGTGGGGGTCGTGGTCCTGCGCTTGTTTGATGGGGTTGTACACCCGGGTGGTGTTGATGCCCGTGGTGCCCGATTGCATTTGCAATTGGCTCCAGTGGATGCCCGGTTCGTAGTCGAGAAACTGCGTGGCCAGCCACTCCCCCACTGGCCGCCAGTGCAGCCACAAAGGGTAGGCGGCCACCGAGACCAGCATCGCACGCATGCGAAAGTTCAACCAACCGGTTTCGCGCAGCATGGTGACACAGGCGTCCACCATGGGCCAGCCAGTGCGGGCTGCTTTGAGCGCTGCAAAATGCGCTTCATTGAAGTCGTGTTCACGCAGACCATCGTAGCCTCGGTGCATATTGCGCCATTCGATGGCGGGCTCACTCTCCAGTTTTTGGATGAAATGACAGTGCCAATACAAGCGGCTGATGAAGGCTGTCAACCCCGCGCGGTGTCGACTCGCTTGTGGGGGCAGCTGAGCGCCGTGCGCACGGGTGCGTTGCACTACTTCACGCATGCTAATGCAGCCAAAAGCGAGATAAGCAGATAAGCGAGAGCAGGCGTCAGGCGCTGAGAGCGGCGACGAGATGCCGCCCCGGTAGCCCCGGCTGCGGGCGTGCAAAAAGCTGTGCAAGGTGGCCAACGCCAAAGGCCGGCCCCCGCGCTGGCGTAAGGGCGGGTTGTGCGTCAGGTGCGCTGGAGTTTGCATTGACAACACAGCCGTCGAATGGGGCTTGTAAAACTGCAAGCGGCTGAAATTTTGCACAGGCGCTGCCATGTGCTTTTCCCATTCAGCGTGCCACAGGTTGCGATTTTTCAAGCCGCGCACGACGCCAAACTGGGCGTGCTCTGTCCACGGTACTAGGAGCGCTCGGCACCAAGCCGCCACCTTGATGTCACGCGCATACGTAAAGCCATTGCCGGTTTCTTGGTGCGAGTGCAGTCCACGAAAAGGCGCTTCTTGCCAAATTAGGGTCAGCACCTCCGGCAACTCGCCGGTGTGGATCTCGATGCCGCCGCCGTGCAGGTGCAGCTCGCGGTCCAGTGCTTGCAGGGATTCGCGTACAAACTCAAAGTGCTGAAGCGCCGCATCGGGCTGCAGCCACAGTTCGGGTTCGATCACATAAATACAGCGCACCGGACCACGCGCAGCAGCCTCAGTCAGTGCCGCGTGGTCTTGCCAGCGCAAATCACGTTTGAACCAAACCAGCTCGTAGCTCATGGGGGCGTGGAGTTTGCAGGTTTATTTTTGCGGCACGCGTCAGAGCAGTACAGCACTTGCTCCCAATTTTGGGCCCAGGCTTTGCGCCAGGTCATGTCGCGCCCACAGGCTCTACAAGGCTTGCTGGGCAAGCTTTGCTTGTTACCTTTGAATGATTTTTTCAGCTTCACTTGCGGCTCTTCCATCACGTCAGCGTTGGCTTCATAACTTGAGCTTGTGGGAGTCGTTCACGGCGCGCCCTCGCGCAAATCAATGCCTTCGAGCGCTGCAATTTTTTCGAGAGCGTTTTCAAAAAGTGCGCGGGCAGAGCCCGAAATGGAGGTGAGGTAGGCGTGCAGGTGCGCGTCTTCGGCGGTGTTGTTCAAGCAGTCTTGGCTGTATTCCTCAAAGCTGGCGAGTTGTGAAATCAGCTCGGCCACATGCCTGGGGCATTCGCACAGCACATCGCTCGAGATGCCGGCCACGCGGCTCAATGTGGCCTCCGAGTATTTGCGACTGCTGATCACCGAGCCTGAGGTGCCAAACTCTTGGGCTCGGGCAGGGTCCACAAACAAGACCGACTGCAACAACTCGGCCAAATCAGTGTCTGAAATGGGTTCGCGCCTGACGATCAAGCCCGAAAACTTCATGGCTTGAACCACCTTCTCAGCGGCAAAGTGGAAAAAAACGATGGTTTGAGCGAACTGGTGCTTTCGCGCCAGGGTCTGGATGGCCGCATGCACGTTGGCGTTCAGGCTGTTGACTTTGATGAGCAAAACCTGAGGCGGGTTGGGCAGCTCGGCGCTGCTGGCCGCAGCCAAGTCCACCCAAACCGCGCTCACCTGGATGCGGTTTTGCTTCAGGCTCAGCGCAAGTTTTTGCGACTCCATGCGATTGGCCAGACTCAAACCGACCACCGCGAGGGACACCGCTTGGGCCGTTGCCACCCCGTGGATTGGCGCCTTGTGGGACTGACTGCTCATGCGCCGCAACGTGGCGAGCTCCAAGGGTGCAATGGCGCTGATGGCGTGACCGGCTTGCGAGAGTTGTTTGAGCAGTAGCGCTTTGGACACGTCCTGCTCTTCATACAGGCGCTGCTTACCTGTTGTTTTAACGGGGCTGAAGGCGCCGTAACGCGTCTCCCAAATGCGCAAGGTGGTCACAGGTATTCCGGTGGTTTTAGAAACCGCGCCAATCCGATAAAGCGGTGCCAGTGAAGAGGTTGTGGAGGTCAATTGGTATTTTTGAGTAGGGGTTGCGTAGATTTTATGCCGAAAAATATTTAAAATGAAGTTTTTTTATATTTTGCGTAGATTTAAAAGGCAAAATACAAATTCACAAATAGTTTGTAGAAACTAAGTTGAAAGTAGCTTGCACAGTCGCGATCCGCCCAAAGCTTGCACCCTTGCGAGAGCGAGCGGGTTCACTGCTTTGAGCGCTCTTACAGTGCCGCCGCTTTACATGGAGGAAGACATGCAAAACAACCCCGCCATATACCGACTTGCCAGTCTGAGTGCCGGCGATATTTCCGCAGTGATTCAGATGGCTTGGGAGGATAGAACCACTTTTGAGACCATCCAGGAGCGCGTGGGTCTGAGCGAATCCGACGTGATTGCCCTGATGCGCGCTGAGCTCAATCCGAGTTCTTTCAAGTTGTGGCGCATGCGGGTGAGGGGACGGACGACCAAGCACCGTGCATTGAGAAGTCCGGAGATGAAGTTCGACGACCACGCGGTGGCCGACCATCGCCGTGCAAATTGTTGAGCCTGGCGGCTGTCGCCGGGCTTGCGTTTTTAAAATACCCATGACCAAGGACTGAGCATGTTGAATAAACAAACCTTCACGGCGATCGAGGTCTGCGTGTGCATTGCCCGCATGCAGCACCAAATCAGTTGCTCCACAGGTCAGCTTTCCAGTCACCTCGGTCTGTCGGTGTCCTATCTGGAACTGATCTTGAAGCAGCTCAAAGCTCACGAAATTGTGTGTTCGTTTCGGGGCCCCGGTGGCGGCTACAAAATTTTGGGTGCCGCGAGCCAAGTCTCGATGTGGGACATTGCCCGCATCTTCGAAGCCTATGCTGAAATGAACCAGTCTGATAACGACTGGGCCTTGGCCCCGTATGAGCAGGGTCTGCAGCAGGTGGTTGAGGCGACTTTGCGTGAGTACACCTTGGCTGACTTTGCCAGCATCAGCCCATTGGCATTGCAAGAAGGGTTAAGCCGTGTCGATGGATTGAACCGTTTCAAGTTCAAGCCCCTGGTGCCAGCATGGTTGCCGAAAGCGCCCAATTCGGTCTTTCAATTGCACATGCATTCATGAGGCCGGCTGCATTGACCATGAGCCGATTTCAAATACTGTGATGAAGAAGTACGTTGCACTCAGCTTGCTGGTCATGACCGCCTTGGGCGTGGTTGTCAGCCACTTGGATGTTCAACACCTCGACGACAGTTATTTGCTACTTGTCGATGCCGTCCCGGTCGATGTACGTGGTCATGTCAGCGCCGCCCTCAATCAGGCCACTCGCCGTTGTGACGGCATTACCAAGAGCCTCTCAGGTGATCTGCTCAGCGATGCTAAGGTCACCGCTGTGAAAGAGGCCATTAGCGGTTATAGCCCGCCCGATTCCCATCGTTTGAAGCTGCGGCAACTGCTATCCTCCGGTCCATGGGTCTTGGCTGAAGTCGAGTTTGCACAGCTTCAGCCAGCCGTAATTGTTTTGGAACAAAATGCAAACGGTATGGTGGTTTACCACCATTCGATTTGGAGCGGATCCATGTGGCCTTGGGAGGCGGGACCTTGGATTCGGCGCTACCTGCGCCAAAGCGCCCCGCAAGTGCCGTCCGCCTTGTGGGCTTGTTACGACCCTTCGCCTGCGTTATTTAATTTGCGCTGAGTTCACTCTTTTTTAACCTAAGGAAATACCATGACTTCAAAATTTTCAAGCACACGCCGCGTCTTTATGATGCACAGCGCCTTGGCTTCTGCCGCCACTTTGCTGGCGGCCAGTGCACAGGCACAAAGCATGGTGGCTGAAGCCGATCCGCAAGCGGCGGCACTCGGCTACAAAGCCGATGCCAGCAAGGTCGACAAAGCCAAGCAAGCTAAATACGCTGCCGGCCAAGCCTGTGGCAATTGCGCCCTCTACCAAGGCGCCGCAGGTTCAGCCGCTGGCGCTTGCCCCTTGTTTGCCGGCAAACAAGTCTCGGCCAAAGCCTGGTGCAGTGCCTGGGCCAAAAAAGGCTGACCGACACCATCGTATCGATTCAACCATGAATGCTTTAACCCACTGGAGTCTTCAATGACGGATGATGTTCGATGCTGCGGCACGGGAACTTGTCTAATCAACGAAGACGGCTATTGCTGGTGCGGCCAGCAATGGGATGGGGAGAAGATGTGCTTCTCTGATAAGCCGAACTCACTTGAGCATGAGTCTGAGCTCAACGAGCTTGAATCCAAGATGAAGAGAAAAATACAGGCTCAAAGTTAAAGCGAAAAAAAACCGGCAAAAATTTGCCGGTTTTTTTGTGATGCATGACGCTCAGTAAGCGCCGCGATCGTTGCGGTAACCACCGCCGCCAGTGCTTGGCTCTTTTGGACGTGAAATGTTCACGATGATCGAGCGACCACCAACAGACATGCCGTTCAGGCCTTGGATAGCGGCTTCAGCTTGTTCGCTGCTGCCCATTTCCACAAAGCCGAAGCCTTTGGAGCGGCCGCTGTCGCGGTCCATCATGACTTTGGCAGAAGCCACGTCACCATAGGCGGCGAAGTTTTCGCGCAAGTTGTCATCGTTGATGGAATAAGGCAAGTTGCCCACGTAAATTTTGCTGCTCATGTTGAGCCTTTCAGAAATTGCCCACAAGCTGGTGACAGCGATGTGCGCGGGAGAAATCGACGTCTGTGAGGACGTCGAAGAGAAATGAGTCAACAGCCAGGGCTGTCAGTTCAAAGGTTTGGGGGATGGGGGTGCAGGGGGTGCATGCAGAAATGCATGCGCTGTGGCGTCCATCAGTTGTCAACAGCCCACAAGAGCAACTGATTCACTTGATGCGATTGTACGCTTCATGCCCAAGCCTCACCGCTGTGGGGTATTGCCCTTTGAAAAACGGTCTCTTCGTGAGGTAAATAAGACGGCTCGTTTATGATAAGACTGTTCTAATTTTCCTGTGTGTTTATCTATGTCTACATTCGCAGAGCAACTCAAAAGCGAGATCGCGCGCATTGCTAAAAAAGAAATTCGTGCTGAAAGCAAAGGACTCAAACAATTGGCCGTGCAACAGCGTGCCGACATGGCGGCGCTCAAGCGCCGTGTGGCTGAACTGGAGTCTGTGCTCAAACGCTTGAGCAAAGCCGGCACCCACGCACCCGCCGCCGTTGCCAACGCTGCCAAAGACGATGACGTGAAGTTGCGTTTTCGCGCTGGCGGCTTTGCGTCTTTGCGCAAAAAACTGGATTTGACTGCGGCCCAAATGGCGCAGCTGCTTGGCGTGTCGCCGCAGTCGGTGTACCACTGGGAGATTGGCAAATCGCGCCCACGTGCCAGCCAGTTGCCCGCCATCTCGGCGGTGCGCAAACTGGGTAAAAAACAAGTGATGGAGCGCTTGTCCGCCTGAGCGTCCCACGGAGCCTGGAGGGCAAAAAAACCCCACAGGCTCACGACTGTGGGTTGTCAGGGGCGAGACCTGCTTGGTCAGGACTGCCGGTGCCTGTTAAAGGCTTTTCAGTCGCCGTGGCGGGACGCCATCAACGCGGTAAAGAAGCCATTTAGCCATTGCAAATTGACCGGCTTGGCCACAAAAATAGTGCCTTCTGGAAGTCCACCACGGGATTCAATTTCTTGGGCCGTCAATGCCGAGACTACCAAGTAGGTCATCCGGCTGAAGGTGGGGTTTTGTCGCAAGGTGCGCAGCAACTCAAAGCCATCCACACCCGGCATGCTCAAGTCCGCCACCAAGATGTCCGGCATGATGCTGGAAATATCGATCAAGGCTTCCAGGCCAGAAGCCATGGCCGTGCAGTCGATGGGCATGTCGCAGCGGGCGCAAAAGTCGCGCATCATTTCGCGCGTGACCTCGTCGTCCTCGACCAGCAAGACCTTGAGTCGGTTGTGGCGGTTTTCCGTCAAGACCGAAGTCATGTTGTGGCGACGTTGGTAATCGCGAATGGAGTGCATGGAAATACGGCGGTGACCGCCTTGTGTCTTCCAAGCTTGCAGTTCGGTCTTTTCGACCAAGGTTTGAATGGTTCCCACGGACAATCCCAGCAGCTTGGCTGCATAGGTCGTGCCGCAGTAATCTTCAGGGCGTTCGGGAGTGATGTGTGTACTCATGTTTTCATTTTATCTAAAAATGACTTTGAAAACAAGAAAATTAAGAAAATGTTCATCGTTTTTGTAATTAATCGTTTTATCACCAAGGCCGTAAAAATCCGGGGTTCAGCCCGAAGATGTAAGGCCCTGCAGCCACAGGCGGCAACCCCTGAGCCAATCTTGAAAATCTGCCTGAAATCTGTATAAAAAAACAGTTTTCATGAGGCCGAAAAAAGTCTCTCGCTTCAAGTCCTCACTGCGCCAAGCCGCATTGGGCGTGGTGACTCGGATCCTGAAATTGCGACTCAAAGACAAGCACGCCAAGCACCTACTGGCTCAGTCGGTGGAGGTCTGAGCATGCGGCACTGGGCGTGTCGTGTGTGTCTAACGGTGCATGACAGAGACACCAAGGCTGCCAAGAACATTCTGGAACGAGGTCTTTTGGCGTTAGAAAGAAAATTCTTCACTGCGGGGAAGGCGAGAGCCATAGAAGCTGCAGTGAATAAGGCTAAGCAATTAGTCGAGGCCGGACATGGCCTTGCCGTAGTGGGAATCCCCCTCCTGTAGGGCGGGAAGGATGTCAATGAGTACTTCTGACGGTTCGATTCAATTGGTCTCCCCTGCGACAAGCTTGTGCATACGCCCCAGCGGCCCGGGCCTTACCATCGGCTTGGTAAAAATCACATGACATGGAGACTGTGGATGACCGCTCACGCTGCGTTTTGGCCCAAAAGGCTGCCTTTTGCGATTTCGCCCCCGGCAACCTCACTGTGGGTCAATTTAGAGATCAGCGCCCAACGCTACCCAGATAAATTGGCTTTGGTGTTCATGGGCCGGACTTGGACCTATGCCGAACTCCAGCATGAAGCCGAAAAACTGGCCGGCTATTTGGCCACCTTGGGCGTGCACAAGGGGGACCGGGTGGTCCTGAACATGCAAAATTGCCCGCAGTTGGTGATCGCGCACTTTGCTATTTTGCGATTGGATGCGGTGGTGGTGCCGGTCAATCCGATGAACCGGATGGAGGAGCTCAAGCACTACATCACCGACCCGGACGCGCGCGTGGCCATCACCACCGCCGATTTGGCGCCTGAATTGGCGGCGGCCAGCGACGCTTTGCCGCCTGAGCAGCAATTGCGGCATTTGCTGGTGACGCAATTCACCGATGTGTTCGACCCTGTGGCCGCAGGCCCCGAGAACTTGCCTGCCCATTGGCACGATTGGCTGGTGCCTGTGCGCGCCTTGCCCTCTTTGGCCCACGGCCAGGTGCATGCCTGGACGCAAGCGCTGGCGCATGACTTGCCCTTGCCCGAGGTGACGGCCACCCGCACTGATTTGGCGATCTTGCCTTACACCAGCGGCACCACCGGTTTGCCCAAGGGGTGCATGCACCCGCACGGCAGCATCATGCACAACGCCATGGCCGGTAGCCTGTGGGGCAACGGCACGCCTGAAAATGTGGCTTTGGCCGTGGTGCCCATGTTCCACATCACCGGCATGGTCAGTGTCATGCACACCACGATTTTCTTGGGCGCCACGCTGGTGCTGATGCCGCGTTGGGACCGTGACGTGGCTGGGCATCAAATCTCCAAGTGGAAGGTCACGCACTGGACCAACATCCCGACCATGGTGATCGACTTGCTCGGCAGCGCGCAGATTGAAAAATTCGATCTGTCCAGTCTGACCTACATCGGCGGTGGCGGCGCCGCCATGCCTGAGGCGGTGGCGCAGCGCTTGCTGGATCAATTTGGCCTGCGTTTTGTGGAAGGCTATGGCCTGACCGAAACCGCCGCACCGTCGCACAGCAATCCGCCCGATGCCCCCAAGAAACAATGTCTGGGCATTCCCTTCATGAGCGTGGATGCGCGCGTGGTGGACCCCGACACGCTCAAAGAATTGCCGCAAGGCGAGTCAGGCGAAATTGTGATGAGTGGCCCGCAAATTTTTGATGGTTACTGGAAGCGGCCCGACGCCACAGCGGCGGCCTTTTTTGAGCGCGATGGCAAGCGTTTCTTTCGCTCAGGGGATTTGGGCCGAGTCGATGAAGACGGTTATTTCTTCATGACTGACCGCTTGAAGCGCATGATCAATGCCAGCGGCTTCAAGGTCTGGCCGGCCGAGGTGGAGGCCTTGATGTTTCGCCACCCGGCCATTCAAGAGGCCTGCATCATCGCCACGCGCGACGCCTACCGCGGTGAATCGGTCAAAGCCGTGGTGGTCTTGCGCAGCTCGCACCAAGGCCAAGTGTCGGAGCAAGACATCGTGGACTGGTGCCGCGACAACATGGCGGTATACAAAGTGCCGCGGGTCGTATCGTTTGCCGACGCCTTGCCCAAAAGCGGCAGCGGCAAGGTGATGTGGCGTGCCTTGCAAGAGGCCGAACAGGCCGACGCAGCGTAAACCGCCAGTGTCCTGTACCCTCTACTGAATGAACACTTCAACATCTCGTTTGCGTTTGTCCGTGCTGGACCAGTCTGTGGCTGTGGCCGGTCGGGGGCAAGATGAGGCCATTCGCCAAACCTTGGCTCTGGCGCAGCATGCTGAGGCCTTGGGTTATGACCGCTTTTGGGTGAGCGAGCACCACAGCCACCCCAGCATCGTGGGCACAGCGCCTGAAGTGTTGATGGCGGCCATTGCTGCGCGCACCCAACGTATTCGCATTGGCAGTGCGGGCGTCATGTTGCCGCACTATGCGCCGCTCAAAGTGGCTGAGCAATTTCGCGTGCTGGATGCGCTGGCCCCAGGTCGCATCGACTTGGGTGTGGGCCGCGCGCCCGGCAGCGATGGGCGCACCGCGCAACTGCTCAACTCCGATCGCCACGCCAGCGACAACTTTCCTCAGCAAGTGATGGAGTTGCAAGCCTGGGTTACAGGCCAGCCCTTGCCCGCAGGCCACCCCGGTCACAATGTGTTTGCTTACCCCGCCGCTGAAACGGCGCCCCATGTCTGGATGCTGGGCAGCTCGGACTATGGCGCACAACTGGCCGCCCATTTGGGCTTGCCTTACGCCTTTGCCTGGTTCATTACGGACGGGCAGGGTGCGGAGCATGCGCTGCGCCTGTACCGAGAAACCTTTCGTCCCAGCGAGCGTTTATCCAAGTCCCAAGCCACCGTGTGTGTGTGGGCCCTCGCGGCCGATACCGACGAAGAGGCTTGGCGCTTGTTTGAAAGCCGGGCGCGTTGGCGCATGGACCGCAACCTGGGACGCATTGGCCCCATGCTGCCGCCCGAATTGGCGGTGCGCGACTATTCCGTCAGCGAGCAACTGGCGCTGGTGCAGATGAAAGACAACGCCTTGGTCGGCTCAGCGACCGTGGTGGCCGAAAAATTACGCCACCTGGCTGAGCGCTTGCAAGTCGACGAGGTGGTCGTCATCACCTGGACGCACGATCCGCAGGCACAACGCCATTCTTATGAACTGTTGGCACAAGCCTTTGCGCTGAAGTCCGAGTCTTAGATCTTGTATCTTGAATCTTGAATCTTGAAATTTTTGGAGAAACCCATGTTCACTACCGCTATTGCCGGCAGCCTGCCCAAACCCGAATGGTTGGCTGAGACGCAAAAACTCTGGCCTGAATGGAAGTTCTCAGGCGACAGCCTGCTGCGCGCCAAGGCCGATGCCACCTTGCTGTGGATCAAAGCACAAGAAGACGCCGGTGTGGATGTGATTGGCGATGGCGAGCAAGCGCGCCAGCACTTTGTCCACGGCTTTGTGGAGCATGTCGAAGGCATCGACTTTGTCAATAAAGTCACCATGGGCATTCGCAACAACCGCTACGACGCGCAGGTGCCGCAAGTGATTGCGCCACTGCGCTTGAAAGGCCGTGTCCACGCGTTTGAAGCGCAACTGGCCCGCGCTCACACCAAGAAAAAACTCAAATTCACCTTGCCTGGCCCGATGACGATTGTCGACACTGTGGCCGATCGTTTCTATGGCGACAAGGTGAAGATGGCCATGGCTTTTGCCGAATTACTGAACCAAGAAGCGCTGGCGCTGCAAGCCGATGGTGTGGACATCATCCAGTTTGACGAACCGGCCTTCAACGTCTACATGGATGAGGCGGCCGAGTGGGGCGTTGCGGCGCTGGAGCGGGCGGCGCAAGGCCTGACCTGCACCACCGCGGTTCACATTTGCTACGGCTACGGCATTGAAGCCAACAACAATTGGAAGAAGACGCTGGGCCACGAATGGCGCCAGTACGAAAAGGTGTTTCCCGCCTTGGCGAAAAGCAGCATTCAGCAAGTGAGTTTGGAGTGCTTTCACTCCCAAGTGCCCATGGATTTGATGGCCTTGTTGAAAGACAAAGATGTGATGGTGGGCGTGATCGACGTGGCCAGCGAGACCATTGAAACGCCTGAAGAAGTGGCCGACACGATTGGCCGTGCGATGCAGTTTGTGCCCAAGGCGCGCATCATTGCCTGCACCAACTGTGGCCTGGCGCCCATGAGCCGCGAAGTGGCCGAGGCCAAACTCAAAGCCCTGGTGGAAGGCGCCAAGTTGGCCTCGCAGCGCTACGCCTGAAACCTGCAGCCTTGTGCCGCTCTGGCGGTCACTGGCTCAGATGGCCACAGGTTCCAAAGGCATGCTGAGCACACCGAGCTCAGGGTCGTAACCGGTCTTGCGCAGGTGCAGGGCCAGCGCGGCGTCCATCGATTGGTTGTGCTGCGCAAACCACACACCCAAGTCACGGGTCATGGTGCGGATCAAGGGCAGGTTGCCGGTGCCAGCGCCGATGTCGTTATTGGACAAGCCTTCGCGCATGACTTGCAATACGACCTTGTGCTGCACGCTGTGAACTTGAGTGGACGAGAAGGAGGTCTGCAGCATCCAGCGGTCCTCGCGTTCAAACTGCGTCTGGGTATGGGCAATCAGCTGACGCCAAAGGGCGGGCAAGTCGGCATCGCTGGCAGCTGAGGCCAGCTCCAGTAGCGCAGCCAACTGAAAACTCGGCTCGTCCATCGCAGGCAAATCCAACGACAACACTTCTTTCCACTGCAATGGGGTCACGGTGCGCTCCTTAAGCAGGTGCAGCTTAGGAGGTTCGCCTGAACAGGGTCTTGATCCACGTCATGGCTGGCTCAAGAACTTGAGAAGGATCGGAGAAGCACTCAAGAAGCCCAGGAGATCGGGCTGCAGGCCCGTTGCCATGCGCCTTGGCGCGTTATGCTTATGGCCCCTGCTTGATATTTCCGGACCGCTTTCATGTCTTTACCCCTGTTGTCGCCGCCTTTGACCGCCTCCGATCAGCTGGTCGCCACGCTGTCCTCTCAAGGCTTTGCCGTGCTGAGCGCGGCCAGCGTCTGCGCCTTGGCAGGGGTCACGACCGAGGCTTTGCAGGCCCTGCAACCTTCATGGGACGATTTGCCGCCAGACCAGTACCTGAAAGACGGTGGGCGCTACCGCCGCAGGCGTCATGCCAGCCTGCAGGTCAGAGCCGATGGCGTACGGACCATGCCGCACCGTGCTCATTGGCAGCCGCTTTCGTATAACGCGCTACACGGCGGCATGCAGCGTTGGTTTGACCCCGTGGCCCCCGAGGTCTGGCAGCAGTCGGCCTGGCAGGCCTTGCTGCGTTGGTTGGGTACAGTGGCCTCTGCCGCCCAAGGTGAACAAACCTGGTTCACTGAAGCGCATCAGTTCCGCATCGACACCACCGACGGCATTGGCCGCCCCACGCCAGAAGGCGCGCACCGGGATGGCGTGAACTGGGTGGCGGTATTTTTGGTGGCTCGTCACGGTGTTAAAGGCGGCGAGACTCGGGTGTTCGATATCGCCAGCCCCACCGGTCAGCGCTTCACACTGACCGAACCCTGGTCGCTCTTGCTGCTGGACGACACCCGCATGATCCACGAAACCACGCCGATCCAGCCGGAGCTGGCCGGCGGCTGGCGCGACACGCTGGTGGTCACGCTGCGATCTGGCGGCTTCCTCGACGATCCCGTCGGACCCGCATAAAGACAAAAAAGGGAGCCCGTGGGCTCCCATTTGAGTGCTGCGAGGCTTTGAGTCTCACATGCGCTCAAAGATCGCAGCAATGCCCTGACCGCCGCCAATGCACATGGTCACCAGCGCATAGCGGCCGTTCACGCGCTGCAACTCGTACAGGGCTTTCACAGTGATCAGCGCGCCCGTGGCACCGATGGGGTGACCCAGCGAAATGCCCGAGCCGTTGGGGTTGACCTTGGCGGGGTCCAGACCCAGTTCGCGCGTCACGGCGCAGGCTTGTGCGGCAAAGGCTTCGTTGGCCTCAATCACGTCCAAGTCGTTGACGCTCAAACCGGTTTTCTTCAGCACGGCCAGCGTGGCCGAGATCGGGCCCGCACCCATGATTTTGGGGTCCAGACCGGTGTGGGCGTAACCCACCAAACGGGCCAGTGGCTTGGCACCACGCGCTTGGGCAGCGCCGGCTTCCATCAACACCACGGCAGACGCGGCGTCATTGATGCCCGAAGCATTGCCGGCGGTCACGGTGCCGTTTTCTTTGACAAACACGGGCTTGAGTTTGGCCATGTCTTCGAGCTTGCAACCGGGGCGGAAATGCTCGTCGGTGGCATAAGCCACTTCGCCTTTTTTGCTTTTCAGCATGACCGGCATGATTTGCTCTTTAAAGTAACCGGCCAGCGTCGCGCGTTCAGCGCGGTTGTGGCTTTCTACCGCCAGCGCGTCTTGCATCTCACGTGTGATGCCGTACTTGGCGGCCACGTTTTCGGCTGTTACGCCCATGTGGATGGTGTGAAAGGGGTCGTGCAAGGCACCGACCACCATGTCGACCAACTTGGTGTCACCCATGCGGGCACCCCAACGGGCGCTCAGGGAGGCATAGGGGCCGCGGCTCATGTTCTCCGCGCCGCCGCCAATGGCGATGTCGCAGTCGCCCAGCAGGATGGACTGGCTGGCCGAAATAATGGCTTGCAGGCCCGAACCGCACAGGCGGTTGACGTTGAAGGCCGGTGTGCCTTCGGCGCAGCCGCCATTGATGGCTGCAACGCGCGACAGGTACATGTCTTTGGGTTCTGTGTTGACCACATGGCCGAACACCACATGACCCACGTCTTTGCCTTCCACACCCGCGCGGGCCAACGATTCGCGGACCACTTGCGCGGCCAATTCGGTGGGCGCGATGTCCTTCAGGCTGCCACCATAGGTTCCAATGGCGGTGCGCACACCGCTGACAACAACAACTTCACGGCTCATATTCAGTCTCCAATTAGGTAATCAATTGAGCCTTCAGTGTCGGCTGAAATGGCTACACCGCGCTGACAAATCACAATTGACCCAAGTCAAGTGACGGCAGCACGGTGCCCGTCGCTCAGTCTCGGATATCGGCCACCGGGTTGGTGCCAAAATCGGGCCGCGCCAAAAAGGCCAGGATCCGCGTTGCGGCATCGGCGGCAGAGGTCAGCTGTCCACCGGCTTTGAGTTGGATGAAACCGGCTTGGTCCGGAAAGGCACTGGCATCTGCACTGCGCATCTGGATTTGCATATCGGTGTCAATCACGCCCGGGGCCAGTGAGCAGACTTTGGCGCCCATGGGCTGGAGCGCTTCTTCCAGTGCCAGGCAGCGGGTGAAATGGTCCATGCCCGCCTTGGCTGCGCAGTAAGCGGCTTGCGAGGCCATGGCACGTCGGCCCAGGCCCGAAGAAATGTTCAGTACCTTGCGCGGCAGGCCCCAGTGTTCGGTGGCGGCCAAAAAAGCGGCGGTCAGTTGCATGGGGGCTTCCAGGCCCACACGCAGGGCTTGGCCCAAATCGGCAGCGTCGGCTTGGCGCAGGGGACCGATGCGGGCAATCGCGCCGGCGTTATTGATCAAAGTGATGCTGGCCCATGCACTGGGCGTTTGCGTGTTCAGCCATGCGCCCAGTCGTGCGCTGGCGGCCACGCCTTGAGTCAGGTCTTGGGACCATTGGGTCAAACTGGAGCCCGTTTTCTGCGCCAACAGGTCAAGTTCGGCATTGGTTTGACGCGACAGACACAGCACGCTGTGGCCCGCTTGCAGCAGTTGCTGCGCCAGGCTTAAGCCCATGCCCCGTGAGGCGCCGGTGAGGATGTAGAGGTTTTGAGTCATGAGCACATGGTAGGCCATGCCTTGCTTTTTGCGCTGTCACCTGGGTGTTGGCGGGGCGCGCAATCAGTGCCCAGGGCTCGCTCAGGAGCCCTGGCTGGCGCGAATGCGGTTGACCTCTAAAGGCGTGACTTCGCGGGCGTGGTTGCCCCATTGGCTGCGCAAATGGGTCAGCACTGCGGCAATGTCTTTGTCGTCCAGCGTTAAGATGAACGGCGGCATGCCATAGGGCCTGGGATTGCCTGCGGTGGCCGGCGGGTAACCGCCATACAACACGGTTTGCACCAGGTTGGTGGTGTCGTTTTGCCGCACCGCCCGGTGTCCCGCCAAAGCGGGGTAAGCCCCGGGCTCGCCTTGGCCTTGATCACCATGGCATTGCGCGCATTGTTTGTCGTAAATTGCCGCGCCCCGGTTGGCGGTTTCAGACCGAACGGTTTGTTTTGCTGCTGCGGGTTCGCTTAAAGCCAAGGTCGCTGGAGTGGCGCGTGATTTCAAATAGATGGCCATGGCACGCAGGTCGGGCGAGCTCAGGTACTGGGTGCTGTACTGCACAACCTCGGCCATGGGCCCGCTGGTGTGGTGCGCTCCAGATTGTCCGGTTTTGAGCAAGGTTTGAATCTCAGCCAGCGAGGACTGCGCCAAGCCGGTTTGCGCGTTGTCCAGTAGCGAAGGCGCGGTCCAGTTGACCACCGGCATCAATCCGCCAGAGAGGTCGTCCACAGCGCCCGAGGCGCCCAAGGCGTTGCGAGCGCTGTGGCAAGCCGCGCAATGGCCCAGGCCCTGTACCAGGTAGGCGCCGCGGTTCCATTCAGCGGTTTGCTCGGCGCGGGCTTGGTAGCTGCCCGCTTTGAAATACAGCGTACGCCAGACCGCCAAGGCGGGTTGGGTGCCCAGCGGCCATTGCAGGGTGTGGGAGGGCGGCTTGCTGGAAACAGCTGGCAAGCTGTTAAGCCATGCAAACATGGCGTCGGCGTCGGGCCGGCTGATCAAGGTGGTGTGGTTGTAGGGAAAGGCGGGCGTGAGCAAACGCCCGTCGCGCGAGCGCCCGTGGTGCAGCGCACGCCAAAACTGCGCAGCGTTCCATTGGCCGATGCCAGTTTGCGGGTCTGGCGTGAGGTTGCTGCTGTACACGCGGCCAAAAGGGGTTTCGATGCCGCGGCCACCGGCCATGGGCATGCCGCCTCGCGCCGTGTGGCAGGCGACGCAGTTGCCGGCCTGCACCAAGTAGTGACCTTGGGCCAGGGTTTCGGGGGAGGGGGCCAGTGTCGCCATGGTCGGACCGTTCACGTCCACGCCATCGGCAAAATTGTCCCATGCCACGGCCGCGCACAGCAGCACGCCCAGGCCGAACAGCCAAGACCCGAGCCCCCAAGTGCGCTGCCGCTTCATGGTTGGCCTTTCAACTCAGGCGCGCTGCCACAGCGGGGCAGGGGAGCTGTGTCGCTTCGGGTGGAGGGCGAGGATGCGGGTGTGCTGTCGGCGGGCAGGGGTTGAGTCGACAACCAGGTGGCCACCGCAATCAAGTCGCTGCTGTCCATGCGTTTGACCACCTGGGCCATGCAATCGGGGGCGAGGGCCTGGCGCTGCTGGGTTTGCCAGGCGCCCAATTGGGCGTTCAGATAGTCCAGCGGTAGACCCAGCAGCCCGGGGACATGCGGCTGCAGGCCAGTCAGTCGCTCGCCATGGCACTGAATGCAGGCGGGCACCTGCCGCGCTGCATCGCCTCGCAACGCCAGTTGTTGGCCGCGTGCCAACAGGGCTGGCGCCATGCGGGACGCGGTTTGCGCAGGGGCGGGGTAGGGCAGTTTCAAGCCTGAGAAATACTGGGCGATCTCGTGCAAATATGCATCCGACAGCGGGTCGACCAAACGCGTCATCAGGCCATAGTGCCTGCGGCCTTCGGAGAAGTTCTTCAGCTGGTTGTATAAATAGCCCGCGGGCTTGCCGGCCAGGCGCGGGTAGTAACCGTCAGGCCCGGCGCGGCCTTGGTCACCGTGGCAGGCGGTGCAGGCGCGGGTGCGCTCAGCCATGGAGTCTTCAAACCCTTTGGCGTGGGCGCTGGTGAACGTGAAGCTGAAGGTGAACAGGGTCAGGACCGTCAGTTGTGCCAGGCCCCAAGTCAAACGTCGAACAATCTGAAACATGCACCAAAGATAACCGACAATCAGGGGCCCGGTGTTGGGGCGGCGCAATGCCCCTGACGTACCCTCGATTTTCTTGAGTTTTTCATATGTCCGATATCCAAGTTCGTTTCGCCACCCTCAAAGATGCCCCTGATGTGGCGCAGCTGCATTTGATTGCCGCCATGACTTTGTATGAAGGTCAGGTGCCGATGGAGCATTGGGTGGCCACGCCCATGCCCAAGCGCGTGTCGTATTGGAAAGAGGCGATTGAGTATGGCGAACCCCAGGTGATGGTGGCGGTGATGGATGATGAGATCGTCGGCTTGGTGGGCTATGACCGCTCGCGCGACCCCAAAACGCCCAACACCACCGGTGAAATTTGGGCGATTTATGTTGATCCCGATCGTTTGGGCCAAGGCATTGGTTTGGCGCTGTGGGACGCGGCGCGCGAAGGCCTGGTGGACGAAGGCTGCACCGACGTGACCGTGTGGTTGCCGCTGCGCAACGAGCGTACCCTGCGTTTTCATGATTTGGCCGGCTTCAAGCGTGAAATGAACACCGCCCGCACCATCCCCATGGGTGAGGCGCGGGTGGAAGAAGTGCGTTTGAAGCGCAAGCTGGACTGAGATTGCTGATTTTGGCCCCGATGGAGGGCTTGCTAGACCATTCTTTGCGCGATGCGCTCACTCGGGTCGGTGGCGTGGACCGCTGCGTGTCGGAGTTCATTCGCGTCACCGGTACTTTGTTGCCCTGCCGGGCTTTTGAGCGGGTGGTGCCTGAGCTGCGCAACGGCAGCCGCACTGCCGCCGGCGTGCCGGTGCGCGCCCAGCTACTAGGCTCCGACGCTACTTGTCTGGCCGAGAACGCGGCCCGTTTGGCTGAGATGGGGTCGGCCGGCATTGATTTGAATTTCGGCTGCCCGGCCAAAACCGTCAACCTGCACCGGGGCGGCGCGGTGTTGCTCGACGAGCCCGAAACCGTTGCGCAGATTGTTTCGGCGGTGCGCCGCGCGGTGCCAGCCCATGTGCCGGTGTCGGCGAAGATGCGTTTGGGTTTTAACGACGACAGCCGCGCCGAGGAATGCGCCTTGGCGATCGAAGGCGCCGGCGCTACCGAGCTGGTGGTGCATGCGCGCACCAAGGCGCACGGTTACCGCCCGCCGGCTTATTGGGACCGCATTGCCGATTTGCGTGCGTTGGTTAAGTTGCCCTTGATCGCCAATGGTGAGATTTGGACGCTGGCCGATGCCCTGCGTTGCCGCGAGGTCACCGGTTGTGTGGATTTGATGATCGGGCGCGGCATGGTGTCAGACCCCGGTTTGGGCTTGGCCATTCAGGCGCATGATGCGGGCTTGGGCCAGTTGGAGACAGGCACCAACAGGTCAGCAACCTGGGCAACTTTGTTGCCGCTCATGCTGCAGTTCTGGCATCGGGTGGGCCTGCATGTGGCGGCACGCCACCGCGCCGGGCGTTTAAAGCAATGGCTCAATTATTTGCGCCGCAGCTACCCGCAGGCACAGCAGGCGTTTGAAGATGTCCGACTGCTGCACGACCCTGTTCAGGTCGAGCAGTGGTTGCAGCAAGCCATTCAGTCTCAGTCCAAAGCCAGTTGATTGGCTGCCAGGTGTAAGGCGACTTCGCTGCGCAGTTGCTCCAACTGCGGCGCCATCAGCGCAAACGCGGCCCGAACTTCAGGGGCATCCCCATGTTTGCTCAAAGCCTCCACCTTGACCACATGCTCCACCAAAGCGTCCACGCAAAACACAGGCGCGAAGCCTTTGACCTGGTGCAGCAAGCGGTTGGCTCCATTCACATCGTCCCGGCTCAGCAGGTCGGAGATGAGGGGGATGTCAGTGGTCAAAGTTTTGTGCAATGTTTTGAGCAGCGACAAAAATCCAGCTTCGTCACCAATGAATTCCATCCCCCGCTCCACAGAGAGGTAGGCAAATGAGGAGGGTGTGGTCATGGTCATGACAAAGTGAGGTAGTTGTGTTGTAACAAATTGCTAATGTTATTATTTTAACCAAGCAATTCGTCTAATCCACCCACAGGCTCAAAACGGCGGTTGCGAAATTGCAAGCGCGTAGGACCGGGCAGTGCCCGTTCAGGCTTTGAATGGCGTTCGTCGCCTGGATAACAAATAACCCTCATGCCTTCTTGGTCAAACGGTTCGGGTTGAATCGTGGGTGGTTTTTGAATGCGCGCCGCAGCCAAGGCACTGGTGGCGCTTTCGTACCGATTCAGGTGTGACAGGCTCATGATTTGCGGCGGTGCCAACTCGATCTGGCCGGCCCAGTACCGGGTCAAGGCCTCGCGCGGGGCGAGCCAGACGCTTTCGGTGGTTTCATGGTTGTCGTGGGCGGCAATTTGGTCTGCGGGCGCATGGGCCAAGAAAAAACGGGTGTCAAAGCGTTTGTTGGTCACGGAAGGCACGCGCGGCGTGATCCAACGCGACCAAGGCACTAAGGCGTCGGTATGCAAGGTCAAATTCAATTGCGCCAGCAAGGGGTTAAAGGCCATGCCCTGGCTCAAGTGGTCACGCGCGGCAGCCAGCGTGTCCGCATGGGACTGACCTGCCGCCGAATGGGCCAAGAGCACGCTGGATTCTTCAAAGGCTTCGCGCAGGGCGGCGACAAACAGACTGGCGGCCTTGCCTTCGGGTAAATCGGTTTCGCCCAATTGGCTGTGCAAAGCGGTTGGCGAACGGTCCAAGCGGTGCAACAGGTCGGGGTGGGCATCGGCCACATCGAGTTTGCCACCGGGAAATACAAACGCCCCGCCCAGCACCGAGGAGGCGGCGTGCCGCTTGAGCAGCAGCACCTCCAGCCCGGACGGTCCATCGCGCAGCATGACCACAGTGGCCGAGTCCAGAGGCGGGGTGGTCACAATTTCTGAGTTGATTTGCATGGGTGTGTTTCCTGGTCGTCTGTCAAACAGGCTACAGAAAGAGTCTGTGTTTGCGCCTATATTGCAGCCATGGCCTCAGGCTATCAGAGTTGCGCTAAGAATCCGTTCCTGGCTGGCACCTCGGCGTCAGGGTCCCTTTTTTTTGAAAGATCACAACATCATGAGTCTCAATTTCACGGGCCGCGTGGCCATCGTCACCGGTGCGGGCGGCGGTTTGGGTAAGCAACATGCTTTGGCCTTGGCGGCACGTGGCGCCAAAGTGGTGGTCAACGACCTGGGCGCTGACGTGCATGGCGACGGCGGTTCGGTCAGCGCCGCCCAAGCCGTGGTGGACGAGATTCGCGCCAGAGGGGGCCAGGCCATGGTCAACGGCGCCTCGGTGACCGACTATGAAGCCGTCAAAGCCATGGTGCAGCAGACCATGGACGCCTGGGGCCGGGTCGACATTTTGGTCAACAACGCCGGCATCTTGCGTGACAAGAGCTTTGCCAAAATGGAGATCGCCGATTTTCGCTTGGTGATGGACGTGCATGTGATGGGCGCGGTGCATTGCACCAAGGCGGTGTGGGCCATCATGCAGGCGCAAAACTATGGCCGCGTGGTGTTGACCACCTCGTCCAGCGGGCTGTACGGCAACTTTGGTCAGGCCAATTATGGCGCCGCCAAAATGGCCTTGGCCGGTTTAATGCAAACCTTGTCGATCGAAGGCGAAAAGCATGGCATCCGAGTCAACTGCTTGGCGCCGACGGCCGCTACCCGCATGACCGAAGGCTTGATGCCGCCTGAAGTGCTCAAGGCCTTGCAACCCCAAGCCGTAGTGCCCGCCATGCTGGTCATGGCCAGCGAAGACGCGCCGAACCGCACCATTTTGTGCGCGGGCGCCGGCAGTTTTGAGGTCGCGCACATCACCTTGACGCAAGGCCTGCATCTGGGCTTGCGTGACGACACGGCCGAGCAATTGGCGGCAGCCTTGGCGCAAGTCAAAGACCCGGCCGGTCAGATGGTGCCCTTGAGCGGTTCGGCACAAGGCGGTCATGAGATCGCTATGGCCCTGGCGGCGCACCCCGCTTGAGCCTGCGTGCAGGCTAGGCTTGGTTTAAGGCGTTTTCGCCTGTTGCTGGGCCTGGCGCAGTTTGTCTTTTTTGTTCGGCCGCAGGCCTTTGACGCCGCCCGTGGGGTCGTTGGCCGTGCCTTGCGGATGCGGGGCGTCCGGCCCTGCCGCTGGCGCCACTGTGGGCTCAAACCCAGCCAGCACTTCGCGTGGCACCGAAATGGCTTGGCGTTTTTCAATCAACCGCCAATGCGCTTCGGTCTCTTGGCTGACAAAGCTGACCGCCAAGCCGCTGTGCCCTGCACGGCCGGTGCGGCCAATGCGGTGGGTGTAGTCCACCGCCGAGCGCGGCAAATCAAAATTGACCACCACCGGCAGCTCTGAAATATCCAAGCCGCGAGAGGCCACGTCGGTGGCGATCACTACTTTCACGCGCGAGGCCTTGAAATCGGCCAATACCTGGCTGCGTTTGCCCTGGCTCAGCTGGCCGTGAAAGGGCTCGGCATTGATGCCGACTTTGCGCAGCTTGGCGGCAATGATCTGGCAGGCGTGTTGGGTGGCGGCAAACACCAGCACCCGCTTCCAGCCATGGGTTTGAAACAGATGGCGCAGTAACTGGGTGCGCTGCGCCGCGTCCACCGCAATCGCTCGCTGCACGATGTCGGGCGCAGTGCCCGCTTGCGGCAGCACATCGAGCCGCACGGGCTCGCACAGCAAGGCGTCCGCCAGGCTTTGCACAGCGGGCGCAAAGGTGGCTGAAAACAGCAGGTTTTGGCGCTGTGCAGGCAACGTCTTCAAAATCGCTTGCAGCTCGTCTTGAAAGCCCAGGTCCAGCAGTTTGTCGGCTTCGTCCAGCACCAAAATTTGCACCTGGGACAGGCTCAAGGCGTTCTTTTCGAGCAAATCCAGCAAGCGACCTGGCGTCGCCACAATCACGTCGGCACCGCCGCGTAAACCCATCATTTGCGGATTGATCGATACACCGCCAAACACCACCGTGATTTTCAGGCTGGACGGCAGATGCACGGCCAAGCTGCGCAAGGTCTCGCCCACCTGCACGGCCAACTCGCGCGTGGGCACCAGCACCAGGCTGTGTACAGCGCGTGGTGTGCCTCGTGGCTGGCGCAGCAGCAACTCCAAGACCGGCAGGGCGTAGGCGGCGGTTTTGCCCGAACCCGTTTGGGCGCTGGCCTGCACATCCACCCCTTGCAACACGGCCGGAATGGCCAACGTTTGGATGGGCGTGGGCGCAGGATAGTCTTTGGGCTTGAGGGCTTGGAGGAGTTCTGGGCGCAGGCCAAGGGAGCTGAAGGGCATAAATCTAAAGAGGAAGCAAGAACAAGGGGTGGTGATCGCGACGAGGTCGAGATCAAGGCGGGCAAGCACAATGGATGGGCTTGAGCATAGACGCATAATCGAGCCAATGGCCGCGGCAGCGCGATGATTGCGGCACAAACCTTGAAAGTTCCATGAAAAAAACATTCCTCTTGCAGACTGAGGGCAAAAACCCAGACCGCATTCTTGAAGCCGTGAAGCACGAAGTGCGAAAATACGCTCGCCGCGAAGGTCGCAAAACCGTGCCCGAAGGTTTTGATTACTGGGATTTCGATTGCAAAGTGGGTGTCACTCCTGTGGAGGCCGAAGTCGCCACCTTTGCTCAAGTGGTACCCATGATCGATGCGGCCGCCAAAGCCGGCGCTGCGACTTGTTATGTGGAAGTCCTGGCCAAGCCGGTCATTCGTTTGCGTAAGCCAGTGACCGAAGGCGAAGACGGTAGAGGCTTTGCTGAGTCGGCTGACCCCACGCACTGATCTTGCGCACCACCTGGAGGCCTGATGAACACCAAAATCGAAGCCCTGCTGGAAACCATCCGCGAGATGGAGCATGAGATCGAGCTGGAGTTGCAGCGCCGCCGGGCCGGTCTGAAAGCAGACTTCGACGCTCAGCGGGTGCGCTTTGAGCATGAGGTGTTGGAGCAGCAAAGGCGCTTCAAGATGGGCGTGCTCAAGTACTTGCTCAGCTCGGACATCAAAAGCTTGCTGTCGGCGCCGCTGATTTACGCGGTGTTTTTCCCGATGGTGCTGTTTGACCTGTTCGTTTGGGTCTACCAGTGGGTGTGCTTTCCCTTGTACGGTTTGGCGCGGGTCAAGCGAGCGGATTATTTTGTGTTCGACCGGGTGCACCTGGGCTACCTGAACATCATCGAGAAAATCAACTGTGCCTATTGCTCTTACGGCAATGGGTTGATTGCCTATGCACGCGAGGTGGTGGGGCAGACCGAGCAGTACTGGTGCCCCATCAAGCACGCACGTAAGGTCTTGCATGCCCACCCTTATTACATGGGCTTTGTGGATTTTGGCGATGCTCAGGCCTACCGCGATGAGTTGGAGCCCCTGCGCGAACAATTGGCGCACCTCAAGGACAAAGTGGCGCAGATGGAAAAACCGGCGGCGCCTCCTGAAGCGGGTTAAGCGCCCAATGAGCGTTGCTCAATGGGGATTGAAGAGATGCACTGGCAAAAGATCGCTGCTTGGAGCCATGCCACAATAAGCTTATGAATCAAAGAAAAGGCATCATCTTGGCGGGTGGTTCGGGGACGCGCCTATACCCAGTGACGCAGGCCGTGAGCAAGCAGCTCATGCCAGTCTACGACAAACCCATGGTGTATTACCCCTTGACCACGCTCATGCTGGCTGGGATTCGCGATGTGTTGTTGATCAGCACGCCGCAAGACACACCGCGTTTCGCCGAGTTGCTGGGGGACGGTCACCAGTGGGGCATGAACATCACTTATGCCGTGCAGCCCAGTCCCGATGGCTTGGCGCAAGCCTTCATCATTGGCAAAGAATTTGTCGGCAACCACCCGAGTGCCTTGGTCTTGGGCGACAACATTTATTACGGCCACGACCTGGTGCGCTTGCTGAACCATGCGGATGCCCGCAGCCAAGGTGCCAGCGTGTTTGCCTACCATGTGCACGACCCTGAGCGTTACGGCGTGGTGGCGTTTGACGATGCACATTGCGCCATCAGCATCGAAGAAAAACCGGCGCAACCCAAAAGCAATTTCGCCGTCACCGGCTTGTATTTTTATGACCAGCAAGTGTGTGACATTGCCGCCCACATTCAGCCCTCGGCCCGGGGCGAATTGGAAATCACTGATGTGAACCGCGTCTATTTGGAGCGGGGGCAACTGAATGTGGAGATCATGGGACGAGGCTTCGCTTGGCTGGACACCGGCACCCATGACAGCTTGCATGAGGCGGCGGGCTTTATTGCCACACTGCAAAAGCGCCAGGGCCTGATGGTGGCTTGTCCTGAAGAAATTGCCTTGAGCCAAAAATGGATCACTGCACAAGATGTGGCGCGCTTGGCAGCGCCGCTGGCCAAAAACGGTTACGGGCAGTACCTGTTGAACCTAATCAAATAAAAAAGCTCCCCAATAAGAACCTTCATTTGCATGGCCTACACCGTTACCCCTACGAAATTTCCCGATGTTTTGATTTTGCAGCCGCAAGTGTTTGGCGATGCGCGGGGGTTCTTTTTGGAAAGCTTCAACGCCCGCGACTTTGCCCAGGCCACGGGCTTGGACATTCAGTTAGTGCAAGACAACCACAGCAAATCGGTCCACGGCGTGCTGCGCGGCCTGCACTACCAAATTGAGCATGCGCAAGGCAAATTGGTGCGCGTGGTGCAAGGCGAGGTGTTTGATGTGGTGGTGGACTTGCGCCGCAGTTCGCCCACTTTTGGTCAGTGGGACGGTGTGCGCCTGAGCGCTGACAATCACCTCCAATTGTGGGTGCCACCGGGCTTTGCCCATGGCTTTGTGGTGCTCAGCGAGAGCGCCGAGTTTTTGTACAAAACCACCGACTACTGGTACCCCGCGCACGAGCGCAGCTTGCTGTGGAACGACCCAGAGCTGGGCATTGACTGGCCGATTGACTTTGCGCCGCAACTGGCGGCCAAAGATGTGGCGGGCTTGCCTTTGGCCCAGGCGCCTTGTTTTGAATGAGTAACCGGGGTCCGCAAGCCAGGCCTTCACGCCGCCAGGTGCTGGTGTGGAGTACGGTCAGTTGGGGCTGGACGGCTGCTTTTGGCGCAGGCGCGCAGACGCCCACCTGGCCCACCAAACCCCTCAAACTGGTGGTGGCCTACCCCCCGGGTGGTGTGAGCGACAGCGTGGCCAGGGTACTGGCCGAGCGCTTGGCGCAGCGCCTGAATGTATCGGTACTGGTCGAGAACAAAGCCGGTGCCAGTGGCGCTTTGGGAGTGAATGCTGTGGCCAAATCGGCGCCCGATGGCACCACCCTGGCCTTTTCCGCATTGAGCCCCCTGACGCTCAGCCCCCATCTGGGCAAGCCCTTGTTCGATCCCATGCATGACATTGCCCCGGTGTGCGGCGTGATGACTTCGCCGGTGTTGCTGCTGGCCACCACCGCCGCAACCGCCTCAGCGGTCACTGATTTCAAAGGGCTGCTGGCTGCGGCCAAAGCCCAGCCTGGCGCGCTGCGTTGGGCCACCTCGGGCTCGGCGTCGCTGGGCCATGTGATGCTGGAGCAGTTGCAGATGGCCGCGCAGGTAAGCTTCACGCACATTCCCTACAAGGGCGGCGGCCAGCAAATCACCGACGCACTGGGCGCGCAGTTCGAACTACTGTCAGTCAACAGTTCAGCTGCCGTGCTGCAACACATCAAAGAGGGCAAACTGCGTGCCTTGGCGGTCGGTTCTCCCACACGCTTGGAGAGTTTGCCCTTGCTGCCCACCCTGGCCGAGCGCGGCTTTGACGCGGCCAATCTGAGTTCGCAATTCGGCATCTTTGCGCCCGGCGGCACGCCTGCTGCGGTGCTGGAGCGTTTGAATGCCGAGATTCAAGCCGTGCTCAGCCAGCCTGCCCTGCGTGAGCGGTTGAGTGCGGCCGAGTGCTTGCCTTTGAAAACCAGCGTGGCGCAATTCAGCCGCAACGTGGCACAAGAATTTGAGGCCATGGGCCGCATCGTCAAAGCCGCACGCATCGTGGGCGAATCGTAAATTTGAAACCTTTGGAGATGTTATGTACCTTCTTTTGAAATCATCATGGGCCCAAGGCCTGGGCTTCTTGGGCTTAAGCCTCATGACGACTGGCGCTGCGCAGGCGCAAGACGCGTTGACCGATCGTTTTATCGGCGACTTCGGGGGCGCGGCTTATGCGACCGCATCCCCGATCAAGAGCAAAGACACAGCGGTCACGGCCTTGCCTTATATATATGGCGATTGGGGACGCACTTTTGCCCGTGTAGACACGCTGGGCATTAAAATGCTGCCACTGGCCATGGGTCATTTAGAGGGTGTGCTGCGCGTCAGTCAAGAGGGCTTTGATGCCGACACCAGGGCACTGCGAGGTTTAAACAATCGCAGCAACCCCTTACCCGTGGGCGTGGGTACCTTCCAGCGCACGGCCATCGGGGGCGTCTTTTTATATGCTCTGCACGACGTCAATTCAGGCGGCACTTTGGCAGAAGCCACCTATGGCGCGCGCTTCGAGGTGGCAGGCGTCAAGCTTTACCCACAGGCGGGTCTGGAGTACCGCAGTCGCGGCTATGTGCAGCACCTGGTTGGTGTCTCGGCGCAAGAGGCAGCCGCCAATCAAGCCGCAGGCGGCAGCCTCACCGCGTACCAAGCCACTGCTTCGACCGTGCCCATGCTGGGCTTGGCCGCCACCGTGCCGCTCACAGGTGCGTGGGCGCTGCAACTGCAGTGGCGTCACAAGTGGTTGGACAGCGCCATTAAAGCCAGCCCTTTGGTGGGCGTGGCCAGTCAGAACTCTGGTTTTGCTGCGCTCACCTACACCTTCAAGTGAGCGCTGAAGGGCCTGGCCTTCAGGCTGCCGTAACGGCCGCCTTGATGCCTTGCAGCTGCTCGCGCGTTAACCGGTTGCCGTGCTGGCCGACCACTTGGGCGGCTGCGCGGTTGGCCAGTTGAGCAGCGGCTTCGGCGCTGTGACCGTGGGTAATGGCGAACAAGAAACATCCGGCAAACATGTCGCCTGCCCCATTGGTGTCAATGGCTTTGACCGGCGTGGCGGCCACGTGCAGGCTTTGGCCGCCCTGCAAAATCTCGCTGCCCTGTGGGCCTTGGGTCAGGCACACTGTGCGCGCCAAGGCTTGCAGCTGGGTGCGAATCGCCGCCAGGTCTTGCGTGCCGCACCACACCTGAGCTTCTTCGAGATTGCAAAATAAATAATCCACACCGCCGCCCAGCATCGCGTCCAGCCCTGCGCGGCAGAACTGAATCATGCTGACATCGCTGAGCGTGAGCGCCAGGGGCACGCCGGCGGCCACGGCAAATTCACGGCCAGCTAGGGCCGCCTGCAAACCGGTGGGGGAGGCGGCCAGATAGCCTTCCATGTAATAAATTTTGGACTTGGCAATGGCGTGGGGCTGCAGGGCCTTGTGGTCCAGCTCGGCGGACACGCCCAAGAAAGTGCACATGGAGCGCTCAGCATCCGGTGTGACCAAGACCATGCAACTGCCGGTTTGGCCGTCTTTGGCGCGGGCGTGGGTCAGGTTGGTGTGCACGCCCCAGGTGGCTAAATCTTGCGCGTAAAAGTCGCCTAATTCGTCGTCGGCCACTTGGCAAGAGTAAAACGCCTGACCGCCCAATTGGGCCAGCGCCACCACGGTGTTGCCGGCCGAGCCGCCGCCAGTGCGCCGGTGCGACTGACCTTGCACCTGGGCCAGCAATTGTGCTCGGCGTGGTGTGTCGATCAAGGTCATGTGGCGTTTGTCCACGCCCATGGCCTGGAGTTGGGCGTCAGAGACTTCGTATTCGGAATCGACCAAGGCGTTGCCAATGGCGTAGAGGTGGTAGTGGGACATGGCGCAAATCAAACAAGTAAAGGGGCAAGTTTAAGTCCTGCGCGAGCCCATGGGGCCTGGAAGGCGCGCCAATTCAAGGCTTTGAGCTCGCAAGGCGGGTAAAATCAACTGGCTAAGCTTGTGCTAATGCAATTATTAAACTTAAGGCTACGTGAATGAAACGCGAATATTTCTCTTCTTTTAAACAAGAGCGTCGCTCGCCAGAGTCTCGCGGCGGCACCTGTATTGCTTTGGTGGATGCGCGTTTTCTGATTTGGCTGGCCCAGCAAAACGCCAACCCGGGCGTGGGTGAGGTGGTCAATCGCCAGGGCCTGATGGGCCTGCTGTCCCAAGCCATGGCCCAAGTGGGCTTGGATGTGGATCTCCAAAGGGTGTATTGGTACACCGACCGCTCAGATGGTTTGTATTTGGACGATCAAATTGTGCGTTGGGTGCAAACCCACGATGTCGATGGTGGCGCCTCGATGCTGCGCGCTGTGGGTCAAGACTTGGCGCAACTGGCGCAAAACCAGGCCTGTGACCATGTCTTGATAGCCACCGACGACGAACGTTTTTTAAACGACATGGATGCGGCCCAATTGCGTGGCCTGAACGTGCACGTGCTGGCCGACGAAAGCGCCCGCAATATGGCGCAGATGATGAAGAGCGATCCAGGTTGGGGTCGCGTGTTGGCCCAAGCCGACCGCCGAGTGGTGGTCAATTCTCAAGCTCTGTCAGAGATGCTGCAAGGCAAGTTGCCCGCCAACTTGATGGCCTTGCCCCACGGGGCCTCCAGTGCCCCTGTGGAGAGTCTGGAAGATGTGCGGCAAACCATCACCGAGGTGATCACGGCTTGGTGGGATGAAGAGCCCGAAGACCTTCGCGAAGACTTGCGTGACGCCTTACAAGTGAGCCGCGGCGTGCCACAAGAGGTGGACCGCCAACTGCTGCTGCGCATGCGTCAGCGTTTGACCCGCGCTCTGAGTTTGAATGAGAAAAAACTGCTGCGCGAAGTGCTGCGCAATGTGGTGTTGGGGCCAGCGGCGGCAAGCACGGCCACGGCCGTGTCCCCCGCGGCATTGACAGGGTTGCCCGTCCATATCGAAGATTGAGCCAAAACCCTGCGCAACCTCGGGTGCTTTAGCTCCGAGTCAAGCAGGCGCAGTCCATCATCTTGATGGGCTGCTTTGATTTTGAACGTAGGCCTTTACGATCT
>CANGDZ010000028.1 GCA_947452785.1 Comamonadaceae bacterium | reverse complement strand
CGCGTTCCAGTGCGAACTAAAGCCAAACTACGAGAAGCGGCCAACGAGCATATGACCATGTTGGAGAAAACACCCGAGCGGGTTATTGGCTACTTCCAGGACCGCCGAGTTCGATATGCTGCTTAAACTTCACAGGGCCGGAGCAATAGCTCCGAGTAGTTCACCGCAATCAAATACTGTCGTTCGAATGGGATGCCCATAAGACCGTTGAGTCGCGATTCTGCCGGCCAGTCAACCAGCCGAGTACGACATTAACCAGCCTGGATTGCCGGTGGGTAACGACAACGAAGTTTGTTTACTGGCTGAAGCCGGACTAGGGTATTCAAGAACACGCGTTCAAGTGTTCACGCGGCCGGACGGGACATTCCGAACCTCTTTAATACGCGTGCACTGCGCCATGCACTAACATCCCTGTTCAAAGACCCTTTGCCCCTTAGACCAAACACCGATGACCGTTCCCTTCTTAGACTCTGACGCACTGAAAATCTTGGCCCTGGAGGTGCAGGCCGTGTCGAGCTGTGCGTGCGGCCTTGGCTTGTGTAATGGTTGGGAGAGTGTTTCGGATATGCGCTGGCCTAAAGCACAGATGTCGCAGGTCGCGACTTTGCGTGATCCGGGTACGGCTCATGGTGAAGAATTGACTTTTGAAGAGTTTCACCCTCGGGGCACGCGCTATGACTCGGAGGACGCGCCGGTTGCACCGACGTTTTTCCCCTACAACCGATGCGATGTATTTTCTTGCCAACAATGCCACCGCTTGTTGTTGAAATACACCGAGTACGGCGGCTATTACGTTGACCCACGTGTCCGTGCTTTGGCTGCAGAATTGATCACGCCTTGAACTTTATTCAACCTTGAAAGCCCCTATGCGCATACCCGATTGGACCCCTGAAGCACAGCCGCAATCGCCCGAGTTGATGCAAACCATTTTCACCCGACGGGGTGGTCCGCTTTTGAATTTGGACAAGGCGCTGCTCTGGAGTACCCCTGTCGCCACGGGATGGAATGCCTTCTTTCAGCATGTTCGCACCGGCTTGTCGGTATCGCGTAAGTTCAGTGAGTTGGGTATTTGTACCGTGGCTTTGTTGACGGGAGCCGATTACGAGTACCACCACCACGCACCTGACTTTTTAACGGCCGGCGGAACACCTGATGAGTTGGTGGCTTTGCAGCAGGCCATGCAGGAGGACCCGGCACAGGCTGTGACGCAAGCGGCGCTTGGACCGCTAGAAAAATTGGTGGTGCAGTACGCAGCGCAAATGACGCTTCACATTCAAGTGGATGAGGCCTTGTTTCAGTCGCTTCAGTCGCATTTGAGCACGACCGAATTGGTCGAGTTGACCACCACGATTGCCACTTACAACATGGTGTCTCGTTTGTTGATGGCCTTGCAAATCCGACCTGAGGCTTGAATTTCAGATTCAATCGGGCTTGATGTTGTTGTCCTTGACGACTTTGGACCAGGTGTCGATTTGCAGTTCGATGAAGGTTCGGGCTTTGTCAACGCTGCCACCTGCGAGGTCAATGCCTTGCGCACTGAGTTTGCTGGCAACTTCAGGGTTGCGCATCACTTTATTGAGCTCTTCGTTCAGGCGTTTGACAATCTCTGGCGGCGTTTTGGCAGAAGCCACCAGTGCCCACCAGGCTGGGGCCTCAAAGCCGGGGTAGCCCGCTTCTGCAATGGTGGGAACGTCCGGGAAGTCAGCGACACGTTTGGCCGATGTCACAGCCAACGGGCGCAGGCGTTTGTTGTCAATGTGTGGCTTGCTCAAAAATACCGTGCCGACGGCCAAGGGGACATGGCCCGCGATGGCGTCGGCCATCAAAGGGCCCCCGCCTTTATAGGGAATGTGGTTGAACTCTATGCCCCCATTTTTGGCCAATAACGCCATTGCGAGGTGACCCAAGCTGCCATTGCCAATGGTGCCGAAAGCTACATTTTTCTTGGCTTTGGCCGCGGCCAAGACATCCGCAAATGTTTTGTAGTCGGTGCCTGTGAAGGTCGTCAGCATCATGGCCGAGGTGCCGATCAGCATCAAGGGAACCAGATCTTTTTTGGTGTCATAGGGCATGTTCGGCATCAAGCTCGGGTTTACCCCATGGGTATCGAACACCATGGCAAAGGTGTAGCCATCGGCTGGTGCGCTCAACATACTGGCTGTGCCAATGACCCCGGATGCGCCGGCCTTGTTTTCGATTATCACACTTTGTCCCAGTTGTTGCGCCAAGGCGGGCCCGATGATGCGGGCGACCTGGTCTGCAGACCCGCCTGGCGGGAAGACCACGACCAGTTTCAACGCTTGCTTTGTGGGCCAACTTTGTGGCCATGCCAGGGCGGGTAGCCAGCATAGGCAAAGGGCGAGCATTCTCAGACGGTTCAACAGGGTTGGGTATGTGATTGTCATTGCGTTGGTATTTAGTGAAGAGGCGAGGGCGATGCGCATCTGGGTTGACGGCTCAGCTTATCAAAAAAACCAGCTTGCTTGACTTTGCTGGGGCTGCATGTAAGGATCGTTTTCAATTGTTCACAATACCCTTTGAGAGTAAGAACGTCCATGAAAAAATTGCTTCTTCATTTCCTGGTCATGGCCTGCTTGGCGTTGATGGCGTCCAGCGGCATTGCGCAATCTTGGCCCAGCAAACCGATTCGAATTGTTCTGCAATTTCCTCCGGGTGGCGCTACCGACGCGGTTGCCCGAATTTTGGCGCAATCCATGACCGCCTCTTTGGGCCAAACGGTTTTAATTGAAAACCGACCCGGTGCAGATGGCGCTATTGCCGGAGACTACGTGGCCCGGGCTGAGCCAGATGGGTATACGTTTTTCTTGGCATCCAACACGCCCATGATGCAAGTGCCTTTGCTTAAAAAAAATCCACCCTATGATCCCGTCAAAAGTTTCACCCCCGTCTCCTTGGTCGGTCGGTATATCTATGTGTTGGTCACCAACCCCAGCGTGCCAGCCCAGAATGTCAACGAGTTGTTGAGCTATGCGCGTGAGCATCCTGGCAAACTCAATTATGGAAGCTACAGCGGAGTCACACAACTCATGCACACTCGGATCAATCAGGGGGCTAAAGCCGATTTAAATTTGATCAATTACAAAGGTGAAGCGCCCACCATCTCGGATCTCTTAGGGGGCCACGTTCAGCTCACATTTGCGACGCCTATTTCGACGATGCAACATATCAAAGAAGGAAAGCTCAAGGCTCTGGCCATGCTTTTGCCTGCACGCTACAGTCAACTGCCCAATGTACCGACAGCGCAAGAAGCGGGACTGCCTTCATTGCCTGCTGCAACCTGGGCGGCACTCTTTGGTCCCGCCAAGCTACCCAGGGACATAACGCTGCGTATGAATAAAGAAATCAATCTGGCGATGGCTAAACCTGAAATTCGGGATCGCATTGATAAATTAGGTTTTGATTTAGCTGGATCTACGCCAGCTGAGCTGGGCTTGTTTGTTCAAGATCAGTTGGGTGCTTGGGGGAAGGCTTTTGCAGAGGCAGGCTTGCAAGCCGAATAAGGGCACGGGGTGTCCAGTCAGGACCTCACGCACCAAAGCCGTTCGACACCATCACCTCAATCAGTTGGGGCTTGCCACTACGGATGCTGTCTTTCAAGACCGTATCCAAGTCCGCTGGGTCGGACACTCGGATGGCATGCATGCCCATGGACTGAGCCAATTGGCAATAGTCAATGGCCGGATCATTCATGTCCATTCCGATGAATTGGTCTGAGCCTTGCATCGATAAGAGTCTTTCTTTGATGATGCGGTAGCCCTTGTTGTTGGCAATGACATAGGTGATGGGCAGCTTGAAATGGGCTGCCGTCCAAAGGCCTTGAATGCCATACATGGCGCTGCCATCACCCACGATGGCGACAACCGGACGGCCTGGCTTGGCCAGGCTGATACCCACGGCGCCAGGGATCGCAAATCCAAGTCCACCACTGGCCAGGCCGAAAAAGCTATCGTGATCGTGTTGATGCAAAAATTGCGGCAAGCGGTGCGTAGAAGTTAAAGCCTCTTCCACCACAATTACCTCTGGCGACAGTTGAGAGGTCACGTGCATGACAAAAGTGGAGGCTGACATCGGGCGCATCGAACTTTCAGTGAGCACCTGCGAAACCGAATTGCGTCGTTGGACGGACCAGTTTCGCAGCGCCAGCGCCTTGCTGCGGGTCTGCGCTTGCGCGGTGTACCCCGGGTCGATGCGTGAGCGAAGCAAGGGCAGTAAGGCATGCAAGGTTTCACTGACGTTGGCTTGCATGGCCAATTCTGTTCTGTAATTTTTCCCCAACTCCCCACTGCGTTCACTCAGATGGATGACGCGCGAGTGGGTAGGTAAAGGCTCGATGGAGCTGTACACCGACATGCGAAGCAAATCGGCCCCTAAACATAAAACCAAATCAAAAGGGTCCAGCGTTTGGCGCACGTGGTCCTGGTTGCGCGTGAGCATGCCCAGGTATTGCGGGTCAGCCGTCGGGAAGGTGGCGCTGTAGGGAATCGTTTCTTGAAACACAGCGGCGCCGAGCAAACTGGCCAACTCACCGGCGTCCGCAAAGGCTTGCGCTGTACACAACTCCTGTCCAGAAATAATGACTGGATGAGCGGATGAAAGTAGGGCGTTAGCCAATTCGTTCAAAGCGCCATCGGCGGGCCTTAAGCGGCGATCAATGCGAACAGACTGCCCCAAGTCCATTTCTGCAAGTTCATTGAGGATGTCACCGGGCAGGCTGATGAAGACGGGCCCCGTGGGTGGCGTCAGGGCGATCTTGGCTGCACGTCGCATGATGCGCGGTAAATCCTGCAATCGGGTGACTTCGATCGACCATTTGACCAAGGGGGCGGCCATGGCCGTCAAATCGTCGTAGAGCATAGGTTCTAGCAAACCATGGCCTTGCTCTTGCTGACCTGCAGTGAGAATCACCGGCGCGCCAGAGAATTTGGCGTTGTACAAAGCACCCATGGCGTTGCCGAGTCCCGGCGCCACATGGACGTTGGCCGCAGTCAGTTGACGCGAGGCTCTGGCGTAGCCATCTGCCATCCCCATCACCACCGATTCCTGTAGACCAAGTACAAATTTCAAACCAGGATAGTCCGGCAGGGCTTGCATGATGGGCAGTTCTGTCGTGCCAGGATTGCCAAAAAGGTGACTCACACCCTCGCTGATCAAGAGCTCGACAAAAGCTTGGCGTCCAAACAATTGGGTCATGGTGGTTTTCTCCTATTTCGAATGCCAGCGTTTCAGAAAAACGTAGCCAGTGCCATTGTGAGCTATTTGTCGTCCGCTTGACGCAGGTCATCGGCTCCTGGAGCCCTTGGCCCCACAGTGCGAGCTGATTCACAAAGGATGCCACGATGGATGCAGACATCATCATTGTCGGTGCTGGGCCCAGCGGGTTGTGCCTGGCCCAGTCGCTCAGTGGGCAGGGAATCTCTGTTGTGCTGGTTGAAGCGCAGACGCAATCGTCTTTGGCGCAGCCGGAGTTTGATGGACGCGAGATCGCGCTCACCCAGCACTCGGTGGCATTGCTCAAAGATTTGGGCTTGTGGTCTCAGTTGGCTGCGCAAGATCTGTCACCTCTGCGCGATGCCAAGATCATGAACGGCCTTTCACCCTGCAATTTACTGATCTCGCACAAATGGGGGTCGCACCCAGAGTTGGGGTGGTTGGTGTCCAATCACCTGATCCGAAAAGCAGCTTACGACTGCGTGCTGGCGTCGCAGAATAAGAACGGTGATATCCAGTTAATCTCGGGCCAAAGGGTGGCGCGATTAAGCACCCAGGCTGAGCAAGTTGAAGTGACACTGGACAATGGGACGCACCTCACGGCACGCTTGGTGGTGTCAGCAGACAGCCGGTTTTCGTCCACCCGACGCATGATGGGCATTCCAGCCCAGATGCACGACTTTGGCAAAAACATGTTGGTCTGTTGCATGTCGCATGAGCAGCCGCACGATCACGTCGCCTGGGAGTGGTTTGACTTTGGCCAGACCTTGGCCTTGCTGCCCATGAACCCCGACCCTACGACCGGCATGAACCGATCTTCCGTGGTGATCACACTGCCCAGTGAGGGTATTGATCAGCTGATGCAGGCCGAAGTCGCCGACTTTGAAATCCAGGTGCGCCAGCGTTTTCACGACCGGCTGGGGTCTATGCACCTGCTGAGCACGCGTCACAATTACCCTCTGGTGGGCGTCTATCCCGAGCGCCTCACCGCACTGCGTTATGCTGCAGTGGGCGACGCCGCTGTAGGTATGCACCCCGTCACAGCCCACGGATTTAACTTTGGTTTACTGGGAATTGAAGCCTTGTCCAAAGGCCTTTTGCAGGCCCACCAAGCTGGGCACGATGTGGGCAATGCTAGAACCCTTGCGCATTACAACCGCCAGCACCAAATGGCCACACGGCCCCTGTACCTGTTGACCCGCTGGCTGACCGATTTGTACACCCATGAATCCGTGCCCGGCAAACTGCTGCGTGAGACCTTGCTGCGGGTGGCTCAAAATTGGAGTCCCATCAAAAAAGCCATCGCCCGATCCCTCACGGGCAATGGGCACTTGCACCAAAGGGGGCGGCTGTTCTAGCGTGGATCTGCATAAGCGGATTCCACCAGTTTGACCAAAGCATAGAGGGCTTGGTTCACAGGTGTAGAGATGCCCAGCGCCTGCCCACGCCGAACAATAAATCCATTGAGGTGGTCGATCTCGCTGGGTTTACGACGGGCCATGTCTTGCGCGGTGGAGGATTTTTGACTGCCCATCGTGATTGAAATTTGGGCCACGGCTTGCATGGCGATGGGTTCAGACAAAGCAACGCCATCGGCTTGTGCCACGGCAATGACCTCAAGTACCAAAGCCGCTTGTGTGGCGCGAATGGCCTCCAAGGCCGCAAGTTTCTCGTACGGGTTTTGCGTCAAAGCCGAAATAGCGTTGAAGGCGCAGTTGATCATTAACTTCGACCATAACTCGGCCATCACGTCCTGCGAGATCTGAACCGGAACCTGGGCCGATGCAAAAAGGTCTACCAGCGCCGTCAAGGTGGGTGTTGGGTTGCTCAGACGTGAGTCTTTCATCGTTCCGATGACGAGTTCACCCCGCCCATGGTGCTTCACATAACCCGGCGAGGGGATTTCTGTGGCGACATAGACCACCGTGGGAATCACCGCTTGAGGCAGTTGGCTGGCAATCAGCGCCGCGTTCTCGACCCCGTTTTGCAAGCTCATCACCAAGGCCCCAGGCGCGAGGGAGGGCGCTAGTTGGTTGGCAACAGAAATGCTGTCTGTGGATTTGACACAAAACAAGACCAAGTCGGCAGACCGCAAGGCGGACAACTCCGTGCTGGCGTGCAAGCGAATGGTTTCAATGCCAGAGGCATTGGCCAATTCCAGCTTCAAGCCCGCCTGTCTAATGGCGTTCACGTGCGCGGGGCGCCCGATCAGTGTTACCTGATGGCCAGCGCGCGCCAACATGCCGCCGTAAAAGCTGCCCACGGCGCCTGCGCCCACGACAGCGATGTGCTGAAAGCTGGGTGTACTCAAGGGTGTCCCTGATGGGGTGAACGCAGACCCTCAACCCTATTGTGGTGTGTCATGGGGGCGATGCAAGTCAGCGCAAAGACAAGAACTCCACCCAGTTGCCATCCGGGTCGGTGACGATGGCGATGAACACGCCGGGACGAAACTCCGTCTCGGGCATCACTATGCGGGTCCCGGCATCGGTGCAGGCCTTGACCATTTCGGTCAGGTTGCTGATGGTCATGGTCCAATAGCGAAAACCAGCGGCTTTCTGGATGCCACCCGATGCCGAGGGGTTCAAGGCGGGCTCGGCAGGCATGACTCGCAGTTTGATCAGGCTGTCTCCGCACATCAGTCGGTGCATGACGCCGCTGCCTGGCATGGCCATTTCGCCAACGTCTTTCAAGCCCAGTAAGTCGCGGTAGAACGCCAGCATGGCCGGGCCGTTGGAGGTGACGATGCCCAGATCAATCGATTGCTTTGTGAGTGCGATACCCATGTGGATCTCCTTGTTTAAAGTTGGAAGGCTTGCTGGAAGCCGGGCCGCTGGGTGATGTGGTCCCAGTAGCGCTGAATGTTGGGGGTGAAGGCCTCGCTAATATTGAGCGCTTTGGCTAGCACCAGCACATAGCCAATGCAGATGTCTGCGATGGTGAAGCGGTTGGCGCAAAGGTATTGGCGGTCTGCCGTGGCTGTTTCTAAAACCCGCAGTCTGGACAAGAACCATTGCCGGTAGTCCGCCGCGACCTGGGGGTTGCGTCGCTCCTCCGGTTCGAGCCGGGTGTAGCGCAGCACCAGCGTCTGCGGAAAAGTAAGCGTTGCATCACTGCGGTGCAGCCAGTTCAGGTAGGCGCCGTAATCGGGTTCGTCGACCCGCACGGCCAGATCGCTGGGGCCGTAACGCTCGACCAGGTATTGGCAAATACCGGCCGACTCGGTCATGACGACATCGCCATCGACCATGCAGGGGATTGTGCCCAACGGGTTGATCTTGAGGTATTCGCGGGTCGTCACGCGGGGCGGAAACGGCATCGTGATCAGTTCATGCGGCAGGCCCATTTCGATCAGAGTCCACAAAGGGCGCATCGAGCGGGCGCGGGTGCAGTGATACAGCTGGATGGTCATGGCGTGGCGGCGATGGAATTATTTGGCGTCGATCAAGATAAAAGCAATCCGCGCGGGGTGACCCGAGCGGTTGGCCCATGCATGGTTGGTGCCTCTTTGGATCAGCACGTCACCTGCGCGCAGTACGGTTTCCTCTTCATCCAAAATGGCCGTCAATTCGCCTTGCAGCATCAGTGCGTAATCCACGGTTTGCGTTCGGTGCATGCCGGGGTGTTCGCCCGGTTTGACCTCACGATGTGCATCACGGTACATGCTGGAAAAAGTCGCTTCCATGGCCCGCTGCAACTCTTGCGGGTCCTTTGGCTCTGGAGGAATGTCAATGATGCGCAAGACGGTGCCACCGGAGGGCGGTGACACACCCACATGTTCAGTGATGCTGTCCGGCGCATCGATGGCGGAGGGACTGGCCCCGGTTCGCCAAAGGTTGGTGACCCGGTAGCCCGGCCGCTGCGCCACCACACGCACAGCGAGGGAGGGGCCATCCTCCAAAATTCGGGAGCGACCGTGGGCGTCGTCATGCGTGATCACGCGGCGAATGGGTTGAATTGGATCGGTCATGGTTTGTCTTTCGGTTATTGGCGAACACCGCCCGCAGCGCGGAAGGCTGCGCCTTGTTTCACGAACTCGTCGTGCACCCGTTTGTCCCACTGGGCCATGGACTGGTAAGCCAGTATTTGGTTGCTCTTGAGTGCCGCTTCTTTCACCGCATCCGATTTGACGGCAATGGCACAAGCGGCATCCAGTTTGGCGAGCACCGGCGCTGGCGTACCGCGTGGCGCAAACAAGCCGGCAAAGGACAGTTGGGTCACATCAATGCCCAACTCCCTGAGCGTGGGCACTTCTGGAAAGCCTGGATGCCTGCGCTCAGAAGCAACGGCCAACAAGCGCACGCTTCCGGCTTTGACCTGCGGGGCTGCCGACGCGGCAATGCTGGTGGCGAAATCCAGTCGCCCTGCCAAAAGCTCCTGAATTGAAGCTGCATCGCCTTTGAAAGGGATGTGCACCAAATCCAATTTTTGATGTCGGGCCAGGTCATCCACCGCCAAAAACGGCGCCGAGTTGGGGCCTGGAGAGCCATAAGACAGAGATTTGCTTTTGCCTGCAGCAATCAAATCGGCCAGGGTCTTAAAGGGGCTGTCCGATCGGACCGAAAGGCCCAGAATGTTTTCGGTGATGCCGCACACCGGTTGAATCGTGTCTGGCGAAAGTTTCAGGTCCTTCAGGTGGTGCGGCTGAATGGTCACAGGTGTCATAGGGGTGAAGGCCAGGGTCAGCCCATCGGCAGGGGCTTGCATCAGCACCGTCATGCCAATCACGCCGGAGCCGCCATCGCGTGAGACCACCACCACACTTTGCCCCATTTGCTTGAAGAGCTGCTCTGCGATGGCGCGGGCCATGATGTCGGTCGAGCTGCCTGCGGCCCAAGGGTTGATGAGGGTGATAGGGCGAGCAGGGTAGGTGTCTTGTGCCCATGCAGCGGTTGATGTCCCCGTCATCAGCAACCAAAAAATAGCCTGAATCCACGTGATCAACTGCTTCATGTTGGGCGTTCCTTGTAGGTTCGAGTTATTCGCGCACTTCATGTCTCGGCGATTCAAAGGGAATGAAGGCAAATCATAACGAGCCGCATGCGGGTTGCCCTGACGCATGGCGGACTCAAGCCGCAAGGGTATTCACCGATAGGGATTCAGACGCCATCTGACCTAAAGTCAATTGCTGAACCCCTTTCAAAATAGCCGCATTAGCGACCTTCGCCACACGATCACCCCCTAGGAGAATTCACCATGCGTCAAGCAGTCATCGTTTCTTATGCACGTACCGGACTGGCCAAAGCAGGCCGCGGTGGTTTCAACCACACCTCCAATATGGCCATCTTGGGTCATGCCATCCGCGCGGCCGTGGAGCGCTCCAAAGTCGATCCGGCTGAAATTGAAGACGTGATTGCCGGTTGCGTGGCCGCTTCGGGCAATGTGGCGCGCGCAGCGGGCTTGTTGGCGGGCTTGCCCGTCACCACGTCGGGCATGACGCTGAACCGTGCCTGCTCATCAGGTCTGAATGCCATTGCGGTGGCTGCGCACCAGATCGTGGAAGAAGGCGCGGACATCATGGTGGGCTGCGGCGTGGACTCCATCAGCTTTCAAGGCGGTGGGGGTGGCGGACGCGACGAATCCTTGCTCGATACGCACCCCGCCATTTGGATGCCCATGATCGAGACCGCTGACATCGTGGCCGAGCGTTACAACATCAGCCGAGAGTACCAAGACGAATATTCCTTGCAATCCCAACAGCGCATGGCCGCAGCGCAAGCTGCAGGTTTATTCAAAGACGAAATCATCTCCGTCAAAACGCGCATGAAAGTCGTGGACAAAGTCACCAAAGCTGAATCTTTTGTGGATGCGGTGGTCGACCGTGACGAGTGCAACCGCCCCGAGACCACGTTGCAAGGGCTGGCCAAACTCGAGCCGGTTAAAGGTGCCGGCAAATTCGTCACGGCCGGCAATGCCAGTCAGTTATCGGACGGCGGCGCCGCTGTGGTGCTGATGGAAGCCAAAGAAGCCGAGCGGCGTGGCTTGCAACCTTTGGGCGCGTTCAAAGGCTGGGCAGTGGCGGGTTGTGAGCCCGATGAAATGGGAATTGGCCCCGTGTTTGCGGTGCCGCGCCTATTGCAACGCCATGGCCTGAAGGTCAGCGACATTCATTTGTGGGAACTCAATGAAGCGTTTGCCAGCCAGTGTCTGTACAGCCGCGACCGCTTGGGCATCGATCCGTCGATTTACAACGTCAACGGAGGCTCAATCGCCATTGGCCACCCCTTTGGCATGACTGGCGCGCGACTGAGCGGCCATGCCTTGATGGAAGGGCGCCGACGCGGCGCCAAAAACGTGGTGGTCTCCATGTGTATCGGCGGCGGCATGGGTGGCGCTGGGCTGTTTGAAGTCTATTGAACCTCAACCCGAAACTGACCTCCACCCCATGAACACCACTTTGCCTGCAGGCACCCTGCGTATCGAAGGCGATATCGCCGTCCTCGCCATCCAGCACCCCCCGGTCAACGCGCTGTCGCAAGTCGTGCGCGAAACCCTGGTCAAGGGCATCGCCCAAGCGCAAGCCCACAGCGCCGTGCGGGCGATTGTGTTGATCTGCGAAGGCCGCACCTTTCTGGCCGGTGCGGACATCACCGAGTTTGGCAAACCTCCGCAAGCGCCGTCCCTGTTCGAGGCGCAGGATGTCATCGAATTGGGGCACAAGCCTGTGATTGCGGCGATCCACGGCACCTCTTTGGGCGGTGGCTTTGAGGTGGCCCTGTGCTGCCATTACCGAGTGGCCGTGCCCAGTGCCAAATGCGGTTTGCCCGAAGTGCATCTGGGCCTGTTGCCCGGCGCGGGGGGCACGCAACGTTTGCCGCGCATTGTCGGCGCCGCCAAGGCACTGGATATGATCACCGGAGGCCTGCATGTCAAGGCCGCTGACTGCCTGGCCATGGGACTGCTGGACGAGTTGGTTCCCGAAGGCCAGTTGCTTGCGGGGGCTTTGGCTTTCGCGCGCAAAGTGATTGACGAAGACCGACCCTTGCGCAAAGTCCGTGACTTGGACGAAAAAATGCTGGCCGCGCGCGCACATCCCGAACTGTTTGCGGAATTTCGCAAAGCCAATGCGCGCAAATTCCGTGGTTTTCTGGCGCCGGAATACAACATCCGATGCATCGAAGCCGCGGTGCATCAGCCCTTTGAACAAGGCATGCAGACCGAACGCAAACTCTTTTTGGAACTGGTCGCCGGACCGCAGTCGATCGCGCAGCGCTATGCTTTTTTTGCAGAACGCCAAGCGTCCAAAATTCCAGATGTGCCGGCCGACACGCCGCTGGTGAACTTGGCCAAGGTGGGCATCATCGGTGCGGGCACCATGGGCGGCGGCATTGCGATGAACTTTGCCAACGTGGGCATTCCGGTGGTGATGGTCGAGACATCGCAGCAAGCGCTCGACCGGGGCTTGGCTACGGTTCGCAGCAATTATGGCAATACGGTCAAGCGCGGCAGACTATCGGTCGACGCGATGGAAAAAAGGCTGGCCTTGTTGAGCGGCTCACTGGACATGCACAGTTTGGCGGACTGCGATTTGGTGATCGAGGCTGTGTTCGAAGACATGGCAGTGAAGAAAGCCATTTTTGCCAAACTCGATGCCATCGTCAAACCGGGTGCCGTATTGGCCACCAATACCTCCGCACTGGACGTGAATGAAATCGCCTCTGTGGTCTCGCGCCCTGAAGCCGTGGTGGGCATGCACTTTTTCTCGCCCGCCAATGTGATGAAATTGCTCGAGGTGGTGCGCGGCGCCAAGACCTCACACACCGCCATTGCCACGGCCATGGACATCGGTAAAAAAATAGGCAAAGTGGCCGTCCTGTCTGGTGTTTGCCCCGGCTTTATTGGCAACCGCATTTTGCGTGCACGTTCCTTGCAAGCCCAGGCCATGCTGATGGAGGGCTGTATGCCTTGGGACATCGACCGCGTGCTGTATGACTTTGGCATGCCCATGGGGCCCTTTGCCATGTCGGATTTGGCGGGCTTGGATTTGGGTTGGTCGGCAGCGACCAGCCAGAGCGCCACCATCCGTGAAGTGCTGTGTGAAAAAGGTCGGCGTGGTCAAAAGACGGGCGCAGGCTACTACGACTACGACGCTGCAAGGCAAGCCCAACCCTCGGAAGTCACACGCGGCATCATCACCGATTTCATGCAGCGTTCAGGTCATACTCGGCGCGAGATCAGCGACACCGAAATTTTGGAACGTTGCCTGTTCGCCATGATCAATGAGGCCTGCGATATCTTGGCAGAAGGTATTGCGCTTCGTGCGTCCGATATCGATGTGGTGTGGGTCAATGGCTATGGCTGGCCGGTGTACCGGGGCGGCCCCATGCACTATGCCGACACCCTTGGGCGCTCCACCATTGCCACCAAACTGAAAGCCTATGGTCCCCTGATGGGTGCCCACTTCAAGATTTCATCCGCGCTTGAAAAAGCACAGTGAACTGCGGGCCTAAGCCATGACCGTCCCCCAAGCAACGCCCGACAACATGACTTCAATTGAGGGCATCGATGTCCCGCGTGTCACCGCATGGCTGGCGCAGCACACCGAGATCACTGTTCCCCTGCAGTTCAAGCTGATCGCCGGGGGCCGATCGAACATGACTTTTGCGGTCAACGATGCGGCGGGTCGGCGCTTTGTGCTGCGCCGTCCGCCAATGGGTCCACTGCTGCCCAGCGCCCACGACATGGCACGCGAGCACCGACTGATGGCCAGTCTGGCCGGCACCGCTGTGCCCGTGCCCGAGATGGTGGGGCTGTGCCAGGACCCGGCAGTCAATGGTCGTGATTTTTATGTAATGCGATTTCTTGACGGTCTTGTGGTGCGGGATGTCCACATTGCTCACAGCCTGAGCGAAGCGGTGCGCACGCGCATGTGTCACGCGCTGATTGATACGCTGTGCGCACTGCACCGGGTCGACATCGATGCGGTGGGTTTGGACAACTTCGCCAAGCGTGATGGGTATATCGAGCGCCAGCTCAAACGCTGGTCAGGCCAGTGGGCGCAGTCTAAGACGCGTGAATTGCCGCTGATGGACGTGGTTCATCAGGCCCTCGGGGCACGGCTGCCCCCGCCTTCGCTGGCGACCATTGCGCACGGGGACTACCGCTTGTCCAACTGCATGATGCACCCCGACGGGACCGTTGCTGGCGTGCTGGACTGGGAGCTGTGCACCTTGGGTGAGCCGATGGCCGATCTCGGTGGCTTGTTGGGCTACTGGCACGACCCCGCCGCGCCGGGGGAGGGCGGCGACCCGATGAGCACCGGTTTGCCTGGCTTTTTGAGTGCCGACGAGATGGCGGGTTTGTATGCGCAGGCCATGGGCGTGTCGCTTAAGACTGTGGACTACTACCGCGCCTTTGCCCAATGGCGACTGGCCTGCATTGGTGAAGGGGTCTATGCCCGCTACCTCGGCGGTCAGCAAGGCGCGCAGGACGAGCAGCTCGATCTCGAGGCGTACAAGGAATCGATCGCACGCCGGGTGGATTCCGCAGCGCGGCTGCTGGGACTGGCGTCCTACTGACTCCAGCATTGCGCACGCAAGTGCAACGCTCTCATTCCCCCACCCGCAGTGCACCGACAGGGGACTCTGCTGCAACCAGCATCAGGCCTTGGCGGCGCCAGCCGCCCCAGCGGTAATAGGCACAGGCAATGACCGCAGAACAGATCGAGCCAAATGGAAAGCTCCACCAAATCGCATCCTCGCCCATCAGCGGACGCAGCAGGATCGCGAAAGGCACCCGCAGGCCCCACATCGTCGCGGCAAAGATCAGCATCGGCGCGAGCATCGCGCCATTGGCCCGCATGATGCCAAACAAGCCCATGCTGATCGACAGCGCAATCCAGCCCCACAGGGCGTGGGTGTTGATGTGCCAGGCCTTGTCCAGCACTGCACCGCCTTCGGGAATGAAGAGGCGCAGGGGCGCATCGTCCAGCGCATAAATCGCTGCGGTCGCAAGGGCTGAGATCAGCACGCTGATGAGGCAGCCGCGCACAGCGATTTTCTCGACCCGGCTCCAGCGTGCCGCGCCAATGTTCATGGCGGCCATGGCCGACATTGACGTGGACAGCGCGTTGGATGGCATCTGCACATAGACCCAGAGTTGCGCCGCGCCGCTGTACGCGGCCGCAGTGGCTGCGCCATAGCTGTTGACCAACGTCAACAGCGCAAAGTAGCTGCCCTGCACGACCAAAGTCTCCATCGCCATGGGCACGCCACGGCGTGCCAGCAAGCCCAGCAGCACCGGGTCTGGACGCAGGTGGCGAATGTCGCTGCCGTGCAGCGCAATCGGTGAGCGTTTGGCATAGATATAGGCCACCAGCGCGGCCAATGCAACGCTGTTGCTCAGCAAGTTAGCCACGCCCAGCCCGGCAATGCCCAGCTTCGGCAAGCCGAACGATCCTTGCAGCAGCATCGGCCCGAGCAAGACCGTAAGTGCAATCCACAGCAGCGTGAACTTGAACGGTGTGCGCGCATCGCCGCAGCCGCGCAGCATCATCATCATCACCAGGTAGGTAAAGATGCTGGGCATGGTCAGACAGGTGTAGCGCAGATGGGTGACGGCAAAATCGCGAGCCGGCGCGGGCGTGTCCATCCAGTCTACAAGCGCCGGTGTCAGTAGCCAACCGGCAACGGTCACGATGAGCGAAAAACCGACGACAAAAATGACAGCACCGCCCACCACGCGCTTGACCGCCTGCAGGTCGCCAGCGCCCAGCGACTGGCCGATCGCCACGGCGGCAGCCGTGCCAATTCCCATGGCGGCTCCCATTACCATCATCATGATCACATTGGCCGTGGCCACCGCAGTCAGCGCGTTGGCGCCCAGCACCTGACCCACCCAGATGGCTCCCCAGGTGCCGGCCAGGGAATGCAGCAGGTTGGTCATCAGCAAGGGCAACGCAAACAAGGCCAGCGTCGGGGTGATTGGGCCGGAGATGAAGCGGCTGTGCGCCGCTTGGTGGCTTGTGCTCACGAACCGGCCACAGCACCTGCGCTGGCAGCGTCACCCGTATGGGGGGCGCGGTGGATCTCGGCCAGCGCCGCCATCTTGATCTCGCGCTTAAAGATCTTGCCCGAACCCGTGCGCGGCAGTGGCCCCGCTGAGAGCAGGATGTGGCGCGGTATCTCAAAGCGCGCCAAGTGGGCATTGAGAAACTCACGCAGTGCAGCCAGGTCGAGCGCATCGCTGCCATACACGGTCGCGCCGACTTCTTCGCCCATGCGTTCATCGGGGACAGCATAGACCGCGGCCTCGTGCACCTCGGGGTGCAACAAGAGCGCCGCCTCGACATGGCCGCAGCCGATGTTCTCACCCCCACGGATGATCAAGTCTTTGATGCGGTCGACGATGAACACAAACCCCTCCTCGTCCAGGTAGGCCACGTCGCCAGTGCGAAACCAGTCGCCCACAAAAGACTGGGCAGTGACTTCGGGGAGATTCCAGTAGCGGGTGAACACCGAGGTGCCACGCACCAGCAGTTCGCCGCGCTGGCCTGTGGGCAGTTCTTCACCGGCCTCATCAATGACTTTGAGCTGTAGCACCTGTGGGCAGCGGCCCGAACTGGCCGGACGGTCCAAGTAGTCCTGGCCACTGATCCCTGCGCCAATGGCGTTGGTCTCCGTCATGCCCCAGCCGGTGCCAGGCATCGCATTTTGAAAACTCGCAGCGATCTGGCCCACCTGCTCAGGCGCCCTGGGCGCACCGCCGCCGCCCAAGAGCAGCAAGGAGCTCAGGTCATGCTGGTGGCTTTGTGCCACGCGCACCAGGTCGCCTGACATCGCTGCTGGCGCGACCATGGAGGTTAACCGCTCGGCCTCAATCAGCGCGGCCGCGGTCTGTGGATCCCAACGGTACATGCAGACCATGCGGCGCTGGTAGCGGTAGCCCGAAAGGTAGCTCGCGTGCAAGCCCGTGACGTGAAACAGGGGCACCGCGAGCAGCGTGCCAGGCTGCTCGAGAATCGGGTCACCAGGCAGGGTCGGTACGATGCCCGCCACCGTTTCGCCGATGGCGCGGTCAAGCTCCCATGACAGTAATGCGGCCAAGATGTTGCGATGGCTGGAGACCACGCCCTTGGGGTGACCGGTCGAACCCGAGGTATAGAGAATGGTGGCCGCATCGTCTTGCGCGATCTCGATTGGCGGCATGGCCACCGGGCCCAACGCGCCGGTCAAGGTCTTGAGCAGGCGCACGCCTTTGGCCAGCGCCAGGTTAGGGCGCACGGCCAGCACCTGCAGCCCCGCCAGGTCAACTGGTAATCGGCTCAATCGCTCCTGATCGGCAAACAATACCTTGGTGCCGCTGTGGGTCAGGCCGTAGACCATTTCCTCGGTTTGCCAATGGGCGTTCATGGCCACCGCGACGGCGCCAATCGAGGTGATGGCGGTGAAGGCCAGCACCCACTCGGGGTAGTTGCGCATGGCGATGGCGACCCGGTCGCCTTTCACGACGCCGCAGTCGTGCACCAACACATGGCCAATGCGCGATGCCGCGGCCCAGGCTTGGGCAAAACTCAAGTGCTCGTCTTGGTAAGTGAGAAATGGCAAATCGGAGGCCGTGCTCTCGAATACGGCACGCAGGGATCCGGGTGCATGGCGGAACACCCGCAACGCACGGCCCTGGACCTGTTCGTCCACCAATTCGTAAGCTTGGCCGGGGCCGGTAAGCGCTGTGATCGCTTGCTGTCGTGTCGTCATTTCATTTCCATCCGTGGTTTTCAGCAGCCTTTGAAGACCGGCTCGCGCTTGGCGACAAAGGCCAGGGTGGCCTCGCGATGGTCTTGTGTCTGTCCGCAGTGGATGTGGTGGGTGGCTTCCAGGTCGAGGCATTCGTCGACTTCGCCGGCCATGGCCCGGTTGAGGTTTTCTTTCATGTAGCGGTAGGCCACGCTCGGACCATTTGCCAATCGCAGTGCAATCTCTTGCGCCTTGGCCGCCAGTTCCTCGGGGGCGCAGACCCAGTTGGTCAGGCCCAGCCTGAGCGCTTCGTCGGCCGACACCCGGTCCGACAGGTAGTACATCTCGCGTGCCTTGGCCGAGCCGACGAGCTGGGTCAGAAAATAAGTGCCGCCGTAGTCGCCCGAGAATCCCACTCGCGCAAAAGCCGTCGTCATGATGGCGTTACTGGCCATCACGCGCAGGTCGCAGGCCAGGGCCAGCGACAGGCCTGCGCCAGCGGCCGCACCGGGCAGGGCGGCGATGGTTGGCTTGGCCATTTTGAACAACTTGCCGGCGGTCGCGCGTTGGTTGTGGCGCTGGCGTGCGATGGCCTCGTCGATGGTTTGTGCACCGACCGTGCCGTCCCCCGATGCAGCCATGCCCTTGACGTCACCGCCCGCGCAAAAGCCCTTGCCGGCCCCGGTCAGCACCAGGCATTTGACCGCCGGGTTGAATTCGGCGGCCATGAGCTGCTCCTGCAGGGCCTGGTTCATCGCCTTGGACATTGCGTTGCGGGCCTCAGGACGGTTCAGGGTCAGCGTTAGGACCCCTGCGTCCAATGTGGCGATCAGGTCTTGCGTGCCGGTGTCCAGCTGTGGTGCGGTCATGGTGGCTTGTTCCTTGTGGTGTTGGGTTGTTTAAGCGGTTTTGCCTAATGCCAGCGCTTCGCTGTCATACGCCGCGTAAGAGGCTTTGAGCACCGCGCTGTTCAAAATCATCTCGGCCAGCAGCGTTCGGTTCAGGCCGTCGTAGACGCGGGTGCGGATCCAGGCCGACTCGGTGCGTGCGCTTTCGCTGAGCGCCACGATCTCGCGTTCGAGTTCATAGGGGTGGTCGACAAACAGGGGGCCTTTGATCAAACGGATCTGTTGGCCTGCGAACAAGCCGACCGCCGGGCCGCGCGAGCGAAATCCCGACTGCGCCGAGCTGCTGCCCAGTAGCACGCTGATCATTTCGATCGGAATGATCGCTCGGCCCCAAGGTGAGGCTGCGCCGCCCTCGCTCGTGTACCAAGGGCTGGGCTCGGTGATCACACGCAGCTTGTCGGCGAGCGTGAACGGGTAGTGGTCGCCCATGTGCTGGTCCAAGCCCATGCGAACCCGCTCAGGCTGGACGGCGCCTTGTTGGCCCACCTTCAGGTCGCGGTAGATCACGAGCTGGGTTGGGGCGCGCAGCTTGGCGATGCGTTGGGCGATCTCACTGCGCGTGATCAGTTCATCATCGGTACCGATCGACGCCGTGCCCGTGAGTACCGGTGTGCCGTCGCGCTTTTCTGCCCAGATTTTGGCCATGAAAGATCCGGCCTCTGGAGGTTGGACGAAGGCCCGCACCTCTTCGCCCTCAACCACCATGGTCTGGTAATGCGCGCTGATGCAGCCGGTCTCAAACCAGGCTTGGCCAAAGAGCTGGTACAGCAAGGGGTCGAACTGGCTGAAATGCGTCGGCCCCTCGATCGGGCCAGCACGCAAGCCCAGCTCAGCGGCCATGTCGTCGTCGTGGATGGACTTGTGGCCGTCGTAGAACTGCTTTGCCAACATCTGGCGCGGCTGGCGGAAAGGCCCGCACAGCACAGGCACGAGGTCAAAGGGCTGTGACATGCGAGCGCCTGGTTGCGGGGTGCTCAACTGCGCCAAACCATCGTTGCGCTCATGTCGTCGGCCTCCGACTCGATGGCGCGGATCTCGTGGCGCCCGACCACCATGTGGTGGACCTCGTCCGGACCGTCAGCCAAGCGCAGCGTGCGCTGCATGGCGTACATCTTGGCCAGCGGTGTCTTTTGCGACACGCCCAAGGCGCCATACATCTGGATCGCTTGGTCAATGATTTGGCACACGCGTTGAGGCACCATAGCCTTGACCATATGAACCCAAATTCTGGCTTCGCGGTTGCCCAGTACGTCCATGGCTTTGGCTGCTTTGAGCACCATCAGGCGCATGGACTCGATATCGATGCGGGCGCGAGAAACGATTTCCACATTGCCTCCCAGCCAGACCAGTTGCTTGCCAAAGGCTTCGCGCGAAGCGCCGCGCTTGACCAACAGTTCAAGCGCTTTCTCGGCTTGGCCGATGGAGCGCATGCAGTGGTGGATCCGGCCTGGGCCGAGGCGAACCTGGGAAATTTCAAAACCACGGCCTTCACCCAAGAGCATATTGTCTTTGGGGACGCGAACGTTGTCGAATACGATGTGCATGTGGCCGTGCGGAGCGTGGTCTTCGGAGAACACGTGCATCGGCCCGACGATCTTCACGCCCGGGGTGTCCTTGGGAATCAGAATCATCGACTGCTGCTGATGCGGCGGGGCATTGGGGCTGGAACGCACCATCGTGATCAGAATCTTGCAGCGCGGGCTACCTGCGCCTGAGATGTAATGTTTCTCTCCATTGATGACCCATTCGTCACCTTCGAGCACCGCGCTGGTGGCGACATTCTTCGCGTCGGATGACGCGAAGTCGACCTCGGTCATCGCGTAGGCCGAGCGGATTTCACCGTCCAGCAAGGGCTTGAGCCATTTTTCTTTTTGCGCTGGGGTGCCCACACGCTCGAGCACTTCCATGTTGCCGGTGTCTGGCGCCGAGCAGTTCATGCACTCCGAAGCCATAGGGCTCTTACCCAGTTCGGCGGCAATGTAGGCGTAGTCCAGGTTGGACAGGCCTTCACCGGTGTTGGAGTCGGGCAGGAAGAAGTTCCACAGACCTTCTTTTTTGGCCTGGTTTTTGGCGCCGTTGAGCAGGTCGAGCTGGCCGGGGGCGTATTCCCAGCGCTCAGCGCCGGTGCGGCCTTCGCCCAGAGCGTTGTACTTCTCCGCCATCGGGTTGACTGTCTCCACAATGAAGCGCTTGACATGTTCGTACAGCGGTCGCGATTTTTCCGACATGCGCAGGTCATTGAGTGGATCGCTGGGGTCCAGTGAGAACGCCGAGGCGCTAGGGTGTGCGTTGGCTTGGGTCATAGAGAGTCTCCTCAGTTTTTAGGGGTCAGTGATTTTGAAAATCGCTGCGTTTCATGCATAAGCCTGCAAAGCTTCGTCGATTGCGCGCTCAAGGTCTGTCGCGCTTGCGCAGTAGGTCACCTTTGTGCACAGCGGGCGGTACTGCAACATGCAGCTGTCGCCACTGCCCCAGCGCACCGGAGGCTCGTTACACAGCCAGACAACGCGTTTGGCGCGATGGACCAACTGGGCAAAGAGATCCAGGCGTGGGTTGGTCTGGTTTGACCGTCCGTCGCCCAGCACCAGCAGCGTGGTGTTTCGGTCAATGCAGCCTTCGTGCTGTTCAAGCAAGTCGACCCAGGCCTGGCCATAGTCGGTCGCACCGCCCCCGACCTCGCGCAGGATGAAATTCATCGCGTCGTCAAAAGGCAAGTTCTCGAGGGGTTCGGCCACGTCCCGCAGTCGGTGTGAGAACCCGAAGCTGCGCAGATCGGTGACCGTGCCGTGCAGGGCATACAAAAACAACAGCAGAAAACGCACATGCGCTGCAACCGAGCCTGAAACATCGCAGACCACGACCAAACGGGGCTTGTCTCGTCGCTTGTGTTTGAAACTCAACTTGACCGGCACGCCATCATGGCCTGCGTTGGCACGCAACGTGCGCCTGAAGTCGAGCTGGCCCTGCAGTCGGATGCGTCGCCGCTGAGAATGCTTGGCCGCCAGGCGCTTGGCCATTCGGGCAACCGCGACTTTCATGCGCTCTATGTCGGGTGGACCCATCCGTCCCAGTGGCCGCCTGACCGCGACCTCGGCCATGAAATTTTCAGTGGAGGGTTGACCAAAAAGTGCGAACCGCTGTCCAACCCATGCGCGTGCTTGGCGTTGCAACAAGTCGCGTGCGGCGCCCAGTGCGGCGGCCTCGTCCTGTGCCTGGGTTGAGGTTATGCCCAAGAGCTCGAGCAGACGCGCCTCCAGTGGCGCCATGCCCATTGTGGCGAGCATCTCGCGCACGAAAAAAGAAGTCTGTGACGAAAAACGGATGTCATCGACACCGACCTGCTCCGCCGCGCGCCTGAGTGCCGTGTGCAGGGCATCGCGCCCCTTGTTGCTGTCGGCCAAGTCCAGCAAGGCATTGATCTGCGAGTCTCCCGTGCGGATGCGGCCAAGGGCTTTTTGATCTGTGAAGTCCTGCGACCTGTTGGTGCTCGCGTCGTCGGGTGCGGTGGGCAAGCTGTAATACAGGTCAAAGACCCGGTCGTGAATGACTTTTTCTTCGACCGACTTGGCCAACACAAGGCCTAGACAGGCCTTCAGGCTCGCGCGATCCTCAAAGCCGATCAGTGCCATCGCTCGCGCAGCATCGATCGTTTCCGAGGGGGAGGCGTGTGCCCCGGCAAGACGCAATGCACGCACAAACCCCGCCAGACTCCCCTCCATCAATCAACCCCAACGGGTTGGACGGCCTCAGACTGTTTCCGCGCAGCCAATGTCAGGGCCGCAAGCCGGCCTTGCATTTCTTGGATATCGCTCTCGCGCTTGAGCAGGACATTGAGGGTGTCGCGAACCAAGGTTTCGTCGAGCATGGGCGCATGCAGCAGCAGCAGCGTGCGGGCCCAATCCACCGATTCCGCGATCGATGGCGGTTTGCGAATGTTCTCGTTGCGCAGCGACTGAACGAACGAGACCAACTGGCTCAGCAGATGTTCGGTGATGTCAGGAACCCTGGCGCGCAGCACCCGGCGTTCGAGATCGGCGTCAGGGAAACCGATGTGCAGATGCAGGCAACGTCGCTTGAGCGCGTCGCCCAGTTCACGGGTGTTGTTGGAGGTCAGTACCACCAGTGGCGGCACTTGGGCCCGGATCGTGCCGATCTCGGGGATCGTGACTTGGTAGTCGGACAGCACTTCGAGCAGCAAGGCCTCGAAAGACTCTTCAGACTTGTCCACTTCATCGATCAACAGCACGCTGCCGCCTGGCTGCTCCATGGCCTGCAGCAGAGGCCTCGGTTCCAGAAAATCGCGAGAGAAGAACAGGTCTTGGAAGACGGCCAGCTTGCTGAAAGCGCCTTGCAGACTGTCGGCAGCGTCTACCAGGTGACCGATCTTTTCCTTCAGGATTTGCGTGTAGAGCAACTGCTTGCCGTACTTCCACTCGTACAGCGCCTTGCTGTCGTCCAGGCCTTCGTAGCACTGCAGCCGCAGCAGTGCAAACCCCAGCGCTTTGGCGACCGAGACCGCCAGGTCGGTCTTGCCGACGCCGGCCGGTCCTTCAATCAGCACCGGCTTGCGCAGATGGTGAGCCAGGTAAATCGCTGTGGAAATCTGCCGGGTTGAAATGTAGCCTACGTCCGCCAATGCGGCGGTGATGGCGTCTATCGATTTGAGACTGGGTGGGTGGACGGCAGGTGTCATAAGAGGGCACTGCCGTACTTGTTTTTTGCGCCCTTTGGGCGGCTCCCTGATTCAAAATTCATGAGGAAAGTATGGTGCACAGCGACCCCGCATGCAACAGCGAACAGGGCTCTGTGCCTAAGGGTTTTCCGTAGTCATGGCCGCTGTAACGCCATGCTTTGTGCTTTGGCGATCCATTTGCAGAAATTTAAAATCACTTGCAAATGATAATTGTTCGCATTGGAAATCAATCCTGCCATTCCAACCCATACACCATCGCTGCTTGAAAGTTGTTATTTAAGTTAACTTTTGTATTCCATCGCACAGAGCTCATGCTTCGTCTCGGACATTCTTGCTTAGTGCTGCCATGCAAGGGCTGCACTAATTTGGATAACCCTTACAGGAGTTGGGCATGGAAGAAAAATCAAATCACGTCACTTTTATCTTTTCTGTAGATTTTGATCGCAAACCAGAAACCGATATTCCGATCACAGCCTATCTCTTTACCCGCTCGGGTCGACTATTGGCCTCAAGCCCGGTACGCAATGCCAAAGTAACCCTCAAGGGCGAAGCGGGAGGTCGCAAGGACTTGCGCTTGTTCATTGCCTCGACGCCGCCCACTGGGGAGGGCGAAGAGGAAGTCAACTTGGCCGTGATGGAACGCATGCGAGCCTATGAGCCGTCGTGGATCCCGGGCGCCACGGGACACGTTGAGTTAAGGCCCATCCCAGAGAGTCTCTGGCGTTGCTGGATCAGAATGTGCAGGGTACGCGGTCGCGTGCTGGTTCCCACCCACGTTGGGGGCGCAGAACAGGATTTGCCCCTTCCTCACGCCCGCGTTCACATCTGCGAAGTGGACGCCATGTGGAACATTTTGAAGCGTATTCCCAATGCCAAAATATTCAAGCTGCGCGACGATCTGCTGAAAATCCTCGACCGCACTTGGATTCCTATTCCCGATCCCGACCCAGGCCCAGGCCCACAGTTCGAGGCCGGCCCTATTATGCCGACGCACATTATGCGGTTGAATACCGGGCAAACCACGAATGTCCTCAACCGTCTTAACCCTCAGCCTGAGCCACCTGCTTACTTGCATCAGTTGGATCTGGAATCGGCGGGCAAACTCCTGGAAAAAGCACTGACGCAAAACTCGCGGGTTCAGCTTTTGTCGACTTCATCCTTGGTGGTGCGCAACACGCTTGCCCTGCATTTTGAAGCAGTGTGGCCCGTGCTCTGCATTTGGTACTGGCACTGGCCTTGGTTGTGGCCTCTGTTGCGTTCATGGGAAAGAACGGTTGCTTATTCCGATGCGCAGGGCATCTTTGACACCAACGTTTGGTACTGCCCCTTCGGCGACCACCCCGATCTTTACCTCTGGGTGGATTACTGGATCGACAACGCGTGGACGCCAGTCTACAAACCCAGTGTACGGTGCCACACTTGGTGGAATTACGCTTGCGGCAGTGACGTGATGTTGCATGTTACGGATCCACGCGTTCATGCAGCAGCGCCCGAAACGGATATTCCCGAGGGGTCCGTCTTGGTGGAGCGAATTGGCGACACTTGGCTTGGCGCGATCAAAACCAACGGCACGACCGAAGCGCTAAGCATGCCCAATGGCTTGGGTCCCATGCCGCACGCCTTCGGCGACGTCCTCTCGCCCCATGTGGAGTTCAGTTCCAGTCTCGGTCTGGCCGGGGTGACTCACTTTCGCTGGTCCTATCAACATGTGCAAGAGGACGGCACGCCCATAGAGCCAGGCGAGCCTTGGCATGTGGTTTTGACTCCCCTGTCACGCATCTACACAGAAATCGTTAATGTTGGTGGACATGAGGTGTGGCACCGGGGCAGCGTTGCACTGGGGCCCCAAACTACGGGAGGCCAGGTTGCGTTCAAGCTTCCTGCGCGAGATCTGCCAGCGAACCCGGCCAGGATGGAGGGATGGTGGGATTTCTGCCGTAACAACGAGGCCAGCGCATTCTTCAACACGGCGCTGGCTTATCCCGATGTCGGTCTCGCGGCGGGCTGGGTCAAACTGCGTTTGGAACTCTTTGGCCTCTCCGGTGGCGAACTTCAGCGCATGAGCCCTGGCGGTGGGTTCCAGATTCCGCCGTCCGATTACCGCGGAGAGGGGGACATGACCTCCGTGCCCGCCGGTTCGGCCTACGTTGAAACGCTCTTGGATGACCTGTGTCCCGCCACCAGCAGTGGTGTGCAGGTTTTTGTATTGAAACTGCGTATCGAAAACCGAGTCACTTTTGCCAACATCATTCCGGCTTCTGTCCCGGGGTCAGTCACCGGGTGCACCGGGATCTTGGCATACAGCCATGGCAGCAACCCCGGTGTCAACATCAGTTTTAACGCTGATCAGCCGGGTGGATTTGGTGGGTTCGTGTTTGCTGTGCAACTGGGCCACCTCAATCACCAGTACCAGGCTTTCAGCAAAGGGGCGGTTGGCGTTGCGGGCAGTAACGGGTTCGGTTATCTCGCTGCAACAAAGACATACGGCAAACTGGTGCCTGCTGTAACGCTTTTAGCGCATAACCACGTGTTAGACAGTTGCATCTGTCCACCCACACCGCCTTCCGGCCCAGGCACTCTGTGCCCCGAGGGCTTTCGTCACTCTGCTCATTGCGAAGTGGTGAGCGGGGCCTTTTCTGAGGTTCTCTGTGTCTATGCGGCCGTCACCAACGGCTACGCTGACGGACGCCTATGGTGGCTGGACCGCTACGACAACGCTGGTTTCGCATTGGTCCAAAGCTGACAGACGACATCGCGGATGCGCACTTCGCAAACGACGTTTGGCGCTCATGGGCTTTAACCATGAGTTTTTGCATCCTTCTTAAAGACAAGCCCGGCCAAGCCTGAAAGGTTGGTCGGGCTTGCGGTGCATTCAGATCGCGTTTCCATATCCATCTGAATTCCAGAACTTCGCGGTTCTGAACTTAGGCCGTGCGTGCTTCATACCATGACGGTCTCCTAGAAGAGCATGGCATGCCACAGCAGAAATAGCGGAGTACTTGGGGGTCAGTGCTGCAACCATGTCGCAAATAGTTCCAAGAAACGAAAAAGCCCGCAAAAAGCGGGCTAAATCGATGATTTTTTGGCTCCTCAACCTGGGCTCGAACCAGGGACCTACGGATTAACAGTCCGGCGCTCTACCAACTGAGCTATTGAGGAACAATCCTTGAATTATAGCGTCAAAATTTAGCGATTCTCCAGTGAGGCGCAGATTTTTTGCGAAGTCTGCGCACCACTTTTAGAAGCTGGTTCTGACGCTGATTCGGGCAGTACGAGGAGCGCCGGGGTAGAGGTAGTAGTGGCCAAATTGCTTGGGTGATTCACGCCAGTAATGTTGGTCCGTCAGGTTGTCGATACCCAGCGTCCATTCGGCGCGTGTGCCTTGAATGCGGGTGTCGTAATGCGCCGCGAAATCGAGCGTGGTCCATGCCGGCAGATTGATGCTGCCGTCTTCCAAGACGCGTCGCTCGCCTTCGTGGTTCAGGCGCAGGCTGGTGCGCAGACCGGGGACTTCAGCCCACCGGTATTGAGCAAGGGCACGAAGTGTGATCGCTGGGACGTTGAGGGGTTGAGTGCCATTCAAAGTCGTGTCGACGGTGGTGCCAGAAATTCGCGCATGAAGCCATTGCGCCTGGCCTGACACGAGCCACTGTTGCTGCGTCCATTGAAGACCTGCGTCCAGTCCATCATGGGTTTGCTTTCCGTCCACAACCCGAGCATAGGCATAGTCATAAGCCAGAGGCCGATCGATATGAAACACTGCAGCATTCCAGCTCAAGTGCTGACCGGTTTTACCCTTGAGGCCTACTTCCACTTGCTTGCTGCGCTGAGCCCCGAGAAATTTCCCTGCATTGGTGTAGTTGGCGTTGTTGGGTGCAGCAAACAACTCAACGCCTTCGCCGTACGAAGCGTAAACGGTGGAACCCGCGTCGTACTCGTGGGACAAAGCGATCCAGGGTGTATTGAATTCTGTTTGTTGATTGACAGGATTGGGGTTCGATGGATCGAGCGAGACGGTGCTGCGATCACTGCGGGTGAAGCGCAGTCCGGCCCACGCCTTTGTTCGTGCTGATAGTTCTATCCCATCTGTGGCGGACAGCTCATTGCTGTATTCGCTGCGATTGGTGTTGTAGTAAGTTTGATTCAGGACCTGAGCGGGTACTGCGCCTCCAAAGCCCGTACTTGTTCCTGCATAGCTGTAGAGTTGCGTGGGTTCAAGGCGATCGAGTTGACGGCTGCGCATAGCGCTCAGCATCAACTGGTGTTTGAAACCCGCAATCACTAAACTGCCATCAATGGAGGTTTGAAGCGTGTCCGTTAAGCGGCGCTCATTGTCGCTGCGGTAGTCGTAAAGATCAAAGCTGCCATCTTTGGCAAAGCGGTCACCCAGCCAAGTCCCATTGGGGAGGGTTGCACCAAAGGCAAAGGACAGTCGGTCGTCCGAGCGAAGGCGTTGCGCGCCATATTGTGTTGTCCAGCGCCAGCCATTGCCTAGGTTTTGTTTGAAGCGAATTGATCCGGTCGTTGCGGCAAAGACGCCAGGTACTGACCAGGCTTGTCGGGTTAAATTTTGTGTCCCATTCACAGTTCCTGGAAGGCTGGGCATGCGTGCAGGATTATTAGGATTCTCCAGCAAACTGTAACCGTTCACACCAATTTGTTCCCGCTCACTCTTTTCCAATTCAAACTCTAGCTTGCTGTCTGCCGTCATGCGCCAGTCCATGGCCAAGGCCACCAGCTTGCGGTGGCCTTGGGTGTTTTTGATGTAAGGGTTCAGGTCTTCATAGGCGGTGTTGAAGCGGTAGCCGAATTCTTTGCTTTCGCCAAAACGACCACCCAAGTCCAGCGCGATGCTGCTGCTTTTGCCGTTGCCATAGATGGCTGTCACGGCACGGATGGTTTCGTCGTTGCCTGTGGGCGCGCGCTTCACCACGAAATTGGCCAAACCGCCGGGCGAACTGGTGCCGGCCTGGATGCCGCTGGTGCCTTTGAGCAGTTCAATGCGCTCTTTGTTTTCCATGGGAATCATGGTTTCGGCGGAGATCGGCAAGCCTTCGCGGCGGTAGTTGTAGCGGTTGTCCAGGGTGTAACCGCGCACGCTCAACATGTCCCAGTAGGCCGGCGAGTTGTAGCTGTCAGTGACGCTGGCGTCCAAGCGCAAGGCGTCAGAGATGCGCGTGGCGCCGAGGTCGCGCAGCGTTTGGTTGTCGATGTTGATGGCACTGAACGGTGCTTTGGCCAGAGGCACATCTCCAAAACCGCTGACCTGTTGCGGCGAAGGGCTGGTGATGGTGATTTCTGGCGTGGTGTTTTGCGCCAACGCACTGCCGAGAGAGGCGATACAAAGCAGCGTGGCCGCATGGGTGCGGGTGCGCTTGAAAATGGGCGAGTGAAAATTTAACGGATGATATGCCATGACGTTTCCTTTAACGTTATGGCAGGTCGGCTGGTTGCTAAAGCGAAGGCGCAGGCCAACTGAATGGAATGGCTGCGTTGCTGTATCAGACAAGCTTCCCTGCGCGAGGATTACCTCAATCAGGTTCAAAGGGACTTTCTCAGTCGCAGCTCAGAACGAACCGCAACACCCCTAGCGAATGCACCGCAAAATTGCGGCGCGATATGTATTTTAAGCGATGCCCAGCCGCTGGTGCAGCAGGGTAGAAGTTGTCGTGTATTGCAGCAGGGTCTTTTGCTCGGGGTGGAGCAAAGCGGCGGCAGCAAAGGCGGCCAAGGTGGCCTCGTGAAAGCCACACAAGATGAGCTTCTTTTTGCCGGGGTAGGTGTTGATATCACCCACCGCAAAAATTCCTCTTTCATGCGTCGAGTAGGTGTCGGTCTGCACCGGCAGCTGCTTGCGCTCCAGCGCCAAGCCCCAGTCCGCCAGCGGCCCCAAGCGTGGCGACAGGCCCAGGCTGGCCACGACCACATCGGCGGGCAGAACTTCGGTCTCGCCTTGCGCAGTTAAGACCTCCAGACCCGTGAGTCGTTGGTTCTCAATCACGCAGGCCGTGGGTTGCGCCGCCACAAAGCGCATCAAGCCCTGGCTGCACAACTGGCGCATGGTGTCCACCAGTTCGGAACTGGCTTGGAATTGGTCACGCCGGTGCATCAGGGTGACGCTGGCGGGGCGGTCGATAGCCTGAATTGCAGCTTGGATGGCGGTAGCCAGAGCGATGTCGTTATCGCCCGCCACCAACAGGTGTTGACCATGCAACTGGAGATCAGCCGGTAGCGTATGGAAAACCTGTTGCTCTTCAAAATTTGACAGGCCGTTGACAGACAAACGCCGGGGCACGAAGGCGCCCACACCGGCCGCAATGAACACGCAGCGAGTCACAAAAGACTGGCCTTGAGAGATGCCCACCTCAAAGCGCGCATCAGGCAAACGCGTCAGCGTGCTGACTTGCTGGCTCAGATGAAAAGTAGGGGGAAAGGGTTGGAGTTGCTCGGTCAGCCGCGCGATCAGTTCTCGACCTGTGCACAGCGGAATGCCAGGGATGTCGTAAATCGGCTTGTCGGCATACAGCTCAGTGCATTGCCCGCCGGTGTGCGGCAGGGCGTCGACCATATGGCAGGAGATGCCTTGTAAACCCAGTTGAAAGGCTTGGAATAAGCCGACTGGGCCCGCGCCGATCACCAAGGCATCGGTTTCGATCAGCGCGTTCATGGGTAAGTTAACGGATCAGTTCGGTCAACTTGCCAGTTTTGTCTTTCCAGTTGTCAGCATCAGGCATGGGCGTTTTGCGCTTGGTGATGCTTTTCCAGGTCGGCAACAAAGCCAACTCGGCATTCAGCTTGGTCATGTGTTGTTGATCGGCTGGAAGGTCTTCTTCGGCGTATATCGCATTGACCGGGCATTCAGGAATGCACACTGCGCAGTCGATGCACTCATCGGGGTCGATGGTCAAGAAGTTCGGGCCTTCACGGAAGCAATCTACCGGGCAGACATCGACACAGTCGGTGTATTTGCACTGGATACAGGATTCTGAAACTACGTGGGTCATGTCATGGCAATCGAATAAAGGGTCGGCCTCGCTCGTGAGTGGGTAAGGCGACTAACCCTGGATTTTAATGGTTTTCAGTTCACCAACACGGCGCCTGAGGTTTTATGCGTCGCGGTGTCCACCAAGACCAAGGCCCCCAAAATGCGCGACTGGGCAAATGGCAAGGTCACCAGCGGCTCTTGCAGGGCCAAGATGACATGGCCAATGGCGTTGGGCGCCAGCTCGGTGGCTTCTTCCTCGGCCAGGGTGTTGACGTCTAGGCGGTGCACCACGCGCTGAACTTTGACCTTGACCCAGCGGTGACCGTGCAGCGCCCAGTACAAGCGCCCGGCCACCAGCGGTTCGTCGTCCATCCAGGCGACGGTGGTGTTCAGCTGACGCTGGCCTTCAGGGCTACCTTCAGAAGCCAACAGCCAGTCGCCGCGTGAGACGTCGACTTCGCGGTCGAGCACGATGCCTGCGCTGTGGCCTGCGGCCTTGTTTTGCGGTTGGCGGGTGGCGCTCAGCACTTGCGAGACCACAGCGGTCTGGCCGCTCGGAAAGACCTTGATCTTCTGCCCAGGCTCAATACTGCCCGTGGCGACGCGGCCCCAAAACACGCGCCGGCCTTGGGTCGTGACGCCGGAATCATGGAATTTTTCGACCCACTGCACCGGGAAGCTGAAAGCCACATCGGTCTCGGCCGGTGTCACGGGCAATGTTTCCAGGATACTCAGCAGGCTGGGGCCGGTGTAGCCACACCAGTCGCCCTGGCCATTGTTCTCGGTGTCCACCACGTTCCAGCCCTTGAGGGCCGAAATGGGCACCATGGCGGTGATGGTGATCCCCGCCTCTTTGGCGAACTTTTCTAAGGCGCCGGCGATGTTTTTGTAGGCCACCGCCGCATCGGCCACGGCGTCGAGCTTGTTGATGGCGAACACGACCGACGGCACTCGCAGCAGATTGACCAGCAGCGAGTGGCGGCGGGTTTGCGGCAGCAGTTGCAAGTCGGGGTTGGCCCAGTCGAGCTTGATCGCATCGACCAGCACCACAGCCGCGTCGGCGCTGGAGGCGGCGGTGACCATGTTGCGGGTGTATTGTTCGTGACCGGGCGCATCGCCAATGATGAACTTGCGCGCTTCGGTGTTGAAGTAGCGGTAGGCCACGTCAATCGTGATGCCTTGCTCGCGCTCGGCAGACAGACCGTCGGTCAACAGGGCCAAATCGGTCTCGCCCGAGCGCTGTACGCCGGCCAGGTGATCTTGCAGCACGGCCTTGGTGTCTACCAGCAGGCGGCCAATCAGCGTGCTCTTGCCGTCGTCAACGGAGCCGCAGGTGATGAATCGCAACGCGGTTTGCGTGTTGCTTTCTAAGGATGTGGCAGAGAAGTGGGGGGTATTGCTCATGTTTTTGTTCTCTTGATCAGAAGTAACCGTCTTTTTTGCGCTTCTCCATCGAAGCCTCAGAGGTCTTGTCGTCCATGCGCGTGGCGCCGCGCTCGCTCACATCGGCGGCCAATGTTTCGATCACGATCTGTTCGGGCGTGGAGGCTGTGCTTTGCACGGGGCAAGTGCAGGTGATGTCGCCCACGGTACGAAAGCGCACGTCACGGGTGACCACTTCTTCGCCGTCTTTGGGCGGTGTCAGTTCAGTCACCGGCACCAGTAAACCGCGGCGGTCGACCACCTCGCGTTTGTGGGTGTAGTAGATCGAGGGCAGGGCAATTTTTTCGCGGGCAATGTATTGCCATACATCGAGCTCGGTCCAGTTGGAGATGGGGAAAACACGGAAATGCTCACCCGGTTGCAGGCGGGTGTTGAACAAGGTCCACAACTCAGGTCGCTGGGCCTTGGGCTGCCACTGGCCAAAGCTGTCGCGGTGGCTGAAGATGCGTTCTTTGGCGCGGGCTTTTTCTTCGTCACGGCGTGCGCCGCCGATCAATGCGTCAAAGCGGAACTCTTCAATCGCTTCGAGCAGCGTGACCGATTGGTGCACATTGCGGCTCTCACCCGGATGGGCCAGGCGCACCGTGCCGCGCTTCATCGAGTCTTCGACGTTGCGCACGATCAATTCAGCCCCCAGTTCTTTGGCGCGTGAATCCCGGAAATCGGTCACTTCCTGAAAGTTGTGGCCGGTGTCGATCATCAAGAGCGGGTAGGGAATGCGGCCTGCACCAAAGGCCTTTTCAGCGCACTTGAGCATGACCAGCGAATCCTTGCCGCCCGAAAACAGCAGGGTAGGGCGCTCGAATGCGGCTGCGACTTCACGCAAGATGAAGATGGTTTCTTCTTCCAACGCGTCCAGATGGGCGTTGCTCAGGGTGTGCAACTCGGGTTGTGTCATGGCGTTCATTCGTTCTTCTCGTTTTCTTTATGTGCTCAAGGCGTTTTTAAGATCAAGCTGTGCACCTTGACCCACTGGCAACAAATCAGCTTTTGACGTGCAGGCCGCATTCCTTGGCTGCTTCGTCTTCCCACCACCAGCGGCCAGCGCGGAACTCTTCGCCCAGGCTGATGGCACGGGTGCAGGGAGCGCAGCCGATGCTCGGGAAAAACTGGTCGTGCAGCGGGTTGTAGTCCACTTGGTTGTCGGCGATGTAGTGCCACACGTCGCCCCAGGTCCAGCGGGCCAGTGGGTTGAACTTGTACAAAGCTTTGCTGGCCACTTCGCTCTCGTCGAGCAAAGGCACCTCGGCACGGGCTGGGGATTGCTCTTGGCGCAGACCGGTGATCCAGGCCTTTTGGCCCTTCAGGGCGCGGGCCAGGGGCTCCATCTTGCGCACGCTGCAGCAGGCCTTGCGCAGCTCGATGCTTTGGTACATCGCGTCTTGGCCTTTGTCGCGCACAAACTTAATGACCGATTCATGCCCCGGGCGGAACACATGGATTGGCGCACGCGAATGCGCCTGCGTGCGTTCCAACAAGGCCAGAGTTTCAGTGTGCAATGCGCCGGTTTCCAGCACGAAGACCGGGATGTCCAGCTGTAGGTTGTTGATGAGGTGGGTGATCACCACGTCTTCCGCGCCCAGACTGGACGCCTGAGTCACGGGCGCAAATTCGGCGGCTGCGCGTTGCAGCAAGGCCTGGGTTTCGGCCAGCTTGGCGGCAAAGTCAGGGCTTGCCTTGGCGTTCTGTTCTGTGGCTTTGGCCGGTGCGCCGCGTGAGGCAATGAGGCTGGAGGTCATCAGGCGGCCTTGGCGAACTGGGGTTGTGTCTCGACGGCCGAGCCTTGGTAAAAGCCCGCAAAGCGCTCGAACTGGCGCTGGGCCGCCGAGGCGTCCACGCCATCTTTGAGTACGGCCACGTCAAAGCCGGTACGCTGCATTTGCACCAATTGGTCGATCAGCACGTCGCCGGTGGCGCGCAACTCGCCAGTAAAGTCCAGGCGGCGGCGCAACAAAAAGGCTTGGCTGTAAGCACGGCCATCGGTAAATTTAGGAAACACCAGATCAATGCGATTGACGCCGTTCAGGTCCAGTGTGCGGGGGTCCACATCGTTGGCCAAAACCAGCAAGGCTGGGGATTCAAAGGTTTGGTGTTCTTGGGCGGTGATGATTTTCATGGTCTGTTCTCCCGGCGCTCAGGCGGTCTGGGCATCGGCTGCGCGGTGGCGGGCCGCGTTGGCTGCGGCTTTGAACGGGTCTTGGCCGACACGGTGCAGGGTTTCGATGAAGTATTCGTGGCGCCCTAGCGCGGGCTGGCGAAGGGCTTTGTAGGTGTTCAAAACGGCTTCGATGACATCAGGCACTTCAAACGACGAGAACGAGGGGCCGACCACTTTGCCAGGGACCGTGGGGCCAGACAGGTCTTTGCCGTCTGAGCCGCCCAGCGTGACCTGGTACCACTCTTTGCCGTCTTTATCCACACCCAAAATACCGATATGGCCTGAGTGATGGTGACCGCAGGAGTTGATGCAGCCACTGATGTGAAAGTCGATGTGTCCCAGATCATCGAGCTCATCCAAGTCCTGGTAACGCTCGGTGATGGCCGCAGCCAGTGGCAGGGATCGGGCATTGGCCAACGAGCAATAGTCGCCGCCGGGGCAGGCAATCATGTCGGTCAACAGACCGATATTGGGCTGGGCCAAGCCCAAAGCCTTGGCCTCAAGCCACAAGGCGTGCAATTGGTCCAGGCGCACCCAAGGCAGCACCAGGTTTTGCGTGTGTGTCACACGGGCTTCGCCGGCAGAGAACTTGGCAACCAATGCGGCGGCCGCGTCCAGCTGATCGGCGGTGGCGTCGCCAGGGGCTTGGCCCACCCGTTTGAACGATAACTTGACTGCGCGCAGGGCAGGGTTCTGATGGGGCACCACGTTTTGCGCGATCCAGCGGGCAAAGGCGGGAGTCTTGGCCGCTTCGATGCTCACATCGGCCTCCGCCTTGGCGGCCCATTCAGGGGTGTTTTGCTTCAAATTAAGCGCAGGGGCTAAGAAGCAGGCGGCCACGCGGTCAAATTCGGCTTGCGGGATGGTGTGCAGTCCACCGTCTTTTTCAACAATTTGGGTGTATTCAGCTTCGACTTCGTCAAAGTAGCGCTGGCCTTCGGCCTTCACTAAAATTTTGATGCGCGCTTTGTACAAATTGTCGCGGCGGCCCCAGCGGTTGTAGACGCGGATCACGGCTTCGAGGTAATTCATGATCTGATCCCAAGGCAGGAACTCGCGAATCTGCGAGCCCACGACGGGGGTGCGGCCCATTCCGCCGCCGATCAGCACTTTGAAGCCGACTTCGCCTACGGCATTCTTGACCATTTGAAGGCCCACGTCGTGCCAGCCAATGGCGGCGCGGTCTTGTGAGGCGCCGGTGATGGCGATCTTGAACTTGCGCGGCAAAAAGGCGAACTCGGGGTGCAGCGTGCTCCACTGGCGAATCAGCTCAGCGTAGGGACGGGGATCGACCACTTCGTCTACCGATACACCGGCCAACTCGTCGGTGGTGGTGTTGCGGATGCAGTTGCCGCTGGTTTGAATGCCGTGCATGTTCACGCTGGCCAAGAGGTCCATCACGTCGGCCGATTGCGACAGAGGAATCCAGTTGAACTGCACGTTCTGACGGGTGGTGAAGTGACCGTAGTTGGTGGTCAGCTTGGGTGCCAGGCCGGGCAGTTTGTCTTGCGTGGCTTGGGCCGTGGCAAGCAGTTCGGCGTCAGGGGTGTCGAATTCACGCGCAATTCGTGCCAGCACGCTCAATTGCGCCGCCGAGATTTCGCCGTAAGGAACGGCCACGCGCAGCATGGGTGCGTAACGCTGCACATACCAGCCGTTTTGCAGGCGCAGGGGCTTGAATTCATCGCTACTCAATTGACCCGACTGAAAGCGCTCCAATTGGTCGCGGTGCTGTGCAGCGCGGGCGCGCACGAACTGTTTATCAAATTCTGTGTATTGGTACATGTCAAATTTTCAAATCAAAACCAGTTTGGTGCCTGCCCAGGCCAGAAGGACTGAGAGCAAAGCGCGTATCAATTTTTCGGGTGTGCGGTGCATCAGCTTCGAGCCCAGCCAAATGCCCGGTAAGGAACCGGCCAACAACTTGAGCAGCAAAGGCCAGTCCACTGAGCCGAGCGAGGCATGACCCAAACCGGCCACCATCGTCAGGGGCACGGCATAGGCTATGTCCGCCGCCACAATGCGCGGCAAGGGCAATTTGGGGAACAGCACCAGCAACACGCTCACACCAATCGCGCCAGCGCCCACCGAGGTCAAAGTGACCAAGGCACCAATCAAGGCGCCAAAGAGAATGGGAAAGCTCCAGTGACGAGGAACGGTGGCCTGCGCCAACTCATCGGCAGAAATCGATCGTGGAGTGTACTTGCCGCGCAAGGCCTTGTACAAAGTGGCCGCCGCCGTCAGCAGCAGTGCCACCCCCAGGGTACTGGTCATCAAAGACTGCACCGCGGGGTTGGCCGGGCCGACCTGACGCAAGACGTATAGGGTGAGCAGTGCGGCTGGGATGCTGCCCAGACTCAGTTGGCCCACCACGCGCCAGGGCACGATACGTTGGCTGGTAAAGCTCAGCGTGCCACCCAGCTTGGTGAACGCTGCAAACAGCAAATCGGTGCCGACCGCCATATATGGCTTGACACCAAAGAAAAAAATCAGCAAAGGCGTCATCAAGGAGCCGCCGCCCACGCCCGTCAGGCCCACGATGGTGCCGACGAAGAAACCTGCAATCACGTAACCCAAATCAATCATGGGCGCGACTTTAGTCGCTCTTTATGCCAAAACAAACAATTTATTGGTTGTACATATATGCCTTTGGAGCATAAGGACGAGTTTTAAGCCGGTGCTGCGGTGCTGCGTTCGGCTGCGATGCGGGCCGAAGGCTGGATATTCATGGTCATTTGGAACAAGCCTGCGGCCAAGCCAATGGCCACGGCGCCTTGCCAGGCCAGGTCGTAGTTGCCTAAGCGGCTGTAAATCAAACCGCCTCCCCAGGCGCCTATGAACGAGCCGACCTGGTGGCTCAAAAAAGCCACGCCCGACAAAGTGGCCATGTAGCGAAGCCCGAACAAATGAATCACCAAGCCTGATACCAGGGGCACTACGCCCAACCATAAGGTGCCCATGGCAGCAGCAAAGACCAAGGTGCTGGTGGGTGTGGGGGGCACCACAAAGTAAGCTGCAATAAAAATGGAGCGCAACACGTAAATGCCGCCCAGCAAAAAGCGTTTGGAATACAAGCCGCCCAGCCAGCCGAACAGGTAAGAACCCATCACGTTGAACAAGCCCACCAAGGCCAGCGCCGTGCTGCCCACGCTGGGGTCGATGCCGCAAATGTCCAAATAAGTGGGCAGGTGGGTGGTGATGAACACCAATTGCAAGCCGCAAACGAAAAACGCAATAGCCAAAACTACGTAGCCTTTGTGGCCCAGCGCCTCTTGAATGGCTTGGGTTACCGTTTGGGCCGCCCCTAGCGGCGCGGGAACTTCAATCTGGTCCGCCCGGCTGGCCATCCAGGCGGCGGGCAGCATCACGGTGGCCAGCGCCAGAAAGCCGACCAAGGCCGTTTGCCAGCCTGCTGTACTGATCAAGTGCTGCGCTAAGGGTGAAGCCAGGGTCAGGCCCAATGAGCCCAGCGCCGAGACCGAGCCCATAGCCATGCTGCGCTTGGCGGGGGAGACGGTCTTGGCGGTCACACTCATGGCGATGTTCGACGCCGTGCACGACAGGGCCAGACCCACGCATAATCCCATGCCCAGGGTGACGCTCCAGGCCGAGGTGGCGTTCATGGCAAAGCCTAAACCCAGGGCATACACCAGCACCCCAAAGAGGGCGATGGGGCGTGCGCCATGGCGGTCGGCCAAGATGCCCATGAAGGGTTGGGTTGCTCCCCAGACGATGTTTTGGATGGCAATGGCCAGAGAAAAGTCAGCGGCAGTGATGCCAATGTCGCGAATCATGTGCGGCTGCAGCAGGCCAAAGCTTTGCCGCATGCCCATGGCCAGGCTGAGCATCATGGCTGCGCCGCCCAAGATCAAAATGGTGTTCCAGCGGGATAAATCTGTTTGTTTCATCCCGCCATTATTCTGAAATCAGGGCTCAGCCAGTGAATTTAGGGGACAGCCCAGGTTTGGGCGCTTTGACAAAGCGCTGCGCCGCCAAATGCTTGGCCAGTTCGGGCGGCAGTGGATGGGCTTGACCTTCCAGGCCGGTTGCAATGATCTCTCCGCACAGCACCGACAAGCTGATACCACGCGCACCCATGCCTGTGCTCAGATGCAAGCCGGGCCAACGCAGGGGGTCGATCAGGCCGACTGCAGGCAATCGGTCGGGCAGCGTGCAGCGCAGGCCTGCCCAGCCTTGAATGTGTTCAGGTGCAAAGCCCGGTGCCATACCCTCGGCCAATGGCGGCAGCAAGGTGTTGAGCCGAGTTTGGTTGGCGGCATGGTCTTCGGCGCGCACCGGGGCTTGGTTGCAGTCGCGCTCAAAGGTCGAGCCGATGAACCAGTGCCCAATCTCGTCAAAAGGCGCGGCCACGCCGCTGATGAAACTGCCATGCCCGTTCACTGGAAACGGCGGCAAGCGGTCAAGTGTGGCTGACGGTAAGGCGTCCATCCGTCCAAAACTGATTTGCCCGCGCAAGGGATTGAGCGGAAATCTCAGCAAAGCACCCGCTTCGCTGTCCACCAAGCCTTGCAGCAAGGCGGCGGTGTCAAAGGCGCTGGCCAGCACCAGCTCGGGTACTTGTGTGATCAGCGTGCCTTGCGCATCCCATAAGGCCCAACCTTCATGGTTGTGCGAGATGCGCTGCACAGGACAGCTCAGACGCAGCGTGATGCCGGGCGCGGCCAGTTGGGCTTGCACCAAGCGTCTTGGCCGCAACCAGGCCGCTTGGCTGTGCCACAGCGCTGGGCTGCAGTGGGGCAAACCGGCTGCGGCCACCTGTTCTGCGCTGGCATTGATGCTCCAGCTGTCTTGCGCTTGGGGCAGCGCTTTGCCCGAGGGCAATTCGCGTTTGCCTTTGATGCGGTGCTCCAGCACCCCGGTCAAGCCCCAGTCTTGGGTGTTGAGTGATCCTGCTTGGGTGAGTGTCTTTGCCCGTTCGAGCGTGGCTTGCACGCCCGCACGGGTGATGCGCGACAGCACGTTGTCATCGGGCGAAACATGCGGCGCGGCCAAGCCTACGGGCAGCCCCGACGCACCTGCACCCAAAGCCTGCGCGGCTTCCAAGACCAGGACTTGCCAGCCCCGCTGAGCCAGGCTGAAGGCGACAGCGGCACCTGCCATGCCCGCGCCGACCACGACGATACGGCGGTCCCGTGGGGTCTGCACTTTAGGCGCTAGGGGGCGGCACGTAGCCTTGAGCGGCGTCGGCGCCGCCGCCAAAGAAATGGTTTTCCATCTGACGGGCCAGGTACTGGCGGGCGCGCAAATCGGCCAGGTTCAAGCGGTTTTCATTCACCAACATGGTTTGGTGCTTGAGCCAATCGGCCCAGGCTTGCTTGCTCACACCTTCCCAAATGCGTTTGCCCAATTCACCGGGGTAGGGCGGAAAGTCCATGCCTTCGGCTTCCATGCCCAGTTTGATGCAGTTGACGGTGCGTGCCATGACGAGTCCTTTGATTTTCGCTAAAGAAGCTGTGGTTATACGGATATAAAATCTTCGTATTTCCACAAATGGGAGTGGACCTGCAGAATCGGACCTCTTGAGACGTCCGTTGGCCATGAAAATGGCGCTTGCAAGCCCTTAACAGGGCATCACTTTAGCAAGCTTTGTCCTGTCCTTCCTTTCAACAGGGTTTGAAGACCCTGTCTTTTTCTCCATCACACGGGTAGTCATGAGTGCATTTCTTGAAGAGCGCGTCTTGAGCGTTCACCACTGGACCGATCGGTTGTTCAGTTTCACCACCACCCGCGATCAAGCTTTGCGCTTCTCGAACGGCCACTTCACCATGATCGGCCTGCGCGGTGAGACCGGCAAACCCCTGCTGCGCGCCTACAGCATTGCCAGCGCCAATTACGAAGAGCATTTGGAGTTTTTGAGCATCAAAGTGCCCGACGGCCCTTTGACTTCCAAGCTGCAGCACATCCAGGTGGGTGACAGCATCGTGGTCGGACGCAAGCCGACGGGCACCTTGCTGATTGATTATTTGTTGCCCGGCAAGCGCTTGTACCTGATTGGCACCGGCACCGGTTTGGCGCCGTTCATGAGCATCATCCGCGATCCGGAGACCTATGAACGTTTTGAAGAAGTGATCTTGCTGCACGGCGTGCGCCAAGTCAGCGAACTGGCCTATTACGACTACATCACCGAAGAGCTCCCGCAAAACGAGTTTCTGGGTGAGATGGTCAGCAAGCAACTCAAGTACTACCCCACCGTGACGCGTGAGCCTTTTAAAAACCAAGGCCGCGTGACAGACTTGATGGAAAGCGGCAAGCTGTTTGAAGACCTGGGCGTACCCAAGCTCAATCCGGTTGAAGACAGGGTGATGATTTGCGGCAGTCCCGAAATGTTGCGCGATCTTAAAGCCTTGTGCGAAAAGAACGGTCTGCCTGAAGGAAATACCACCAAGCCCGGTGCTTTTGTCATTGAACGTGCCTTCGCTGAAAGTTAAACTCAGCCCATGTTCCTCAAGCCGCCTCCTTTTCGCCCGATTTTTGGCCTGATGGCCCTGGCCTGCGTGGGCATGCTGGCTTTTGGTTTGTATTTGCAGCATGTTGAGGGGCTGAACCCTTGCCCCATGTGCATCGTGCAGCGTTACGCCTTGATTGGCGTGGCGGTATTGGCTGGAATGGGTTGGCGCATGCAACGCTGGGCCCCCATTGCCGTGGTCGGCGCGCTCATTACGCTGGTTTCGGGTTTTGGGGCTTTTGTGGCCGCACGCCAAAGCTGGCTGCAGTGGTATCCACCTGAAATCGTGACCTGCGGGCGCGATCTGTACGGCATGATCGAGAATTTCCCGCTGCAGCGTGTGATCCCCTTGGTGTTCAAGGGCAGTGGTGATTGCGTCAAAGTGGACTGGACCTTTCTCGGTGGCTCGATCGCCAATTGGTCGTTCGTCTGCTTTGTGGGTTTTGGGCT